>CAZIOR010000035.1:0-2463 GCA_964540925.1 uncultured Gammaproteobacteria bacterium | reverse complement strand
ACTTCTCAAAGCTTAGACGAAATAATAAAATATAAATCAGAGTGAAAATTCAAGACATATTATTTTTGGTAGTTTTAGTGGTTTTATTGCTTAAAAGAGATAGTAGAATTTTACTTATAGCAGGTTTATTTTCTATATTATTGTCAATTCCTCTTTTCTATTTACAAATTTTCTTTACAGCTCAACATCTGGTTTATTATGCATCCTTCTTTATATTGGCCTCTACGGTATTTATGCTAGCAAAGGAGAAATTTTCATGAGAATTGGTGTTGATATTTCTCAATTAGCTTTTCCCTCAACAGGAGTTGCAAATTATTTATCTTCTTTACTTGATAGCTTATTAAGTTCTGATTCAAGTAATGAGTATGTTTTTTTCTTCAGCTCATTGAGGGGAAAATTAGGTAATTATGATTTTTTAAGTAAACCAAACAGTACTCTTAAAAAATACCCTTTCCCTCCAAGCTTATTAAATATTTTCTGGAATAAACTCCACGTCTTACCAATCGAAAATTTAATAGGTAATGTAGATATATTTATTACTTCTGATTGGACAGAGCCACCAGTTAAAAAAGCAAAAAAAACTACGATTTTGTATGATTTAATTGTTTATAAGTATCCAAATGAAACAGCAAAAACTATTATTGAGGTACAAAAGAAAAAATTAGAGTGGGTTAAAAAAGAAACAGAGAGAATATTATGCATATCTGAATCTACTAAAAAAGATGCAATGGAAATTTTAGGAATTGATTCAGATAAATTAGTAGTTATTAACGCAGGAGTTTAATTATGATTATTGGAATTGACGGAAACGAGGCAAACGTTCAAAAAAGAGTAGGGATAAGTGAGTATGCTTATCAGCTTATTTTAGAATTTTCTAAGTTAAAAACAGATCACAAGTTTATTATTTACTTAAAAGACAAGCCTATATCAGATATGCCAACTCCGTCTGCAAATTTTACGTATAGGATAATAGGTCCAAGAAAAATGTGGACTCAGTTTGGTTTACCATTGTCTTTGTATTTTGGCAAACGACCAGATATTTTCTTTAGTCCAACGCATTACGCGCCACGTTTTTCTCCAATACCTACCGCAATAGCCATAATGGATCTTTCTTATATCTATTTTCCTGATCTTTTTAACAAAAAAGATCTTTATCAGTTACAAAATTGGTCCAAATATTCTATTAAAAATGCAGCTGCAATCTTTACTATTAGCAATTCATCACAGAATGATATAATCAAAGAATACGCAGTAGATTCGCAAAAAATACATCCAATTTATTTGGGTATTAAAAGCAACGAATCAATAAAAAATTACAGCATGGATGATTTAAGAAAAAAATTTGGAATAGAATCTGATTATATTTTATTTGTTGGGACTCTCCAACCTCGCAAAAACATCACGAGATTAATAGAGGCTTTTTCCCAGATCAAGAATGACAAACTTAACCTTGTAATTGTTGGCAAGAGAGGTTGGCAATATACAGATATTTTATCAGCCCCAGAAAAATATGGAATTGAAAACAAAGTTAAATTCCTAGATTTTGTGGCAGATGAAGATTTACCAAGCTTATATAAAAATGCAGTGTGTTTCGCATTGCCTTCTTTGTATGAAGGTTTTGGTTTGCCGGTGCTTGAAGCAATGAAGTTCGGCTGTCCAGTTGTAACAAGTAATGTTTCATCTTTGCCTGAAGCGGGTGGAGATGCAGCCTTGTATTTTGATCCAAATGATACATCAGATATAGCCAAAGTGCTTACAAAAGTTATTTCGGACGCAAAGCTGAGAGAAGAAATGATAAAAAAAGGCTATAATCAAATTAAGAAGTTTTCTTGGGAAAAAACGGCTAAAGAAACACTTAATGTTTTAGAATCAATAAAATGAATAAAGTAATTAGAAGAATAAAAACAGTTTTTTGGGAACTTATTAATTATAAATTAAAACTTACAGGCTATATTCCTTCCCATTTTATTCGAAGATTTATTTATCGTTTTTGGGGGATAAGAATTGGTAGCGGATCAACCTTGCATATGGGTGCAGTTTTCTATTTTCCTCCAAACATTAAGATCGGAAACGATTCGATAATTGGCGAAAATGTTGTATTAGATGGTAGGGGCCCACTTGTAATTGGAAATCATGTTGATATCGCCTCTGAAGTAATGATTTACAATTCTCAGCATGATATGTCTGCTGAGGATTTCGCTAACCCTGATCAAGTTATAACTAAATCTGTTGAGATTGGAGATTACGTATTTATTGGTCCAAGAGCGATAATTTTACCAGGAGTAAAGATAGGTAAAGGCGCTGTAGTTGGAGCAGGTGCAGTTGTTACAAGAGATGTAGAGGAATTTAAAATTGTAGGTGGAGTTCCTGCGAAAGAAATAGGGGAAAGACAAAACAAAAACCCTAATTATAAACTCGGTAGAGCAGCTTGGTTTAGATAATTTATGAAAAAAATCTTAAATT
>CAZIOR010000034.1:0-2785 GCA_964540925.1 uncultured Gammaproteobacteria bacterium | reverse complement strand
TTAAGAGAAATAAAGGAATATAATATTAAATTATGAAAGTAGTTATTTTTGCAGGGGGAGTAGGTTCAAGGCTTTGGCCACTCTCTAGAAAAAATACTCCAAAGCAATTTGAGAAAATTATAGGCGATAAAACAATGCTGCAGATTGCTGTAGGCAAACTTTTTCCTCTCTTTGATTGGCAAGATATTTATATAGCTACAGGCGAAACTTACGTTGATCAAGTAAGAACTCAACTTCCAGATCTTCCAGTAGAAAATGTTTTAGTAGAGCCAGAAATGCGTGATGTTGGTCCAGCAGTAGGACTTGTAACCTCAATTTTCCATAAAACCAATCCAGATGAGCCAATAGTAATTCTTTGGGGAAGCGATCATTTGGTTAGAGAAGAGGCTTTGTTTCAGGAGGCATTAAAAGGAGCAGAGGAAATTATTAAAAGAAATGGTGAAAGAATTGTTTTTGTTGGTCAAAAACCAAGATTTGCTAATCAAAACCTAGGTTATATTGAATTTGGTGATGAAGTAGAAAAAGCTGGACAACTTTCCGTTACTGCATTTAAAAGCTTTTTATACAGACCACATTTATCAACTGCTGAAAAATGGGTTAAAGACGGACATCATGCATGGAATTTAGGATACTTTGTAACCACTCCAAAGTTTTTGTGGAATCTCTTTCAAACCTTTGCACCTGCAGAACTTAATGGAAAGCTTGAAGCAATTCAGCAGGCTTATGGTACTGATGATTACGACAAGGTTTTAAGGGAAGTCTATCCAACAATTGAAAAAATTACTTTTGATAACGCAGTATTGGAAAAAATGGATCCAAAACAAGGCTTAGTTATTTCAGCAGATTTGGGTTGGAGTGATATTGGTGCTTGGGAAGCATTAAAAGAAGCTTTGTCAGAAACAAATACAGAAAATGTTACTAAAGGTGATGTTGCATTAGAAGATAGTATTGATACATTAGCTTTTAACTTTACTAATCAATTAGTTGTCGGAATTGATTTAAAAGAAATGATTGTTGTTAACACCAAAGATGTTGTTTTAATTTGCCCCAAAGACTCTGTCCCAAAAATTAAAAAGTTCGTCCAAGAACTTGAAGGAACGGAGAGAGAGCATTTAGCCTAATTTATGCCAGTTACAGAGATTAAAAAAAGTGGAATTTATGAAATTGTGAAAAGGCTAATGGATATAGTTTTTGCTCTCACAATTTTAATTATTTTTTCTCCAATTATTCTAATTACTGCAATCGCCATTAAGCTCGATACAAAAGGACCAGTTATGGCTGATACTCCCCAAAGAGTAGGTAAGGGTGGTAATTTATTCAAAATGTATAAATTTAGAAGTATGATTATTAATGCTCATACGCTTTTAAGAAATAATCCGGAATATGCAAAGCTTTACAATGAATACAAAAAGAGTAGTTATAAATTAAAAGATGATCCAAGAATAACTAGGGTTGGTCATTTTATTAGAAAACATTCCATTGATGAAGTTCCACAGCTTTTTAATATTTTAAAAGGAGATATGAGTTTGGTTGGACCAAGAGCATATTATCCAGATGAGCTAAGAGAACAGCAAAAAAAATACCCAAAGACTCAAAAGGCAGTTAGAGTAGTGCTTTCAATTAAGCCTGGTTTAACAGGATATTGGCAGGTATCAGGTAGATCTGAAATTAATTTTGATAAAAGAATTGAAATGGACGCAACTTATGTAAGAAAAAGATCCATAATTTATGACTTGTGGATTATTTTAAAAACTCCTTGGACAATGATCTCCGGCAAAGGTGCTTTGTAAACTTTACATTTTTCCACTTTAAAGCTAGACTAAATTCAATGGTAACTAATGAGCAACTTCAGGATTTAAGAGAAGAAATTCAAATTGACGAAGAGAAAATCCTAAAAGATGAAAAAAGAGCTAAGCGTTTTTTCTGGATAGTTTTGTTTTTAATTATAGTTACATTTTTAAATTTTGTAGTTATTTATCAATTTATTTTTAAACCTGAACAGATTAGTAGTAAAGATAGCGTCCTTTCTCCGACTCCTACTATAGAGCCAACATTAACAGAAACAGTTACTCCAACTCAATCTGTGACGCCAGTTATTATAGATTCAAGTGTTAAAGAGTATTTTGTTGCTTTTGGATCAGGAACAAGTAGCGCTGATGATTGGGCAGATGTTGATGGCTTAGAGGCAAATGTAGATTTTAGTAGTTATGGAAATGTTAAGGATATAATTTTTGAAGTTTCAGTCAGTGTTCCGACTGCTAATCAGTTGGTTTGGGTAAGACTTTATAATAAAACAGATAAGCATCCGGTCTGGAATAGCGAAGTTTCAACAAGTGGTTCGTCTGGATATACATATTCCAAATCTTTAATCTATGATCAGGGTGCTAAAGATTACCAGGTGCAAGTAAAAACACAATTAAAATATCCTGCTAACATTACTCAAGCTAGGCTTCACATAAAACTTAACTAATATGTTGACACAGATTGATAACATCCGATATGATTATTGTTATGGATGGATTATCTAAGATTCAATTTGAAACTCCAAAGGAAACAAGTTCAGCTAAAGTAACTTCTGATTTTAACCAACAAATGTCTTCTTCAGCTACCTCTAAAAAACCAGGGCGATTTGCTAATTCTAGATTTAAGAAAGTATTAAAAAATCGTAAATTCCAAGTAGGCGCAGCAGTATTTGCAGTATTTTTAATTTTATTTATTGGCTTAGTTATCATTCAGGCAAGAACTTTATATTCCACAGTAAAAATTACCTATGCTCAAGCTCAGA
>CAZIOR010000033.1:0-3848 GCA_964540925.1 uncultured Gammaproteobacteria bacterium | reverse complement strand
GTAAATAATTTTCTCACCTTAGATAAATCTTAGGTAGTATTTTAGGGTTTGTCAAGTCCTACGGTAATTTGAGTAAGTTTACACCTAAAAATCTGCCTAAAATGCTTAATACAAAAAAAGATATGAAGACTACGATAAGTCCCACAATTACAAAAGTTATTCTTTGTCTGGCTTGTTGAACTTTTTGTTTGTCTCCTGCTGATGTCATCCATTGCCAGCCTGCATAAATCAACATAAATAAAGAAAAAACAATAGCGAATGTAATAAGCAAGGCTAAAAGTGTAGTTATAATATTTCCCAGAGAATCAAGCCCTCCTGTTTGTATACCCTTAGGTCCTTGAATTGAAATTGGATTTCCGTTTGGTCCACTAATTGTAAGCGCGATTATTTTCATATTACTTTCCAAATCCAGGTATACTAAGGATGTTATAGCCAATTACCTGGAGAATGACTAAGGAAAAGATTACAAATAAGAAGCCAACGATTGCTGAGGTTAGGGTTTCTCTAGCTCCTTGAATTTTTTCAGGATTACCTTGAGAAGTCATTAACCTGTATCCAGAAAAAATAATTATCAAAATAGCTAGTCCACCAACTACTCCTAAGAATATGCCCAAAAGTTTATTAACGAGTCCTCCTACGTTGGTGGGGAGGTCAACCCCTAATCCACTTGGTATTGCAGTGCATTTACCGTCTTTAATTTTACTTGCTGGGCATAAGTCGTTTCTTATAAACTCACTACCTTGCTTAGGGACAGGGTTTCCTAAGGGGGAGCAAATGCTTTTTGTTTGGGTTTGCGAATTCGCAGTATTTCCTTCTTGACACACGGTGCCATTGCCACAAGGAGCATCGTATAAAGGATCATGATCTCCTCCTGATTTGTCTTTACACTTACGCGTGCTTTGTACCCAGGTGGTGTTTTCGGGACAATATGGACAAGTTGTTTCCCCAGGGTTGTTTACTTGAGATATTTGACCATTAGAGCTATTTGCAGAAAACCTACATATTTCGAACTCTCCAACTGCTCCAAGTGGGCCAGCAACCCCACCGCAATTATAAATATATGCGGTGTATTTAACGCCATTTTGACTAGCAACCCCAGTGTTGAATCCTGTTGCTAATTGACTGCCCGTTAAACAAGATCCATGTCCTCCTCCCCATTCTTTTATGGGAGTTCCGGTACAAGATACAGCATTAAGGTCATCGCAGCTGACTAAAGAAACATGAAAAGTATCGGTTGATCTTAGAGGAGCATCGGTTTTATTGGTAGGAGCCGTAATAACCACTTCTCCATTTGAATTCTTAGAAATAGAATGATCTCCTTCTGCGCAGAAACCTCTTAACGGGTTTTCATATGTAGGAACTTTTATTGGCGCACAATTGTTGGGAGAGGTGTTTCCTTGTAATTCTATTTGAAATACTACGTTGCCTGAGACTTTATATCTGTCGTTTATTTTTGTCTGAAATCGTAGCTGATTTGTGTTTGAGACTTCAACAGCTTGTACCTCGGCCGAGCAGTTACCAGTTCCCCCGCCTTTACAAGAAGAAGCATGTTCTTCATCGCTAATATCAACCTCATATATAGCAGGTTTTGAGGCTGTTCCTAAAAAAACATTGTCTGAGTTGAGGAAAATTGTATAGCTATTACTATTGTCTAAAGAAACTGTTGAGATTGACGAAGGATTAATTGTGCACTCTACCTCTTTTGCATTGGCATGTTGTGGGCTTAGAAGAACAAGAGTGAGTCCCACAAGAAGAGATAAAAGGAATAGAATTTGTTTATTTCTCACAATTTTATCGTAGCGCAAAAAAGATCCTAATTGCAAGTTAGTTGGTGAATTTGAAGCCTCTGCCTTTGATAGTTTGAATAAACTTAGGATCGTTTGGATTTTCTTCAATTTTTTTTCTCAATCTAAAGATTAATTGATCAACAGCTTGATCGGTAACTCCTAACACGGTTTTTTGATCTCCCCAAACAGCATTTATGACTTGCTCTTTTTCAACAATAGCATCTTTATTATCCATTAAAAACTTTAAGAGCTTAAATTCTAGAGCAGTTAAAAGCTCTGAGATTATAATATCTCCTTTTATGACTTCACCCTTTTCATTTAGCGCTATTTTTGTAGATTCTGGAGACGAAGCCTTGTCTTTAACATAATCTGCTAAAAGAGAAATAGTTAAGAGATGATTTTTGACAAGACCTATGTTTTCTAAAAATTCATTTGTTTCAATTTTTCCACTCGTTAGCATGGTTTGTTCTGATGGAGTTAAAAAATTCCAAATAGCAAACAAAGCGCTTCTGATAGGTTTTTGTTCAATTAAATAGTTTCTTAGTTCTAGTTTGTTTTTAAAGTCTTGCGTAGAAGAGAGGAGGCTTTCGGTTGCAAGACGCATTAAGTTACTGTGTCCGCCTGTTAGTTCAAAAATATTTTCTTTTAATCCAGGGTTTAATTTTTTGCCTGTGATTTTTTCTAAATAGTTAAGTCTAAAATCGATTCCGATTTGATTAAAAATGGGTAAGTAAATTATTTTTCCCGCAACAAAATCATAAAAATCTGCAAAAAGTGTACCTTCTAGAATGTCCTCAAGAGGTCTATTTAAAGAAAAAACTACAGAAAATTTATATTTTGCTCTATTTCTCAAAATTCTTAAATTAGCAAAAAAATCACTATCTAAAACAGTAATGTAGTCTTCAAATCTATCAAATAAAAAAACTATTGTTAGGTCTCTTTCTAGGGCCAAATAGTCGATTGCTTTTTTTAAACCTGAAAAAATAACTAAATCATCTTTAATTTGCATACTCTCTTTAAATATCTTGTTGACCACTTCATAGTCTTTGGTCATTTTTCGCTCTCTAAGTGAATCAATTAGGCCTAGGAAGATAAATTTAGTCGCTTCAGCTAGAGGTTTTTTTCTAATTTCAGAAAAATTTAAATAGACGAAATGAAAATTTTGATTATCTTCTCCTAGATGTTTTAAGCGAACACCTTTGTTATATGCGAGTAGTCCAAGCAAATTAGATCGTCCAACTCCGGGAAGGGAAACAATCTGGCAAGAATTGCCTTCTTTGATGTAATTTAAAATTTTTTCTATTTCTTCGTTTCTCGTTTCTTTGGGGTACTGAGCTTCAAAATGTTCGTCCATAAAGATATTGTAATTTTTTTATAAGGTAAATATCAAGCTTAAGAGGCTATTTTAGTTTAAACTGCGCTTGATATGGGAAAAGAAATTTACAGAAGAATAATTCAGGGTAGTCCAGAATTGACAAGAGGTTCAGTTAAACCTAAACTGGAATCAGGAGATATTTTTATGGCAAAAGTAGATGGTGGAAGCGGAGATATACAAGGTCCAGTACCAGAGCAAAATATAAGCAGAGAGCCAAAGAAAGTAGGCAGACTTACGTCAGCAAGAAGGTCTTTGAGCTCAAGGATTATGCCTACCACGGTTGCGCACGCACACTTAGATAATCCAGGTCAACCTCAAGACAATCCTTTTAGCGGAGATGTAAACATTGAGGTTGTAAGGGCTTGGTCTGATTATTTAGCTGAAGATAATCCAGAAAAAGCAGCAAGAGAAGCACAGATAGCAAGCTTAGGATACGAAGATGATATACGCACGGTTTATGGTTTTGAGAATAGAGAGTTAACTCAGGAAGCAAAAGACGCTTTAAGGAGGTTTGGGGCTGGAGAAATGACTGTTGATGCTCTACCAGAAGATTTCTCTAGAATATTAGAGGAAAATGGAATTAGTAAAGAATTAATTGAAAAATATCAAGATCAACCAGCAATTCTTAAATTCTCCCTGCTTTTTGGAAGACATATGAGCAATATAAATCATGAAATAGATGCTCG
>CAZIOR010000032.1:0-4079 GCA_964540925.1 uncultured Gammaproteobacteria bacterium | reverse complement strand
CAGCAGTTAAGACAATGAGTAAGATTACTCCAAAAATTGACGATATTTCTGCAAAGCTAGATTTAGTTAGAGAAGAAATAGATCAAGTTAATCCAAAGCATTATCCAGCAATTGGTCCAGGTAAAAAAGTTCAAAGTGGACTTACAACTCTTAAAACATTAACTGATCAAAGCGTTACTTTAATTTCTAATGCTAAGCCATTAATTAAAGTTTTGCCAACAATGCTTGGAGAGCCTGATGAAAAAAGATACTTAATTATCTTCCAAAACGATAAAGAGTTAAGACCAACTGGAGGTTTTATCACTGCCTATTCTATCTTTAGATTAAACTCAGGGGTTATTAAAGTTGATAATTCCTCAGATATCTATGCTCTCGACGATACAATTCCTACAAAAAGCGCAGCTCCAGAAGTTTTTCAAAAATATTTAGAAGTCAGTAAGCTTAATTTAAGAGACGTTAATATTTCACCAGACTATAAAGTTTCCATGGATGAATTTACCAAGATGTATAAAAAGTCTAGCGCTTATACCAAGGTAGATGGAATCTTTGCAGTTGATACTCAAGCTTTGGTTGCTGCGATGAATATTCTAGGCGATATGCAAGCTGGGGGAATTAACTTTACAACTAAAACAGATCCAAGATGCGATTGTCCTCAAGTAATTTACGAATTAGAAGAATATGCAGACAGACCAGGTCAAGTAGTTAGAAACAATAGAAAAGGAATAATTGGCGAGCTGATGTATGCAATTATGCAAAAAGCATTCTCTTCATCGCCAAAACTCTATTGGGGACCACTTTTCCAAGCTATGTTAACTCAAATTTCCGAGAAACACATTCTTTTCTATGCCTATAACACCCAAGCTCAAGAAGGTCTAGAAGGATTAAATGCAGCTGGTAGAATAATGCCTTTTGATGGAGATTATCTGCATATTAATGAAGCCAATCTTGGTGGAGCTAAATCTAATATGTTTGTTTCACAAGAAGTTACTCAAGACTACTCTGTCGGTTCAGATGGTTTAGTGACTAAGACTGTTACCGTAAACTATAAAAATCCATATCCACCATCTGATTGTAATTTAGAAAGAGGTAATTTGTGTCTAAATGCAATCTTAAGAGATTGGGTTAGAGTATATGTTCCAAAGGGTAGTAAGTTAGTTAGTAGCCAAGGTTCAGAAGTTAAATTAAAAACCTATGATGAATTGGGTAAGACAGTTTTTGAGGGCTTTTTAACAGTCAGGCCTCAAGGAGTAGCTAAGTATACATTGACTTATACCTTGCCATTTAAATTAGCTAATAATTCAGTGCTTCCATTAATGATTCAAAAACAACCTGGAACAAGTTCAAATAATTACTTGATCAATACTTCTGGTAGGAAATTAGAAACCTTCCCACTTGCTTCCGACAAGACTCTTAACCTAAAGCTTAGATAATGAAATCATTTAAATTACAGGGAATTGTTATTAAAAGAAAAAATTTTGGAGAAGCAGATAGGCTTATTACAGTTTACTCAAAAACTGAAGGTAAAATAAAAATAAAAGCAACAGGTGTAAGAAGAATTACTAGTAAAAGATCTCCACATATAGAATTATTAAATTATTGCGTTTTTAGTTTATACAGAGGTAAATCAATGCCAACCTTAACTGAAGTTGAGTCTTTAGAAAACTTTTATGATTTAAAGAATGATTTAGAAAAAATTGGTTTTGCATATCACGTATGCGAATTGGTGGACGGACTTTGTCCAGAGAATCAGCAAAATAATGAAATCTTTGAACTTTTGGATAATACTTTAAAGTTAATAAGTAAGGAAAAGGATAATTTAATTGAAATAGTTAAAGATTTTGAAATAAAACTTTTAAGTTTATTAGGGTTTTATTCTCAAAGACAAGCTTTGCAACTTAGCACTCATGAGTTTATAGAAAATCTTTTGGAAAGAAAATTAAAAACAAAACAGATTCTCCTTGGCTCTTCTGGCTTTTAAACCTATTTTATTTCTGATATTATTGCCTTAATGGAAAACTTAATGGATAAAGTTGTTGCACTGTCTAAAAGACGTGGTTTTATTTACCCAGGATCAGAAATATATGGAGGACTTGCTAATACCTACGATTACGGTCCCTTGGGAGTAGAGCTATTAAGGAATATTAAAAACCTCTGGTGGAAATACTTCGTACAGTCAAGAGAAGATGTAGTTGGGCTTGATGCAGGAATTGTTTCGCACCACAAGATCTGGGAGGCTTCAGGACATGTCGCAGGCTTTGCCGATGCAATGATTGATTGCAAAAACTGTAAAGCTAGAATGCGAGCAGATCATTTGATCGAAAACCATTTTGCACAAAAAGGAGAAGAGCAAAAAGTAGAAGGATTTAGCCTAGAAGAGCTAGAGGAAGTAGTAAATAAAGAAGGAATTGTTTGTCCAAATTGTGGTAAAAAAGACTGGACAAAGGTAAGAAAATTTAATCTGCTTTTTCCAGTTCAACTCGGGATTGTTGAAGGCGAAGGAGGCAGCGCATATCTAAGAGGAGAAACCGCTCAAGGCATATTTGTTAATTTTAAAAATGTAATTGATTCTAGTAGAGTTAGACTTCCTTTTGGTATTGCTCAAATTGGAAAAAGCTTTAGAAATGAAATAACACCTGGAAATTCTATCTTTAGAACAATTGAATTTGAACAGGGAGAAATTGAATATTTCTTTGATCCAGAAAAAACTAAGTGGGAGGATTTATTTGGTTTTTGGAAAGAATCTATTTACGATTTTGCAACTAAAGTCTTAGGAGTAAAAACAGAAAATCTAAGATGGAGAGAGCACGATGATAAGGAAAGATCTTTTTATAGTAAAAAAACCGAAGATCTAGAATATAATTTTCCATTTGGTTTTAAAGAACTCTGGGGTCTAGCTTACAGAACAGATTATGATTTAACAAAACATGGGGAAGCGTCTAAAAAAGACCTTTCAATTGTTGATCCACAAACAAATGCCAAAGTAGTCCCTCATGTAATTGAGCCAGCAGTTGGTATTAATAGACTTTTACTTATGGTTTTACTTGATAGTTATGCAGAAGAGGGTGAAAGAATAATCTTAAAACTTTCTCCTAAACTCGCTCCATACAAAGCAGCTATTTTCCCACTTCTTGCAAATAAAGCAGAATTGGTTGGTAAGGCAAGAGATGTATTTACTGATTTGAAATCAGAATTCGCTGTTTTATGGGATGATAGGGGAAATATTGGTAAAAGATATTATGCTCAAGATGAGGCTGGAACACCGTTTTGTATCACCATAGATTTTCAAACACTAGAAGACAATACGGTAACAGTTAGAGATAGGGATGCTGCAACCCAAGAGAGAGTTAAAATTGAGGAATTAAAGAAATATATTTCTACTAAAATTAATTAGCTTAGTCTTGACAATAACTAAACTTTTCTTTATGCTAATTTAAATACATGGCGAACTTATTAAATAATAAAAAGCTTCTTGGAATTTTAGGCGTATTAGTTTTAGTAGTAATTGTTTTAGGATTTTTTGTTGTTAAAACATTAAATTCAAGCAAAACACAACAGGTTAATGATAATATTTTGCCTTCAGAGGCTCCAATTCCTACAATTACAGCTGAGGATTTAGGTCTAACTTTAGAGGCTGGTCCAGACAAAAAGACAGTTATTTTAACTCTGGAAAAAATTGAAGGTATTTCCTCTGTTGATTACGAGCTTTCATATATTGCCAAGGGTGATATTCCGAGAGGGGTAATTGGCATGTTAGATTTAAAGAAGACACCTGCAGTCAAGGAGATAAAGCTTGGGACATGTTCCGATGTA
Organism: uncultured Gammaproteobacteria bacterium; assembly: GCA_964540925.1. Taxonomy (GTDB): domain Bacteria; phylum Patescibacteriota; class Microgenomatia; order Levybacterales; family UBA12049; genus CAZFRF01. The sequence goes on along the minus strand of CAZIOR010000032.1, from coordinate 269 downwards.
TGTCATTATGATACTGATGTAAAAGATGTAAAAATTGTTCTTAAGCTTACTAAAGAAGATGGTAGTGTATATGCTTCTACCGTTGAGCTCCCAACCCTCTAATTAGCATTTAAATTTATCTTATAGTATAATATCTTCTTATGATTTTGTATCATTATACAAGGCCTTCTTTATGGAAGCATATTTCTCAAGGAACTGGTAGCGAGGGATATAGGGGTTTAGTTCCGAGAAGTAGTTATCTTAATACTGTTGGTGCGCCACTATCAGTT
>CAZIOR010000031.1:2729-5000 GCA_964540925.1 uncultured Gammaproteobacteria bacterium | reverse complement strand
TTATCTAAAGATGAAGATTTTGGGATAACTCCTGTTGAAGCCATGATGTGTGGCGCTCCGGTTATTGCTTTTAATGGAGGAGGGTATAAGGAAACTGTTAGGAATGGTAAAACAGGAGTACTTTTTGATGATTATTCAGTCGATGGTTTAGTAAATGCTATTACTAAATTTGAATCTATGAAAATAGATAGTGAAGCTTGTGAAAAACAAGCTGCTAAATTTAGTAAGGAAAGATTCGTAAGGCAGATGAAGGAGTTTGTAGAAAACCATGCCTGAGCTTCCAGAAGTAGAGACAATTAGACTTGGTCTTCAGAAATATTTAGTTGGTCACAAGATAGAGAGCATAGAGGTTAAATTAAAGCGTATTTTTGCAGGCGATACCAGTTTGATTTTAGATTCAAAAATAATTTCAGTTAATAGATTTGGAAAAGGTTTAGTTATTAATTTTGCAAATGGTTATTCCTTAGCAATTCATATTAAAATGACTGGACAACTCATTGTTAATGATCTTGCTTTTATTAAGAATCGCAATATTCATTTATCTCCTAAAAAAGTAGGCACTATTCCTAATAAGTTTACTCATGTAATTTTTACCCTCGATAAAGGAGCAATGCTTTATTACAACGATATTCGTCAATTTGGGTGGCTTAAAATTGTTAAAACAAGCGATTTACACAGTCTTTCCTTTTTTAAAGAATTAGGTCCAGAGCCAATTCCATCTTCAGGTCAAGATCCTTTAACTTTAGAGCAGTTTGAAGCTATTTTATCTAAGTCATCCTTGGCTGTAAAAGTATTGATTATGGATCAAAAACGAATTGGGGGAATAGGGAATATTTATGCTAATGATGGGTTGTTTTTAGCAGGCATAAATCCCAAAAGACCCGCTAAGAGTTTATCTAAAAAAGAAGTTAAAACTCTCTTTGATTCTTTACTTACAGTTTTACATAAAGGATTAAAATATGGTGGAGCATCAGAACTTACCTATGTTAATGCCTTAGGTGAAGATGGTCAGTATCAAAATCACTTTTTAGCCTATTCCAAAAAAGGTGAAAAATGTAGTATTTGCGGAGGAAAAATAGAAAAGATTTTCTTAGGTGGCAGGGGAACATTTTTTTGTCCGAAGCATCAGAAATAGACCTTGACCTTTATCTAATATTCCCGTAGTATTAATCCTTGAATCATTAATTATGGCTTACAGCGATAAGATTGTCATGTCCATAGGAGGATCATTAATCGTCCCTGACGGAGGGATTGATACTAAGTTTTTAGCTAATTTAAATAAATTTATAAGAGAACAACTGGCGCAAAACAAGAATCGCCAGTTTTTTTTGGTCGCAGGAGGAGGAATAACCACTAGGCACTATCAGTCAGCCGCAAGAAACGTCATTCATCACGAACTTACACCTGACGATTTAGATTGGTTAGGTATTCACGCTACAAGGCTTAATGCGCATTTACTTAGAACAATCTTTAGGGATATAGCTCATCCATTCATTATTAAGCACTACGACATCATTAGAAAGGCTACAGAGCCTGTGGTTATTGCCTCTGGATGGAAACCAGGTTGGTCAACAGATTTTGATGCAGTACTTTTATGTGAGGATTATAACGTTAGAAGTATTATTAATCTTTCAAACATCGATAAGGTTTATGATAAAGATCCCAAAAAAGATAAAAACGCAAAACCAATTGATAAAATAAAATGGAGTGAGTTTAGAAAAATAGTAGGGGACAAATGGATTCCTGGATTAAATGCTCCTTTTGATCCCGTTGCTGCTAAAAAAGCGCAAGAATTAGGAGTAAAAGTAGCAGTATTATCAGGTCATGATTTTAAAAACGTAGAGAACTACTTAGAGGACAAAGACTTTGTTGGAACTGTGATAGAATAGCCTCAATGCTACACTCAATTAGTCTGCAAAATTTTAGAAGCTACAAAGCCAAGGAGTTTGAATTTTCTGAAAATACAACTTTAATTGTTGGTCCAAATACAATTGGCAAAACAAATATTATTGAAGCCATTTTCTTAATCTCTACGGGTAAAAGTTTTAAGACTGATAAAGATATTCAAATGCTTTCCTTGGGTAAAGAAGTGGGAAGAGTAAAAGCAAAAATTGATGATTTAAATTTAGAAGTAGTTTTGACAAACGGTTATGTTAGTGGAGTAAAAAGTCAGTATAAAAAGTTTTTAATTAATGGTGTTGCTAAAAGACGCGCAGATTTTGCAGCAAATTTAATATCAGTTTTATTTTCTCCAGCAGATTTAGACATTAT
>CAZIOR010000031.1:0-2629 GCA_964540925.1 uncultured Gammaproteobacteria bacterium | reverse complement strand
TTTATAAAATTTGTAAATAAAAATAGCAAGGATATTTTTGAATTTGAACTCCTCTATGACAAAAGTGAGATTTCGAAAGAGAGGCTAGAGCAGTATGAGGCTGCGGAAATTGCTTCAGCAGTTACTTTAGTTGGTCCACATCGAGATGATTTTGTTATTCAAATGGTTAAAGAAAAAGAGCTTTATGATGTTAAATCTTTTGGCAGTCGTGGTCAGCAAAGGCTTGCTATTTTACAGTTAAAATCATTACAAATTAAATTTATTGAAGAAAAAATTGGCAAAAAACCCTTACTTTTACTTGACGATATCTTTTCTGAGTTAGATGAAGGACATATTAATTTAATCCTAGGTAAAGTCGGTAGTGAGCAGACTATTATTACTACAACGCATAAGGAGTTTGTGCCAAATAAATATTTAAAAGGAATTAAAGTGATAGAATTAGAGAAGCTATGAAAATAATTGTCCTAGGAGATGGTCAGTGGGGAAAGACCATCGCTTCTCTTTTAAAGGAAAATAAGAAAAATTATGAATTTTGGAAGCCTGGAAGTGATCTTTTAGACGATTCTATTCTAATTAATTGTCTACCTGCAAATGTCATTCGAGATGTATTAGCTACTCATGGAAAAAACCTTAAAAATATAATCTTTATTAATGGCTCTAAAGGCGTAGAGGAGCAAACTCATAAGTTGCCATACGAAATTGTTACAGAAATTTTAGGCAAAGTAGATTATTTTACCCTGATTGGTCCTGGTTTTGCTAAAGAAATCATGGCTAAAATGCCTACTTTAGTAAACATAGGATATGTAAAAGAAGATCATGTTGAGTTAGTCAAAAGTTTATTTGAAACAGATTATTTCAGGGTAAAAATGGTCGAGGGAGTAAAAGCCCTAGAGCTTTCTTCTGCATTTAAAAATGTTTACGCCATTGCCTGTGGGATAGCAAGTGGGTTAGGATTTGAATCTAATACTCAAACAAAAGTAATCCTAATAGCTATTGATGAGTTTTATTCTCTTGCTAAAGCTTTAAATATAGAAGTTACAGAGGATATGTTACCGGGAACAGTTGGGGATTTAATGTTAACCTGCAGTAGTGTTAATAGTAGGAATTTCAGATTTGGAAAAGGTTTAGTTTCTAAAAATCATTTAGAAGTTTTAAAAGAAATTGGCGAAACAGTAGAGGGATACTCGACAATTAGCTCAGTTGCATATTTCGAAAAATTATCTGGTGTTAATTTGAAATTAGCCAATTTTGTAGCTAAAAGCGTGATTAAAGATACTGATATTAAACATGAATTTTTGAAACTTTTAAGAAATATTTAGGAGTTAAATTTTTCGGAGAGCCTAGATAGTTGGTAGGTAACAAGTACTGCTAAAACCGTAACGATCACAGCGTAAATAAGTAAAGAAATTATTCCACTTCCTTGAGGAAGTAATGCTTTTACATAGGAGTTTACAAATTCTTGAATTAAGCTATTCCAAGCAAGAGCTGCGACTAATCCAAATCCACTTGTAGCTAAAGTTAGCATTTGTTTTAACAATTCTTTCTGGATAGATTTCTTTTCTGAAGTTGTTTTTGTTCGGGAATTCTTCGGCATATTTGCTATAATACTACTTGAAGATTTTAATTTCAAGTTCATGTATATTCCTAAATTTTCAATTACCAGTAAGATACTTAAAAATATAGGTAGCATTGAAGCTTCAAAAGAAATTATTGACCACGCCCCCTTACTTCCATATTTTGAAAAAGAGTTTAGACAATCTGCTATGGTTAGAAGCGTTCATTACGGAACTCATATTGAGGGAAATGAATTAAATTTAAATCAAGCAGAGAAAGTTTTAATGGGGCAGGAGATCGCAGCAAGAGACAGAGATATTCAAGAAGTTATTAACTATAGGAAGGTTTTAGAATATTTATCTGCGGTAACTGGTGACGCAAAAATCACTGAAGAAACAATTAAAAAAATTCATGAAATAACTGTTGAAAAGATTTTAAGTCCTGAACAATCAGGTTTTTATAGACAAACACAGGTTGTTATTAAAAATAGTCATACTGGTGAAGTTGCTTTTAGACCACCCTTAGCAATTGCTGTTCCATTCCAAATTAAAGAACTTTTGACGTTTATAGAAAGCTCGCAAGAACAAGATATTCATCCAATTTTGGAGAGCGGAATTGTTCATTATGAATTTGTCAGAATTCATCCTTTTGTCGATGGTAACGGAAGAGTTGCCCGGGCAATTGCCACATTAATTTTATATTTAAGAGGTTATGATATTAAAAAGTTTTTTGCATTAGAAGAATATTTTGATAGAGATGCGATGGCATATTATGATGCATTGCAAAGTGTTGAGAAAAAAGAAGGAGATTTAACTAATTGGCTAGAATATTTCACTTTAGGATTAGCAATCGAGCTACAAAAAATTAGAGAAAAGGTTGAAAGCATTTCCGTTGATGCCAGGCTTAAAGAAAAGCTAGGTGGAGCACCAATTTTACTAACGCCAAGGCAAATAAAAATCATTGAATATATCCAGAAAGTAGGGTATCTTCAAAACCAAGCTTTTGAAAGTCTTTTTCCCATGATTTCGGAAGATACAATCTTAAATGAACTTAAAGGACTTTTAACTGCTGGACT
>CAZIOR010000030.1:0-5573 GCA_964540925.1 uncultured Gammaproteobacteria bacterium | reverse complement strand
AGATTATGAAAAAAATACTTGGTCTTGGACCATTATTTATTGTTATTGCTGCGAGCCTTTGGGCTTTAGATGGGGTTTTAAGAATTAGCCTCTATTCCCTACCACCTGCTACTATTGTTTTTTACGAGCATTTATTTGGTTTTGTAATTTTAAGCTTTATTTTCTTTAAATGGATAAAGGATTTAAAGAAAATGACCAGAAAAGAATGGATTGGAATAGCTATAGTTTCTCTTTTCTCAGGCGCTTTAGGTACAATTTTCTATACTCTTGCTTTGCAAAAGGTTAATTTTATTTCATATAGCGTAGTAGTACTTTTGCAACAACAGCTTCAACCTATTTGGGCGATTCTTGCTGCTTCTTTGCTTTTAAAAGAAAAAGTATCTAAAAAGTTTTTATTTTGGACAGTTATAGCTTTAATTTCGGTCTATTTTGTAACTTTTAAAGATTTAACTTTTAATTTGCAGACTGGACAAGGAGCATTAATTGCAGCTCTGCTTGCTTTAGGAGCAGGTTTTATGTGGGGTAGCTCGACTGCTGTTAGTAAATTAGTTTTAAAAAAGGTCAGTTTTTTAACTGCTACTGCTGAAAGATTTTTCTTAGCGCCAATATTTGCTTTGGGTTTTGTTATTTTACAAAATCAAACTTCAAGCCTTTTTGCCTTAAATACACAGCAAATAACTACTCTAATTGTTATTGCGCTCTCAACAGGTATGGTTTCATTAGTTATCTATTATTATGGACTTAAAAAAACCAGCGCCAGAGTTAGTGCAATTTGTGAAATGGCCTTTCCAATTACAGCCGTACTTATTGATTACTTCTATTTCCATAAAACTCTGTCTCCAACTCAAATTATGGGAATATTCTTTTTAATCTTTGCAGTATTCAAAGTATCTCAACAAAATAAGAAAGCATAGTTTGTACTTACCTCATTAATTTGGTAAAATTAAGACCTAAAGGACGATTAGCTCAGCTGGTAGAGCGCTTCATTTACACTGAAGATGTCGCGAGTTCGAATCTTGCATCGTCCACCATGCTGAGATAGCCAAGGTGGTCAAGGCACCTGTCTGAAGAACAGGCTATATGTGTTCGACTCACATTCTCAGCACAAAAATATTTATAGTTTGAAGATTGTGTTATACAGTTAATCCCAAGAAGCCTTCCAGAAGGAGATATACCCCAAGAATAAGCATGGTAAGCATATAAACATAAACAATAGTGTTTTTGGTTTTTACTTTATCAATTGCTTTAGTTACAGTTCCAATTTTGAAAAATCTTACTAAAGCCTTAATAACATTTAAGAAACCAATTAGCGTAATTAATCCTGCTAAATTTAATTGTAATTCATGGACAAATGCTAAGGTAATGGCACCGCTTATAAGGCTAATTAATCCTGATAAAATAACGAAATCTTCTCTTTCTTTTACCCTTAATAATGATTTATAAAATTTTTTATTAAATATTGAAGGTAAATAAGTAACCAAAGTTACTATTCCCCAAAAGATGGCTAATGGTTGGGTTAATTCAGGCATAATTTCAATTTATCAAATAGATAAAATTAATACAATGTATCGCGTTATAACTATCAAAGATTGACAAGATCTAAGTTTTATGTGAAAATCCTCCATTATGTCAGACATGCATGAAAGAATTGCTCAAAGAAGACCTGAAGCTAGATCTCTACGTGTTGCAGAAGTAGAAGTAGTAATTACTGTTGGCGAAGCTCCTGTTAGACAAGCTATTGGTGTTGGTGATGATTTTACAGTTGAAAGTAATGCAGGACAGTCCACTTGGCAAGTTGCTGGTTTTGAAACTACCCAACCAGATAGACCAGCTACTCGTAGGCAAAGTGTTACAGGTTTAGATGTTAGAGCAATGGGTCTTAGTGGTGTCAGAGAAGATGCAAGAGGAGCAGTTGAAAGAGTTAGAGGATTAGTTGATATATTTCCAGTTTCATCGGTTGCTCATGCAATCAATAAAGCACAAACTCCTCGTTAATTGAGCTTAACTTCAGATTTTGATATAATCATTCACACGCGGGCGTAGTTCATCGGTAGAATGTCTCCTTGCCAAGGAGAAGGCAGTGGGTTCGATTCCCATCGCCCGCTCACTTTCTTGACTAAAATTTTTACATAAGATATATTATTTTTATGGACAATAATTTAGGTCAAGTACAAAATCCAATACCCACTCCTACTCCAATTCCTGTTCAGCCCAGCGTTAATCCACAAATGCCAATTCAGCCAAAAAGTGGATCAGGATTTAAGCTATTTATTATGTTTCTTTTAGTGTTATTAGTACTTGTAATAATTGGATCAGCTGCATATTGGTACATGGGTAATAATTCAAAGCCTCAAACAACTTATACTCCTCCAGCTAATTCAATTGCTAATGTAAAAACAGCTCCTACAGCTGTTCCTACCCAACCTCAAGCAGATATCCAAAGTAAAATCGCAACTGATACTCAGCTAGATAGTGATCTACAAACACTCGATGCTTCTATCACAAGCTTAAATTCTGACTCTAAAGAAATAGATACTAGTCTTTTAGATAAACAAACAAATTTACAATGAAGAAAATACTTTTAATATTAGTTTTGTTAGTTTTGGTTTTACCAAATACTGCTAATGCTCAAGAGGAAACTGCTACGGCTACAGTAACACCTGCAACTACAATTTCTCCTAGTGTGCCAAGAAATAAGTTGCCTTTGCAAAAACCAGTGCAAAAAGAATTGCCTACTAGAAACCTTACACCTAAAGCAACGATTAATATAGACCAAAAAGTTGCTGATTTACAAAAAAGAGGAGATACAGAAATTGAAAGAAGAATTGCAGCTTTAAATCAATTAATTACTAGAATTGATAAAATTAGAAAAATATCTGCTACTCAAAAAACTGAACTTAAAGCAAAAGTTCAAACAGAAATTGACACTTTGAATGCATTAAAAGCAAAAATTGATGCAGATACAGACATAACTACTTTAAGAGCAGATGTTAAATCAATTGTCGATTCGTATAGAGTATTTGTTGTCTTTATGCCTCAAATTCAGCTTATTGGTGCTGCAGATAGGCTTTTAACAGTTGCTGCTAATTTGTCAGCCATAAGTACAAAATTACAAGAAAGGATTACTCAAGCGGAAGCAGCTGGAAAAGACGTGACTCAGTTAAATACTTATCTTACAGATTTAAATACAAAAGTTACTGATGCAAATACCCAAGCAAATGCTGTAATTACTGAGGCTTTAGCCCTAACTCCAGAAGGATATCCTGGAAATAAAACTACCATCCAAACCCTAAGAACAAAAATTAAAACTGGTACAACTGATATTCAGACAGCCAGACAAGATGCACAAAACATTATTAAACAATTAAAAGCTTGGGGGAAAATTAGTCCAACTACAACTCAGAGTCCAACTCCTTCTATATAGTTATTTTCTAACAAAAATTATTGCGTTTGGTATGTCTCTTCCTGGTCCTGCTTTATATCCTTGATACCACAATGCACTTGATCCACCTTCATCTAAATTTAGGGCATTATCCATGCCTAAGGCTTTAAGTACCTTAGCTGAATTACCCATTGTCGCGTTATAAACAATTCCGATATATGCAGTATTTCCTTTATTGGCCACGAAATTTCTCGGTCCTTTAGATAAGAATTTTGGATCTCCTCCGTCTGAATATGTTTGATTTCCTCCAGATACAAGTAAAGGATAATTAGAAAGTACTCCATCAACACCTGTATCTCTTCCCCACTGGGATGCTTGCCCAACAAATCTAATTGATCCACTTTGGAAAATTACAGCAGGGTTTGTGCTATAAACGTTGTTTGCAGAATTAAAATAATATTTATCTTTATTCATAATTAGTAAATCAAACGAATTAGTTTTACCCGCACAACTTGGATAACTTGCTGGACAAAAGTAGCTTCCATTAATTCCCGCATATCCCCCACTTCTGGAAACATAAGTAGATAGTGGTAAGACTGGGCAATTGTCTCCACAATCAGCACTTGAAGCAGTATCGACAATAACTCGAGTTGAGTTAAGATCTGCTGCTATTAAGTCTACTGTAAAATTTTCGCCATCAACGCTAACTATTTGCCTACTAAATCCAGAGTTAGGAGGAGTATTGCTTGTAACAGCGTTTGCAAGTTGCGGAGTGTTGTCTTTAGCCACTTGTGTAGTTTTTAACGTAATTAGGTTTTGAATTTCAGTAAGATTTGCTGATGCTGAAGAATAATTTTTATCAGCGAGTAAATTAAGAGTTTGTGCAAAAAGTTTATCAATATCTTCTGTTTTGGCTTTTTGGTCTTTTAAATCAACAATATCGTTGTAGCTTTTGGAAAGTGTTTTATAGTTTTTATATATATTATTTATTTCAGCTTGTAATTTAGTATTTTTAACCACCTGATCTTCATTTTTAAGAGCATCTAATTCTTTTTTAGTCTGAGTAAGTTTATTTATAAGTTCTTTATTTTGACCAACAAAATTATTTACTCTTAGGTTTAAATACAAAGAGTACGAAATTAAAGAAACAAGAACTAGACTTACAAGAGTAATACCTATTAATGTATTTTTAGATAGGTGTAGAAGAGCTTTTAAATTAGAAAATTTTAGGGCAAGTTGTTTAAGCATTTATTTTTGATTTAAATAATCTTCTAATCCTTTTCTTAAGGAGTCAAAGGCAAGTTCTTGGGATAGTACATCTTCTTTATTAAAAAATTTATAATCTGTTATATCATCGTTTATACTCAATTCTCCTGATTTTATTTTTGCTTCTACAACTACACCAAATGTGGGAATATTTACGCCTTCATATAAATAGTAGTCATTGTATATTCCCACAATTTTTATCATTTCTATTTCAATGCCTAACTCTTCTCTAATTTCTCTTTCTACAGAACCTACAAATGATTCTCCAGGTTCAATGAATCCTCCAGGTAAATCCCAATAGCCTTTTTTGGGATCTGATTTTCTTCTAACTAACATTATTTGATTTTGTTCATTTACAATAATTACTCCATTACAAGGAACTGGATTTATATATTGTTTATATTTGCAATTTGGACAAAGCAAAAGCCTACCTGAATTTTTTGTAAATTCAGTTGTACAGCGAGGGCAATATTTGAGTGCGTCTATAAGTTCCATTAGTGGGATTTTTTAATTTTAAAATTATTAGTAATTACAAATACAGTTGCAAAAGAAGCAATTACAGTAAGTATCCAAGCGATTATTGTTCCTTGCAAAAGTAAGGTCTCTCGGATTTCAATTTCTCTTAATGATTTACCAACAACTGCATAGCCTTCTTTGATACCTTTGTAATACACAGCAACAACCGCGCTTCTTACTCCATCTTCTGGTTGCCAGGTTACTTTAGAATATTCTTTGTTTTTTGCGTGGTCTAGTACTCCATCTGGAAGTTCGGGTGCTTTTCCATGAAGAACACCTGAATATGAAACAAGCTTTTTGTCTTTATCATATAAAATAAGATAAGGAGCTAAGCTTTTAGAAATTTCAGTTTTACCATTGTCATTAAATGTATAGTTTCCTCCACCACTAAGGTATGTTCCAGCGTCAA
>CAZIOR010000029.1:0-5880 GCA_964540925.1 uncultured Gammaproteobacteria bacterium | reverse complement strand
TAATAATTTCCGTTTCGCTTTTTTTGACAGCTCTTGTTATACTATAAGCGTAAATGAGCGATTCTAACTTACATGTAGCCAAAATCGTAGCTAGCCCAACCAACTCTGGTTGGTCTCAAGTCTATAGTGCTGGCAAATTATTTGCCGCTATTTCCCTGTTTAAAGACGACGAGAATCAAGAAAAAGATCACCTTAATATTTTAGGCAAAGAGATTTTAAATAACTTAGAGCAGGAATTTTTCACCCTAGAAACAAAAGACCTAGAATCAATTAGACAAGCCGTACTAACTACTTCAGAAAAAATTCCAACCGATGTTAATCTTTCCTTTGTCATTGGCGCAGTTATTGGTAATATTCTTTATTTATATATCTTAGGTAACGGCAAGGTCAGTATTAAAAGAGTTGGCACAATCGGCACTTTACTTGAAGTTAAAGATCAAATGAATAATTCTTTAAAAGAAGCGTCAGGCTATCTTCAAGAAGAAGATGTTATTATTCTTCAAACTAAAGATTTTAGCGAAACAATCTCTGACACTATTCTCTCTGAATTTTTAGACAATCCTGCAATTTCTGATGCAGCTGAAAACCTAGCTCCATTAGTTCATGAAAAAGAAAACCCTACCGCAGCAGCTATCCTTATTCAATATACTCAACCCGTTAAAAATCAATTATTTGCCTCACTTGATGAAACAGAAGAGGAAAACGAGGCTCCAAGCGAAACTAAAGAAGAAGTTCCTTCAGAAAAACCTGCTGAATATTTAAACGCAGAACAACCTTTTGACACTTATGAAAATACAAAATCAAACGTTAATATTGTTGGCTCAGTTTTAGGTTTTGTTGGCTCTTTAGGATCAAAGCTTGGTAATTTAAACCCTAAAGGCTTAACTAAAACCAGAAAAATGATCTTACTCGTTGTTGTTTTAATTGTTCTAATTTTTGTAGCTAGCCTTTTCTTTGCTCTTAAAAAACAAGACAACCAAAAACTTACCCAGGATTTTTCAGCAATTTATCCTCAAGCAGAGAAAAAATATGAAGAAGGCCAAAGCTTAGTAGATCTAAATCAAACCTTAGCTCAAGATAGCTTTGCTGAGGCTAAGAATATTTTAGAAAATGGCAAAACTAAGTTCCCTGCAAACTCAACTCAAGCAAAACAGATAGATGAACTCCTTACTAAAGTAAATCAAGCTTTAGGCTCAGCTCCTAAAACCACAACTGCAACCACAACTGAAACGGCTAAAAGTGGAGATAGTCCTTATCTTGAAACTGTTAAATCACAAACAGGCTCCGCATTTACAAAAGACGATAGCTTTACTTACTTTATTAACACAAAAGGAATTTATTCAGTTAAAAACGGGTCTTCATCAACAAATGAAATCATTAAAAATGACGATGATTGGACAAAAGTGGGAGGACTCGCAACTTATAACACTAATATGTATGTCTTAGACAAAAATGACAATCAAATTTATAAATTCTTAAATAATGGCGCAGCCTATACTAAATCTGATTATTTAACAGCTAATGTAAAGGCAGATTTTACTAAAGCAGTTAGCGCAACTATTGATAATAATATTTATGTTCTCTACTCCGATGGAACTGTAGATAAATATTTTAAAGGTAATAGCGTTGATTTTACAGTTAAAGGTTTAAACAAAGAATTAGTAAATCCAACCAAAATTTACTCTACTCCAGACTTTGATTTCATTTATATCCTAGACTTAGGAAATTCTCGAATAGTTAAATTAGATAAAACCGGAAGCTTCAAGGGAGAAGTCGTTGCTAATGTTATTAAAGGCGCTGTAGATTTTGATATTGATGAATCTGGTAAAGTTGCTTACGTTTTATCTTCTGGAAAGATTTATAAAATAAAACTCTAAAAATCCAATAAATACCTAGGATTATCTACTGCTTTAGCTAAAGCTTGTGTACATAAAGTTTTATCTTTTCTTCTCCATTCATGCTCCAACAAGACAGTTGTACTCATAAGCCCACCATGAACAACTATAGACCCCGTGTGCATAGCCTGAACCACAACTGAATTATAAACAGTAACTTCATCTTCCTGCCTAAAATTCCATCTAACATCAGAATAAACGCTATCTTCTAAAAAAATCTGGTCATTGTCACCAATCAACTCATCATAATCCATAACTCGAAATTTACCTCCTAATTTAGGTCTTAATTTTCTTAAAGCAGTATAAAAACCACTTTCAACTAAATATAAAGAAGCTTTTTCACGTTTTACTTGCGCAGCGACAGTACTTATGGCGCCCACAAAATCTACCATTTCCACTCGCCTATCTCCTGGGAAAAATATACCTGGTCTCTCAATAGCCATGCGCCAGATTATAGCATCTTTAATTTACATTTAAAGTGATTTGTTTTATGATGAGGACATGAAAATCAGCAATAAAAAAGCGTTTTTTAACTATGAATTACTTGATCGTTTTGAAGCAGGTATTAATTTATATGGACATGAGGTTAAATCCGTAAGACTTGGTAAAGCAGATTTATCAAGTAGTTTTGTCAGAATTATTGGCTCTGAGGCATATTTAGTAAATGCTAAAATCTTTCCCTATCAACCTGGTCAAGTTGAGGGCTACGATGAACACAGAACTAGAAAATTACTTCTGCACAAAAAAGAAATTATTACCCTTAAATCAAAAACCGATGGAGCAAATCTAAGCCTTATCCCAGTTAGTATGTATTTGAAAAATGGCTTTATTAAACTTGAAATTGCCCTAGGTAAAGGCAAGAAACAATACGACAAGAGACAAAGCATTAAAAAGAAAGACATTCAGCGTAACATCGAACAAGAATTAGCCTCATAAACTTGACTTTTGAAGCTAAAAATGATAATATTTATTCACGGGGATGCAATTGCATCGACAAGATTCGCACTTTAAAAATTGCAAGCCGGCACGATCTAATGCCGTAAACTCAGATCAAAAAATAAATGCTAGAGGAAACTCTTCATTTGCCTTCGTACCAGCATACGCTTAAGTACTAGGCTGTCTTTAATGTTTTCCTTAGGTGAAACGTTTTAGGCATAAATTTAGCCTAAGCATAAATAAGGAAACTGGTTAGAACCTTATTCGAATTTATAACCTTGGCTTTACTTATGGTTGTTTATTACTAACGGGTAAAGTAATCAAAAAAATAATAAACTAAGCTTGTAGAACTTTTTAAAAAACTTTCTTGGACTCCGAGTCACTCTCGGACATCTCCACAAATAAACCGCTCCAAAAGAGCGGTTTTTATTTTCTTCCAATTAAAGTTAAGCCGAATACCTTCCTTCCCCCACCCCTTTTTAAAACCCTAGCAATATTTTGCAAGGTTAATCCACTTTTGACAATATCATCAACTACTAAAATATTTTTACCTATTACTGTTTTACTTTTAATTTCATATTTATCTTTTAATAAGAGGCTATTGTAATAGGGAATTTGTAATTTCAAGCTCAAAGCTTTGGCTAATAATTCAGACTGGTTGTATCCTCGCTTTCTAAGTTTTTCCTTACTGACAGGAACAGAAATCATTAGTAAATTACCTTTATTTAGTAGCTTCATAAAACCTTCATTCTGAATTAGACTTTCATAGAAAAGCTCAGATAAAAATTTAGTCAAATTGCTTAAGTATGGTTTTGATTTAAAACGAGAAAGTAATTTAAAACTTAATTTATTTGCAGCTAAAGCGCTAAAACAACCATCAATTGAATATCTACTTAAACATTCTTTGTGGGTTAAATTATTTAAGCTTGGTTTTTTACAGACTAAACAAATAGGCCTGGTTGTAAAAGACAACCAAATAAAACAATCTACGCAGACATACTCCCCAATTTTTTTACAATTAACACACTTTTTGGGAAAAATTAAATCTAAAATTCCCATAGCAGTTTGACTATTTATTAATTAAATAGTAAGTGTTAAATTGTAATAAGTAAATATGGCTAAGCTTTATATTTTTAGACACGGACAAACCACAGATAATATAGAACATGATTTTTCAGGCGTTCATGATGTTGATTTAACCGAAGCAGGAGTTAAAGAAGCACAAGAAATTGGTGAAAAATTAAAAGATACACCTGCTACTCTTGCTTACCAATCAAATCAGATAAGATCTAAGCACACTCTAGAACTGGTGTTAAATGGTTTTCATCCAAATGTACAAATAATTACAGATGAAAGAATTAGAGAAAGAGATTACGGAGATTTAACAGGACTTAATAAAGACGCTTTAAAGGAAATTGACCCTGAAGATTATAAGCTTTGGCATCGAAGCTACGATGTTCCCCCACCAAATGGAGAAAGTATTAAAGATGTAGAACAAAGGGTTTTGGAATTTTTACATGCAGAAATGCCTAAATGGAAAGAAAACGATGTTATTTTTATTTCTGCACACGGCAACTCAATCAGACCAATGCGTAGATTCTTTGAACATCTATCTATTGAAAAGATGTGTTCGTATGAAAATGTCCCAGGTAAAATCTACGAATACACTCTTTAGCTTCAAAATGCTATAATAAAACCCGAGGAGAAGTCGCATAGCTTGGTCCATTGCGAGGGTTTGCTAAACCCTTGAGCTCTTAAACTAGCTCGCGTGGGTTCGAATCCCACCTTCTCCGCCAGTCTTTGCTAGCCACATTAAAAGATGTATACTCTTTGTGTATGCAGCAAAAAGTTAGCCTTCTTTCTACATTTAGAGTCCCTGCTTTAATTCTAGCTTTAATTTTTGTCTATATTACCCTTGTAATTTTAAAGCAAGAAAATTTTGCATCGTTAGTAGGAATTTTTGCTACACTTTTAGGCTCATATAGACTTTTCCAAGAGACTATCACTTCGCTTCTCAAAAAACGTTTTGCACTTGATTACATTGCTATTCTGGCTATTGTAGTTGCTCTTTTTACTAAAGAATATTTAGTAGCTCAGATTTTAGCCCTAATGATCTCAAGCGGTAGAACTTTAGAAGACTATGGTATAGCTCAAGCCAAGAAATCTTTAACAAAACTTGCTGAAAGAATTCCTAATGAGGTAACTCTTTGGGAAAACGGCAAGATTGGCAATAAAAAAAGCATCGACAACATAGTAAAAGACCAAGAAATAATTGTTAGAAAAGGTGAAGTTATAGCCTTAGATGGAGTTTTAATTTCAGATTCAGGCCTTACTGATGAATCGTCTTTAACTGGTGAACCATATACGATTGAAAAAATAAAAGGTGACCCAATTAGAAGTGGAACTATTAATGTCGGTGAGTTAATCATAGTTAAAGTTACCAAAACTCAAAAAGATTCTTCATATAACAAAATTGTTGAGATGGTTAAAAATGCTCAAGATGAAAAATCTCCATTTATTAGACTTGCAGATAAATATTCAGGGTTTTTTACAATTACTACTCTTTTAATTACCGGTTTTTCCTATGTTTTTTCTGGCTTTGACTTAACGCGAGCTTTAGCAGTTTTAGCTATTGCTACCCCTTGTCCTTTAATTATTGCAACCCCAATAGCTCTTTTAGGTGGGGTAAATAAAGCGTCTAAGAAAAATATTATTGTTAAAAAATTAGCTAGTCTTGAAATGTTATCCAGAGCTAGTAGCTTAATTTTTGACAAAACTGGAACAATTACACTCGGTAAGCCTAAGGTTACAGAATTTAAAATCTTAAACTCAAAGTACTCAAATCAAGAACTGCTCGCAATTGCTGAAGCTATTGAAAGAAATTCCCTACATCCTTTAGCTAAGGCTATTGTTGACTATGCAAAAGGAAATAAAGCCAAAACTTTACATGCAGAAAATATCCAAGAAAAAATAGGCCATGGGATTTCTGGAACTGTTAACTCCAAAACCTATACCCTTTCCAAGCTCTCCTCCCTACAGGGAATGAATA
>CAZIOR010000028.1:0-6411 GCA_964540925.1 uncultured Gammaproteobacteria bacterium | reverse complement strand
ACGATTTCAAGTTTTTCTTTGACGGCAAATTCTTTTAATTAATCGATTTTAAAAAATCTAAAAATTCAACATCTTCAAACACCCACAAATTACTTAGGTAGTTCGTCTTAACCAGGCCATAGTCGTTCAAACGTATTAAATAATTTGAAATTCTGTTTAATTTTTTTACAGTATCCTTATTTCCAACAACCACACCAATTGACCCTGATGACGCTGCGTTAATTATACCTCCCATAATATGTTTTGACGAACCATTAAACTCAATTTCAATTGCCAAATAACATCTTGAGAGATCGTTCCACAAAGAATCCAGCGCGCCTCTTGTATCTCCTTTGTTTCCCTCTGTAAACAATTTTTGGGTTAAAGGATGCTGCTTCATTTTCTCAGTGTCGTCTATACCGATGTCATGATTTGGTAAATAAGGATTAAACGGCCCAACCGCAATATCTACTCTTGGCGCATAAACAGAAACGTGATTATGACCGCGACCATCAAACTTAACTGAATCAAATTCGATTTTAACAAAATCTTGACCGAAAATTTCTATTAGTCGTTTTTCAATCTTTTTTTGGAAATTACGCGCTTCCATAACTTCAAATATTCAATTTTTGCATTCGCTTTTTTAATGCATCTTCACCACCTTCAAGAATAGTTACAATGTCATCTTGAATCTGTCTATTTTCAATTCCGCTATTGTGATACTTGATGGTATTAGTTTCGTTTTCCGCGACTATCACATTCTCAGTATCAGTTAGCAGTAGCAAGTTCGGACTATGTGTTGCCACTATAACCTGGCGTCTTTCTTTTTGGTCTAATACAAGTTTCCTCAAGTCATTTGAAATTCCAGAAACATCGATGTCATTTTCTGGCTGATCAATAATTATTGGATACCCACTTTTAGATAGATTGAATATAAGATCCAATAGTGCCATCGCCTTCTGTCCGCCTGTCATATTTTCAAAGTCTACTAACCCGCCCCCATTTTTATATTTAACCGATTTTGTAAAATCAATATCATATCTGCAACTCAATAGCGCGACCAGCGCACTCTCCTTATCACCACCCGCAGTCTTCAGTTTTGCAGTAGATGCATCAATGATAATATCTTTAATAACTTGAGTTATTTCTGTTTTGTTGAAATCCCTTCTTTCATCAAAAAACTTTTTGAAACGTTCTCCTGAACGCCCATCAATATACACATCAAAAAACCTGCTCTTATACTCATCCTCACTGTAACTCACAGTAAAATCGAATGTTATGAAAGTAAAATTATCAAATGCATCTTTGAGCGTCTGAACTATCCCCTCAATTTTACCCTTAAAGGATAGGTACAAATCGGCTATTTCACCGACTATTCCTTCTTCTTTCTGTTTAGATTCATTGATAAATTTTTCCAGTTTTTCTATTTCTTTTTTTTCTTCACCTAGCTTGTTTATTTCCTTTAGGATTTTTTCAATGGTTTTATTTTGCTGTAATTTCTTTGTTATTGGTTCTAAATCTTTTTCGACTGTAGCTTTTCTATCTTTTTTAGCACTAGTTTTAGTAGTTAAATCAGTTGACAGCTTTTTTAGATACGCTTTGATTTCTTGAGCGGAAAGTTTCTCAATGTGTTTTTCAATTAACTCTAGGGTTGTTTGAGATAACCCAAAGAATGCTTCATTATCGACTGTGATGAAACTTACATCACTATCGATGGTATTTATAACCTGGATGTCTTGCTCTAGTAATTTAATCTCTTTGATAAGTGATTCTATTTCCGACGAATATTTTGTCTGATTTTTGATATCCTCACCTGCTATATCAATCTTTCCAAGCTTATCGATTTCTTCCTGCTTGATTTTTATTGCACTGTCTTTATCCTCAGCCTTTCCTAGCGGTTTTAGTTGGATGGTAGTATCAATAACCTGTCTATGTACGCTTAAGACTTCTTTGACTTTTGCATTGATTTTAAGCTCTATCGAATTTACAGCATCAGTCTTACTTGTATCGGCATTTTTGAATAAATCATTATTGAACAGACGCGCCTTAAGCATTTCGTCTCGTTTATCATAATCTCTACCATCCTCATATGTGATGGTCGATAGATAGTTTTGCGGTATGTATTCAACAAATTTATTTTCGGATGTATCATCACACCAATGGATTTTAAAATCTTGTAACTTAGCTATTTCTTTAACATCGGGCTGTTCTTGTTCACCAAGGACATTAAAAGCAATGTGTTTAAGTAAAACAGACTTTCCTGCACCTCGTTTACCAATAACAGAATTTATATCCTTGTTAAAATAAACTGTGTGATTTTCAACCCCTTGTTTGTATTCCATTCGATCAATAAAAAGTTCAGGGGATGAATTTTTGCTTTCAGAAGGATTTCTTTCTTGTATCAAAACTCTATTTTCATAATCGGCCACTACTTGCCGCAATGTCTCGAAGCTAGCACCACCTTTAATCCATGTAAAACAATGTCCCAAATCCTTAGGACTAGTATTAGAAAAATCAATTTTTACAACATCCTCATCTTGAATTTGTTTAATAGTATGCGCATCACTACAATGTAGCAAACGACAATTTACTGATTGATTTTTTAATGAATCTATATTTTTATTTGCTTGTTCTGCGCTTGGTGAAGCAGAGAAAACAACATGAGCGTTATTGATCACATCCTTCTTGTCTGCAGGAGACCCTGTCCATCTAAAATCTTCCCACTCTGACTTTCCTATAGCTTTTATATATTTACCTCTAAGATACGTGTTGGGCTCTTTTATTTCCCCTAGACACTCTTTGAGTTTGTCGAGACTATAACTAATGTTATTAAAGCCTATTTCAAAATGATTATTGCTTTCTCTTTTATCTTCTGGAGTAGCTTCATATATTTTTTTACCAAAGTCAATTAAACTTTCTTTTGTAACAACACCGCCCCAAGTAGTGCCACCCGCATTGTTTACATCAAGGTTGCATGATGATCTAAAACAAGACAAGAACTGTGCCTCAATAATTTCAATATCGAGAATGCTTTGTTCTGCAAAGATGATATGGTAATTAATCTTTTTTAATTGCTCATTACCTACAAACTCATTTAGTCTAAATTCTACAACGGGTAGAATTAAATCTAAATTCTTCAACCTGCCACTATTTTTATAATCTATTACTTTTTTATAACCATCTAGAAACAAATAATCATTGATTCCAATGACTTTTATGTCTTTTGGCAGCTTTTCTAATCCCTCAATGAAATTATTCCACTTTTCATCTTCTGTTGCACCAGCGTACTCTGATGTATGAGAAAATGGTGTATGAATATGCAAATCCCACTTTCTCCATTCAGACCCCCTATTTAATTCTTGTTTTTCTTCGCTCATGATTTTACTTTACTAAAATTAAAAAAATATTGTTTATTATTTAAATCATGCTCCCAAACTCTCAAAATTTTCCACCCTAATCTCTTGTATGATTTTGCAACTTCCTTATCTCTTTCTTTATTTCTATTTATTTTGTTGATCCAATATCTCTGTCTACTTGATGGAATGCGACAATGTTTTTTACAACCATGCCAAAAACAAGAATCAACAAATATAACGGTTTTATATTTTGGCATGGCTATATCAGGTTTACCAAAATATTTGGCAGAATTTTTACTATACCTAAAACCTCGTTTCCAAAGCCTCTTTCTAAACAAAGTTTCTATCTTGCTGTCCTTATTTCTTATTCGAGACATTATCTCGCTTCTTTTCTTTTTAGAGACAATATCTGTCATAAAATTATCTTGCCCTCATTTAAAATTTCTCTAGTTACCGACATGTTCCACCCTCTCATCGTTTTGTGCCATTTTCTAAATTTTAAAAACTGATTCCAAGTTAATTCAATAATTCTCGTTGGTTCCAAGCTGTTATCAATTTGAATAATAACCACATATTCAAATTTTTTACTAGGCGGTATTTTTTCGCCAAATTCACCACAGTTATAAAAAACACTTGTTGTTTTACCGGGCAAGCACATAGTCTTAATGCTATACCTTTCCCCTTTACGACTTAAGGCGTCCACATTTTGCGTACCTTCTGGAGCAGCTTGCAAATTAGGCAATCCTGGGGTCTTATTATACATTTCTATTACTATAAACTCACCTCTTTCACCAACTATATTATTTGTACGAATCAACCCTCTGTTTTTTAATTCTTTCCTTGCTTCAGCAAAAAACTCCCAAACTTCCTCGTCTGAGCAGCTTTTTATTAAATTGGGTTTTTGTTTATTCATTAAAAAGCTCTACCGGATTAATTTTGAATTGCAATGTTTTTGCGGTGTCTCTACCTCCATCCCCGCCTTTTCGTTGCATGCCAATTTTTCCGATTTTCAAACTACCCTCACGAGTAATTCTCACATCTCCAGACCCAAAAATATTCATTACTTCATTTATTGACTTTAAAACCCACTTGCTTTCTCCATTCATCTTCAAAATTACCAGAGTCCAATCCGCTGAAAACTCTCCCCTGCCTTTAAGAACATCGGAAATAACAAGTATTTTGTTGTGTTTAAAGAAATCTACAAGCTTATCCTGATCTGATTTACCCATCTCATCTAGAAACATTCTGCGAGGATCTCTTAATCCATTCTTTATTGGTTTTATTTCCCCGGTAAAAAGTTTTAGAATCTTGATAATATCGCTCGGAATATTCCAAAGTTCGGCATATTTATCTACCCATCTTTTATCTATCTGATTAAACCCTTGCGGATTACTTACCAATTTAACTTGAAGATTTTGTAAATCCTCTTGGGATTTTAATTTTATCAAAATTGTTATTCTAACTTGAATATCGGCCTTATATTGCCCTCTAACTTTTGACGCCTTAACAAATTCAATATCATCAATTTTATAATTCATTTCAGCCAGCCACTCCTGGGCAATTTTTTCTGTTTTCCAATTATTGAATTTATCAATTACATCCTGTTCATTTTTAAATCCACCTTTTGCCGTTTTTGAGCCAAGAGCAATCATTTGTTTTAATTTTTTCTTTTTATTTTTCATATTGTTCCAATGTATTAAATAATTCTTTCGCTATAGCTTCAATAATATTGACTGTCATAGCATTGCCGGTTTGTTTTAATAAATGTATTTCGTCAATAACACCATCAACTTTTTTTGCTAGCTGTTTTGGGAAACCTTGAAGCAACAACGATTCATAACCAGACAACTTTCTGAACTTGCCATTTCTGACATATAAAATTCCATGCCGTCCGGTTCGTAAAGTAGGAACTTTATTGTGATAAAGACGCAAGTCTGATTGTCTTGTATCCAATACCAAATAATCCTGTTTTAATATGTCCTTTATATTGTATTGATCACGATTGTATTTATTTTCAAGATATTTCAAAAAAGTTTCAAAGGATTCTTTCTTTTCGTCAAATTCAAGCTCTTTTGTATCAACTAGATAATCTTGAACATTAACTCTTCTTTGACGCTCAGGGAAGAAAAACTGAAAATCTTCTGGGACTAAATCTTTTCTTACTCCAACAAAATAGATTCTTTCTCTCATTTGAGGAACGCCATAATCAACACTATTTAAAACTCTATGAAAAACTTTATAGCCCGCCTTATCTAATTCTCGCAAAATTACTCGTAAAGAATTTCCATTATCATG
Source organism: uncultured Gammaproteobacteria bacterium (assembly GCA_964540925.1). GTDB lineage: Bacteria > Patescibacteriota > Microgenomatia > Levybacterales > UBA12049 > CAZFRF01. The sequence goes on along the minus strand of CAZIOR010000028.1, from coordinate 781 downwards.
ATTTGTTAAACCTTTTACATTCTCCAAAATAAAATACTTTAAATTTTTATCAAGCATTATCTTGATCAGCCCGTAAATTATTTGCCCTCTCTCGTCTTGCATTCCTTTTCTTTGTCCAATAACTGAAAAAGTCTGACACGGAAAACCCGCAATCATCATGTCAAAATTAGGCAACTTATTTGTGTCTATTTTCATTAAGTCGCCATAATTTACCTCGTCCTGTCCAAAAAACCTTCTATAAGTTTTTTCTGCCTGTTTGTCTATTTCAGAAAATCCAACACAGGTTAAGCCATTTCTCTCAAGACCAATACGCCCTGCGCCGATACCAGCGCAGTAATCCATAAATTTTAAGTTTTTTGTTTTAGGTTTAGTTTTTGCCATAACTATTTCAATAATTCATCCGGTTTTACACCCAAAGCCTTTGCTATTTTTTCTAAATTAGAAATTGTAGGATTTTTTGATCCATTTTCAACTCTACTAATATATCCTCTATCCATTCCAGTAATTCTACAGATATCCCCTTGCGACATTTCTTTTTCTTCTCTAATTCTCGCTATATTATCGCCTAATTTTTTTGAAATAGTATTCATAAAAGTTATACACATTTTACCTTTAATTGTATTTTTGTACAATCTTGTACTATAATACAATATACTTCAGGGAGTTTCCTGCTCCTCTGCGCGCGCACGGGTGGGCGGGGCAAGCGCAGAGAAAAAGAAAAGTTTGCTTTTAGCCACCGTAAAGTTCGAGCCTATTTTTTTACAGGTTGTTTGGCAGTTTT
>CAZIOR010000027.1:0-7368 GCA_964540925.1 uncultured Gammaproteobacteria bacterium | reverse complement strand
TAAAGAAAAAAATATTTTTATTTTTTATGCTGTTGTAAATAAAATTCAAGATTTTCTTAAAAAAGATTGTGAATATTCCTGGTTTACATTTAAGCAAATACAAAAATTAACAATTACAGGACAAGCAAAACAAGATTTAATTGTTGGTCAAAGAGTGATTGATTCTTTTGTTAGAAAGAGCATGGGGCTTAGAACAATAGGATAGATTTATACCACTAAAGAAGAACTTCCTACCATCTTCTGTAAATCATTATGAAAATTATTTAATTGATCAGTTGAAGAAAATTTAGTTGTAACGGTTTTAATTCCTGCGTTAATAAATTTCTTTCTAAGTGAGCTGTCATGTAGTAATGTTTCAATTTTTTGAGCTAGAATACTTGAGTCATTTGGTGGTATCAAAAAACCATTATATAAATCGCTAATGATTTCAGGGATTCCTCCAACATTTGTTCCAATTACAGGTAATCCACAAGCCATTGATTCAATAAATACTTGTCCAAATGTTTCATTTTCAGACGCTAACACAAAAACATCGGATGCTCTATAAACATCAGGCATCTGATCTAAAGGAAACATTTTTAATACTGTTTGTTTTTCAATGTTGTGTAGCTTTATATATCCTTGTAGCATTTCATATGCTAAATCAAATTCATTAGTTAAGCTTTCTGGCGGTTTACCAATTGCAATTAGAAGTTTTAATTTGGAATATCGTGGTGCAAGTTTTGAAAATGCTTCTATTAAATTAATCACACCTTTTTGTTGCAGAATATTTCCTTTTCCTTTAATGATTCTAGTAGCGGTTAGAACTATTAAGTTATCTTCAGGAATTGATAAATCTTTTTTTAAATTAAAGTTGGGATTAATATCGAGATTAAATTGTTCCTTGTTAACTCCTAAATAATGAGTAGAGAGAAAATTTATATCAGTTCCTTTTTGAAAACAATCTCCGGCTACACTTTTACTAACACAACTTATCTTATCCCATTTAAGCTGGTTAACTAATTCAGTTTGTAGTTCAGTTGCAGCAAAAGAATGCATTTGTAAAACAAGAGGAATCTTATGAGCAATCGTCTCAATTGTTAAAAGTAAACTAAAAGCAGCAGGTAAATCTGTATGAAAATTTTCTGCACATATAATTTCAATTTTTTCGTCTTTAATTATTTTTGAAACATATTCTGCAAAGCCTTGAGCTTTTTTGGAAACAGCGGTTTTATTAAGTAATGTATCTCTTGTTAGCAGTAAATGATTTGTATAATAAATTGTTATATTATCTTTTCTTTCTACAAAATCTTCTTTACTGGTTGAGAGCATCAAAAAAAGTTTTTGATTTGGAGTAATTTTATAGTACGCAATTAAATTGGAAATATAACGTTCTATTCCTCCCCTACTTTCAAATGGAGAGTTTTTACTGATAAAAAGAGTTTTCATAATTAAACAAATGTTAGCGCGATGCCTTTTTTACCTGCTCTACCTGTTCTACCAATCCTATGAATATAATCATCATAGGATTCTGGTGCATCGTAGTTTATTACATGGGTGATGTTATCAACATCAATACCTCTTGAGGCAACATCTGTTGCAAGTAATATTTGAATCTCATTGTTTTTAAACTGACTTAAAGCTTTTTGTCTTTGATTTTGATTTTTATTGCCATGAATTGCTTGGACTTTAAAGCCACGCGTTGCAAGTTCCCCATAGAGTCTTTGAACCCCCCATTTTGTTCTTCCAAAGATAATAACCTTATCAAATCCAGGAGTTGTTAATAAATTATGAAGCGCATCAATCTTCGATTCGCCATTAGTTAATTTAATAATATCTTGATCAATATTATTTATTGTTTTTTCTTTGACTGAAATTGTTACGGGATTATGAACAAAGCTTTTTAGAATTTCTTGTGTTTTACTACTGATTGTTGCCGAGAAGAATAAAGACTGACGCTTAATAGGCAGAAATGACATTAAATATTTTATGTCGTGAATAAAACCTATGTCTACCATTTTATCTACCTCATCTAAAACTACATTTTGAAATTGTGATAAATTTAATTCTTTTCTATTTACTAAATCTTTTAGTCTTCCAGGTGTTCCTATAACAAAGTGAGGTTTATGTCTAAGCGCGTGGAATTGTTGTTTAATATTTGTTCCTCCAACTAAGGCAACCACTTCAAGACCCGTTCCCTTTGCAAAGATTATATATTCATCTTTGATTTGAGTTGCTAGTTCTCTAGTTGGAACAACAATTAATGTCCTTTGACTTCTATCTGTATATGATTTATTAATTAGGGAGATTAAAAATGCAGCAGTTTTTCCAGTACCTGTTTTTGCCATGCCAACGAGATCATGGCCTGATAAGATTTCAGGAATTGCTTTGGCTTGAATTTCAGTGGGAATTTCATAACCATGGTCTTTAATATTTCGTTTTAATTTTTCATCAATTTGATAGTCATTAAAACTATGATTAATTGTATTTGGTGTTAATTCTTTTTCTTCAATCTCTACTTTAATTTCTTCAGCTTTTCTAATAAAAAGATTTGGGTCAAGTTTTTTAACACTTTTTTTGAAATTGTATTTAAATTTGGAACCAGATCTTTTATTAGAACCATTTCTATTCCAATTGTTTTGTTTATACATTTTTGCTCCTTTATGAATTGATTGTCTGCAAATAGACCTGCTTACAAAATGAAGTTTATTTTAAGTTTAAGAAGATACGATGTGGAAAAATTAAGATCTTTTTATCTGTTTAAAACTAAATCAAATCTAAGCAGATGTATTTGATTACAATCTGCAATACAAGTATTATACCCTAAATGCGTTGTTAAGTCAATTTTATGATAACCTATAGCAATCTAAAAATTCCAAAATTAGCCTCATTTTTTAGGTGGAAGAGGGATAAATACGCTTGTTTTTCTTTTATATTCCAAGAAGTCGGGATTTTCGGCCATTTTCCTCTCAAGCATAGGAATTCCAGAGACTTTTGTAATTAAAAATGTGATTGTAATAGGGCCAATTATAGCAATATACCAATATGGAGAAAGTAGAGAAACTAACCAAATGCCCCACCATTGAGTTACCTCTCCAAAGTAATTTGGGTGTCTACTATATTTCCAAAGACCTGTGGTAATTAATTTTCCTTTATTTTCAGGTTTTTCTTTAAACTTTTTAAGTTGATAATCACCTATTGATTCAAAGAGAAAGCCAATGACCCAAATTATAATGCCAATTAAATCAATAATTGAGAATATACTTTTGCTAAAATTTATAAAAAGTACTGGTAGTGATACAAGATAAAGAAAAAATCCCTGTAGCAAAAATACTTGTAAATATGACCTTAAATAAAAATATTTGCCCCATTCTTTTCTCCAAGTTAAATATCTATAGTCTTCTTCTTTGTTTTTGTGCCTTTTATATATATGCCAAGCAAGTCTTGTTCCCCAGACTGTGATTAAAATGCTAATAAATAAATTTTTAAATCCAAAATTACCAGATAAAAGTACAGAGCTCCAAGAAAGTAAGACAAATCCAAGTCCCCAGGCAACATCTGCAACGTCATTTCTTTTTTTAATTACCGAGATTAAAAACCAAGAGGTCATGTAAATGGCGAGGATTATTGAAAGACTAAGAAAATAAAGCATTATTTAATTTTTGAGTATATTAAAAATACAATTGTAGATACCGAGGCGGATAATACTGTTCCCCAAATCAAATCAACTATCGTAATAACTAGTGGCCAATTTTTTAAAGTTGCATAGTTTGTTAAATCATAAGTAGCATAACTAAAGAATCCAAACAAAGCTCCGAATATTAAGGCTGTAATTAATGAATTTTTTGCAATCCCTGGTTGAATAGCAAAAATGATTAAGCCAATTATAAATAAGAGATAGAAAATAATTGCTGCTGGCCAGTTAATCTCTTTCATTAAATTTCCTAATTGAGCAAAATATAATTTTCGAGCAACTAAAGCAAGCCAAATTAAATCTATTCCGAAAAATACAGGTAGGGCTATTAGGTAGAGTTTAAAAAAGATCTGCATATAGATACATTATATACACACTTACAAATTTTTTACAAAGATAATTTATTTGAGACTCAAAGGTCCTTAATTTGTAGTGTTTTTTAAGAAATTCCAAATAATTTTTGTAGCTGGTACGCTTTTTCCAGATAAAACTTTTTTATATTCCATAATACTTCCAAACCAAGCATGCCCGCTATCCTTAATCGTATATGCTTCAATACTATTTAGTTTATTTTTAGTTTCATATTTTTCTTCAATAAACTTTTCATTTTCAATTGTATCTATTTTTGTTGCATTATTATTTCTTACCCAAAAATCTACAGAATCTTTAAATGACGTAAAGGTTGCGCTTTGGTCTTGATTAAATCCTCCGTTGTAGGAAATTAAATTATCGTTTTTGCCGTGCATGATTAGAATTGGTACAGCTTTTTTTGGTTTGGAAAGATTAAAATATGGATCATCTTTTTTAATTTTTCCGCCAATTGATCCTGAAACGACTGCAAAAGCAGCGAATTTTTCTGGCGCTTCTGTTGCAATTTTGTAGGTTAAAAGTCCTCCATTAGAAAAACCTGTTAAATATATTTTTTTAGAATCTATATTATATTTTTTTGATAGCTCGTCCACTAAATTATTGATAAATAAAACATCATCTTCCTTTTTGTTAAACGCTTCTCCGCAACACGATCCCCCGTTCCAGGAGAATTTCTTAGTTTTACTATTTTGTAAGCCATAAGGATAAACAACAATAAATTTTTCTTTATCTGATAATCTGCTAAACCCTGTGTATTGTTCAATAAATCGTGGATGATCTCCAAAACCATGTAATGCGACAAGTAATGGATATGAGTTAGATGATTTGTATCCAGATGGCAAGTGGAGCAAATATTCTCTGTCTTTGTCATTAAATTTAATAGTGTATTTTTTTGTAGAAAAAAGAGAGAAATAATTTAAAACAATAAAAAGAGAGAATAAAAGTAAAAGTATGATTAAAGATATTTTTATTAGTGCCATTTTAAAAGTATACCAATAAATATTAAGAAAAGAAAAACTCCGTCATAAAGACGGAGTTTTCTCTAGAATTTGAGTTTTATTATTCAGTTTTAATCTGAATTTTTTTAGGTTGGGATTTAGGAGATTTCATAAAAGCTACTGTCATTATCCCGTGTTTGTATGTTGCCTGAGGCTCACTGTTGATATCAATGTCACCAGGAACAGCAACTCTGTATGAAAATGCTTTTGAAGAGTGTCTGTAGTATTTTCTATTTTTATCTTTATCCTCTTCTTTTTCTTCTCCTCTTACCCATAGATATCCATCTTGGAAAGTGATATCAATATTTTGCGGATCTATTCCAGGTAATGAAGTTTCAATATATATATTATTTTCATCCTCCGAAATAGAAAGCCCGCTTGCACTGGTTACTCCAGCTAGCCAATCATCATCTTCCCAGATAGATGGAATTTTAATTGATGGAAAAGAAAACCAATTATTTGGAACTAGGTCGTATGCCATGTCTCTCACCTCCTTCCTGAATAACTTTAATATTAGCAATAATATACAACGAGTGCTAATTGTTGTCAAGTACTCTTTCTAGTGGGGAATTGGTTGTTTCTACTAAACGAAGCTGGAAATTATTATTCCAATATTTTATTAACTGTTGCATGAGCAAGGATTTGCATTGTGTCAAATATTTTGACATTTTCTTTTTGAGGAACAAGTAGCTGTAGATCTGTGCAAGCTAGAATTATTGTTGCGATATCATGTGACGCAAATGTATCAATTATTTGTAGTAATTCTTTTTTATCTTGATCTGTTTGTTGTGAGTGTACTAAATGATTAATAATTTCTCCCATGCGTGACTGGTCATTTTCGTTAGGATTGTGTGTGCTAATTCCATTTTTTTGTAATTTTTCTTCATAAAGTTTTTTACGAATGGTTGCGGAAGTAGCAAGAATCCCTACATCTTTAATTTGTTTATTTTCAAGAAATTTAACTGTTTCTTCTACTATACTTAAAACAGGAATATTTACTGCTTGTCTAATATCTTCAATGAAAATATGTACTGAGTTGCAAGGGATAACAATGAAATCAGCTCCACCTTTTTCTAGTCTTTTTGCCGCATCTATCAAATAGGGCAAATACTTTTCTTCGCCAGTTGCTTTAGTAATAAACTCTTCTTCAATGTCATATGGTAATGGAATATTCCACATTAGCATCGGTGGTCGCGCTTCTTTGTTTTTTTTAAATGATGAGAAAACAACCTCCAAATAAAAATTTGCAGTTGTTTCAGGACCTAATCCTCCAATTACACCAACAGTTTTCATAAAAATATTATATCAGAAGAAGTTGAGGCCATTTGCTGTCTTTACTGGACGATGTTGGAAATTATTTTAAATCAAGCTTTATATAAAATCCTATAATCGATTAGCTTTGTATTGCTATGTTTCGACTCAAGAACGGTAAAATTATTTTTTAAAACTTCTAATATAAATAATTTCATTCCTTCATAAGTATTAAGATTTTGTAGGTCATTTTCATTTACCCAGCTAAAAGATCCTTCATTTCCTGTTTTAGGCTCACCTTCAAAGTCTTCTGAAACAAAGAAAAAACTATCCCAGTCGCCAATATTAGTATCAGTTAGTTCCGTATTGTAGAGTACGCCTTTTAATTTTAATGATTTTACAATTATTCCTGCTTCTTCTTTAACCTCTCTTATAGCAGCGTCTTCAATATATTCGTTTAATTCAACTTTTCCACCAATTGGGATATAAACACCCTGCTTATGTATTTTGTCATTTTGTTTTTCTCTTACTAAAAATAAATATTTATTATTATTTTTTAATAAAACCATTACGCCTTGTTTTTTCATAATTTTATTATATCAGAAGAGTTCGAGAGGCTATTTGCTGTCCTTACTGAAAGAAGTTGGAAATTTTTACCTTAAACTTGAAGAAGGATGACGATTTGCAGCAAGATATCTATTCATATCTTCTTGAGATCTATGCATAGCAAAGCTAAATCCAGCTATACCCATAGATCCTGCGCTTAATAATAAAATTAAACCAGTATTTAAATCAGTATTTGCTTTATTATTAAATTGTTGAAATAGTTCAACTTGACCATTTTGGGCATAAGCTTCAGCTTTATTTCTTGAGTCGGCTGAGACATTAAGATTAATCAGTGCACCAAGCAACATTAATGCTGATACTCCTAATTGTAATTCGGGAAGTCTTCTTCCAATTCGTTCAATATTCATGGGGTAAAGTATATTACTAAAAAGGACAATTGTCAACTATAGGACATATTGCTGCCGAGCCTGGATTCGAACCAGAATAAACGGATCCAAAGTCCGTTGTCCT
>CAZIOR010000026.1:4259-8772 GCA_964540925.1 uncultured Gammaproteobacteria bacterium | reverse complement strand
CATTAAAAACACTGGCTATAAAGCTGCATTAATAAATTCTTGATTATTTTCTTTAAAAAGTCTATATTTTACTTAGGTTTTTAGAAAATCATGAAGCTATCTTGCGTATTCCCGCATTTCTAAGACATAAATATTTAAGGTTTTATCACCAAAGAAGCTGAAATTATTAAAAATATTCCAATACTGTTTAGTAAAAAGGAGATTATTATAAATTTATAACTTTTCATTTTCGATAATCCTAAAAGACTTACTCCGATTTCATCTGGTAAGGGTGAGGCAATAATGATTGCACCTATAACAGGAAGGCTCCATGCGAAATATTTTGAATGCATAACATGCTTCAAATGTTCTTTTTGATCAAAACGTTTATATATATCTTCCAGCTCATATAATAAATCGTTTTTAACAAATCTAAAGATTGTAAAATCACTTACCACTGCTCCAATTCCTGCAAATACTCCAATCTCAACAGGCGATAATCTTTCAGCTAAAACCAATAATAATACTGCTCCTGCTGAAACAGTAAATGTAGATACAAAAAGCATTCCACCAAAAAAAGCACCTATGTATCCAAGTGATCCCAAATTTAATAGAAAACTATGAAAAGCTTCTTGTTTAGAAAGAAAAATAGCAAATATTAATGAAATTAAAAATATAAGAATGTTTTTATACTTTAAATATTGTCTAATCATTTCAATAGCGAGTTAATTAAATCCTAATTTAAATATTTCTTTTAATGGCGATGTTGTTGTTATAACAAATTGTAAGATTATTGTTAATACAAAACTTAGAATCAGTAGTTTATTTATTTTAAATACAGCTCTGCCTCTAACTAAAAATGCAAGAATAAGATGAGAAAAAATTAAAAGATTAAAAATTATAGTTTTAGCTGCTTGCTGACTGTATGTATTTAGAAGAAAAGCAAAGATAATAATTAGCGCTACTGAAAGAGTAAGTCCAATAGAAGCTATTAATGATAATCTAGGAAGAGTTAGGATTCCTTGTTTTGGATCTCTTGGTTTTTCTTTTAATACGCTATTATTTCTATTGTCGCTTGCAAGCGCTAAAGCAGGAAGGCCATCTGTAATTAAATTTATCCACAAGATTTGAGTAGGAAGTAGTGGGTCTGGCATTTTAAGTAATGCTGCAAAAAAGATTAAACAGATTTCTGAGAGATTAGTAGATAAAAGATAGGTGATTGCCTTCAATATATTATTATATATTGTTCTTCCTTCTAGAATTGCTTTGACTAGAGTCGAATAATTATCATCAAAAAGAACAATATCAGATGCTTCTTTGGCAACATCTGTGCCTGATTCTCCCATTGCAATTCCAACGTCTGCTTTTTTAAGCGCAAGAGTATCATTTACACCATCTCCAGTAACGCCAACCACAAATCCTAAGCTTTTGAATGCAATAACCAATCTTAATTTATCTTCAGGTTTTGTTCTGGCAAAAATAGTTGTATGTAAGATAATTTTTTTAAGTTCTTCATCAGACATTTTATCTAGCTCTGCGCCTGTAACAACATTTTCATTTTCTTCTATCAATCCTACTTCTTTGGCAATAGTTAATGCAGTTAATTCATTATCACCAGTTACCATTATTGTTTTAATTCCTGCAGCTTTTGCATCCATAATTGCTTTGCGTGCTTCTTCTCTTGGTGGATCATAAATTCCAACAAAACCTAAGAACTCTATTTCTTTTTCTAAATATTTTCTGTCTTTAGTCGTTTTATCATTTAATTCTTTATAACCAAAACCAATAACTCTTAAGCCATTTTTTGCTTGATCATTAAATTTATTCTCTATATCTAACTTTTCTGTTTCTGAAAGATTACTTATTTGTAATACTTTTTCAGGTGCACCTCTTACAAAAATATATCTTTTACCATTTTCTTCAAAAATACTTGTAATTAATTTTGTTTCTGGATCGAATAAGAATTCATCAGTAACAACTCCATCGTCGGTTAAGGTTTTTAAATCATTAACTTGTTTTTTAATCCAATAGAGGATTGATCCATCAGTTTTATCTCCAATGACATCAAATTTATCAATTTCATTTTTTTGAACTAAGGAAGCTGTATTGCCAATTACGCCTGCCATGTAAAGATACTTAAGCTTTTCTTTTTTTCTTACCCAAAAATCTTTAACGCTCATTTTATTTTGAGTAATAGTTCCTGTTTTGTCTGACAAAATCACCTGAACAGCTCCTAGGGTCTCAACAGAGGACATTTTTCTAACTATGGCATTTTTCTTTGCCATTCTATTCGTTCCTAAAGCAAGAGCAATAGTTATAACAGCTGGCAAACCTTCTGGGATTGCAGAAACAGCCGCGCTTATTGACAAAAGAATTAGATGAATTAAGTCTCGATTTTGACTTAAACCAATTGGAATTAGTGAAAACGAAAAGATAATCGCAAAAACAGAGATGATTTTTCCTAATTGAGATAAATTTTTCTGTAAAGGTGTTTTGTCTGTTTCAATGGAAGAAAGAGTTTTGGCAACTTGCCCAAAACGAGTATCCATTCCTGTTTTTTCTACTAAAAGTTGAGATTTACCCTTAGAAACTGTTGTTCCTGAAAAAGCAATGTCTTGATTATTCTTACTTACGGGTAAGGATTCACCTGTAAGGATTGATTCATCAATTTCTAGATGATTTGAATTTAAAATCTTGCCATCTGCTGGCACCTGATCTCCTTCATTTAAGATGACAATATCTCCGGGAACAATCTCAAAGCTAGATATTTCAATTTCCTTGCCATCTCTAAGTACTCTTGATTGGGGTTTGATGTAGCTTTTTAGTTTTTCTAGAGATTTTTCTGCATTATATTCCTGAATAAAACCAAAAACAGAACTAAGTATCATAATGGCAAAAACTAATATTGAATCAATATAGTTTCTAATTATTAAAGAAAAGATTGCTCCTGCTAATAAGATGCCATTTATAAAAGTGGGAAATTGAGAAACAAAAATAGTTAAGGCATTAAATTGAGATTTTATGTTAATTTCATTTTTACCGTATTGTTGTAGTCGCGATGAGGCTTCTTGCGATGAGAGTCCTTGTTCGGCCATATATTTATTGTACAGAAATTTGATTATAATTTCCATTTTCCTTGTATTCTTGAATTTACCTTTACTCTTTGCTAAGTTATATAAACAATGCTTCCTAAATCCTTTTGTTTTATTGATGTGGAGACTTCAGGAATGAGTCCTACTTATGGCAGGATTATTGAAATTGGAATTATTAGAGTTGATGAGGGTAAGATTACTAAAAAATATAGAACTCTAGTTAATCCGCAAATGCGAATGGATCCATACATAGAGCTTCTTACTGGAATTAGATTTGTGGATTTAGAAGATGCACCAACTTTTTTTGAAATAAAAGAAGAAATTGTTGAGATTCTTAAAGATTCTGTATTCGTAGCACATAGTGTTAGATTTGACTATGCATTTATTAAAAATGAACTAAAAAGATTTGGTATTAATTTTACTGCTAAACAACTTTGTACTGTAAAGCTTGCTAGAGCCTTATATCCAGGACTTAAAAAATACAATTTAGATAGTATAATTGCGAATTTTAATATTAAATGTAAGCAAAGACATAGAGCCTTTGATGATGCAAATGTAATTTATAAGTTTTATAAAAAATCTCAAAAAAATATTCACCCAGAACTGTTCGAAAAAACCGTTGATAAACTTTTAAGCAGAGTAGCAGTTCCTGCTTATTTATCTACTAATTTAATAGAAAAATTACCCGAAAGTTCTGGTGTTTATATTTTTTATTCAGAAGATGGTGCCCCAATTTATATTGGAAAAAGTATCAATATTAAAGAAAGAGTATTGTCCCATTTTGCCAGTGATCATGCTTCTGCAAAAGAGATGAAAATCTCTCAAAATATTAGATCAATTGAAGCAATTACCACTGCTGGAGAGCTAGGAGCTTTACTTTTGGAATCATCATTAATAAAAAAACATAAACCTATATACAATAGAATGCTTAGAGATTCTAGAAAAATGACAATAGTTTTGAGTAAAAAGTTAGATAATGGATACTTAAGCGTTGAGCCTAAAATTTTAGATACAATTGATGTTGATGATTATGAACATATTTTGGCAGTATTTAAATCGCAAAAACAATTTAAAGATACATTATTTGCATTAGCTAAAGAAAATGGTTTGTGTCCTAAGCTTTTAGGCTTAGAAAAAGGTAAGGGTCAGTGTTTTTACTCTCATTTGGGAATTTGTAAGGGAGCATGTGTTGGAAAAGAGCAGGCTTTAAAATATAACTTAAGATTTGAAGAAGCTTTTTTTAAATATAAGGTAAAGTCTTGGTTATATGATTGTCCAATTGCCATTATGGAAAAAGGAGACAAAACTGAAACACATGTTATTGATAAGTGGTGCTATTTGGGAAGTTTAAAAAATGATTTTGAAACGTTAGAAGATTTAAGTAAAGAATATATTTTTGATTACGATACGTATAAGATTTTGTATAAATATGTAACTAATCC
>CAZIOR010000026.1:0-4159 GCA_964540925.1 uncultured Gammaproteobacteria bacterium | reverse complement strand
TTTTGTGAATAAAAACTTTATTTTGGTTGGAATTGTTACTATAGTTGCTATCTTAGGAATTGGAGTATTTATGCTTTTGCCTAAAAATACTCAACCGACTAATAATTCAGTTCCAGCAAATACAGAAACAACAACTACTCCTTCAGAAAAGAAACAAGGTTTTTCAATGGCTGATGTTGAAATACATAAAGATGAATCCAGCTGTTGGGCAGTTGTTAATAATAAAGTATATGATTTAACTTCTTGGATTAGTAAGCATCCAGGTGGATCAGAGAAAATCTTGGATATTTGTGGAACAGATGGTACATCTCAGTTTGAAGGTCAACATATGGGTCAAGAAAAACCAGAAAGTTATCTCCAGTCTTTCTATATCGGTGAACTCTCCAATTAATTTTAAAATTCGAAGATCTTAAATGCAGTTGTGCCGTCTTGTCTATTCAGCTCCGCTTTTCTTGGAAAACCTAAATCATCACATTGCCCATTAACTATTACTAAAGAATTTTTAAGTCCAGCAATTTTATTTTTGTCTACTACGGTATTTAGACAAAAGTTACTAGTGAAATTAATGCCATAATACTTGCCGCCAGATTCCATATTTTTAATCTCATTGTCCGAAAGTTTATTGAAGTTATTGGTATAGAAAAGAAAATAGACGGGCAGATCATCTGTTGATGGCATATACACCTCTTTATATTTAGATCTATTTTCATTTACATAATTTATTAATGTTTTATTTGTTTCGTTTCTATAAAAAGGAAAATACGTTTTTTCATGAACTAAATACATATGCCAAAAATATATGACTTCAACAATTAAGATAAAACTAAAAATAGTAATTAATATTTTTCTTAAGTTTTTATTTTTTATATTTTCATATAAGGCAACCAAACCAAACCCTATTAGAATAACTAATGGAATGATCATGACTGCTGATCTAGATAAATTAGGTGTATCTTCATAGGTGACAGCTGCTGGTAATATGGAGATTGCTAAAAGATAAAATATTATCCAAGCATTTTTATTTTTATTTGGATAACTCATAAAAAAGAATAAAGCAAGAATAAGTAGTGGGGCGAAAGTATAGTAAATTGGTCCTTGTTCAGGAAGAGCATAGCGAGTTGGTAAACCTTTGTTGTTAAATAAAAAATCAGGTGAAAAATAGGATAAATATTGATTAATAAAATATCTGCCGTAAATTATCGGTTTATTATGAAATATTCTTGCTAGTAAAACATTATTATTCCCTTCACCATTATTTAGAGAGGCAATCGTGTTTAAGGGAATTGTGTTTTTGTAAAAGACTACTTGATTGAGTCTACCTGAACCTTCTTTAGTAGTAATAGCAAGAAGTGTGATTCCAGTAATTATTAAAAAGGCTAGTAAGGCAAATTTTTTTAGATTTGTTTTTTCTACCATTAAAAATAAGGGTAAAAATAAAAGAGGCAAAATTATCCTAAAGGAATGATAAAAAAGATATGTAGTGAGACCTAGTATTAATGCTAATATTAAAAATTTTAATTTACCATTTTTAACAAAAAGAAGCATAAAGTAAATTGCGAAAATAAAAATAAAAATACCAATTACTGCTTCAGATGTGGTTCGAGATAAAATAATATGCCATGGTAAAATTGCCAAAACCAATCCTGCAACTAAGCCTACTTTTTCATTATTAAATAGCTCTTTAGCAAGAAAAAATAACGGGAAGATGGATAGGGCTCCAATCAAAGTAGTAGGAAGCCGAATCGCAAGCTCATTTGCGCCAAATAGTAAAACTGAAATACCAGTTAAAATAAATATTCCAACTGGTCTAAAGTCTCCAAACTTATTTATGTATAAAGGAAGTACGTTGCCATAAATGTCTTGGCCATGTAGTAGTAGATATTTACCAACGTATCCGGCAAATAATTCGTCAGTATGTAGGCTAAAAGGAACTGAGCTTAAATTAAAAAGCCTCAGGAATAGTGCAAGGATAAAAACTCCTATTAAGGAAAATAAAACCTTTCTGGTCACAAATTAAGAATAACATAGCCTACAAAAAAAACAAGAATCTTAAAATAACTACTTGACCAAAATATTTAAAAAGTATATATTTCTTTAGAAATGAAGCCACATTTAGAAGCTCTTTTGATGTCCCCAATGCAAGATTATCTTACTCTTGGTGAGGTTCGTGATCAAGCGCCTGCTCAAATTCCTGCAAGCGAAGCATATTTAACAGCTGGAGATGCTGAACCAGATCCTGTGTCTTTGGTTGACACAGTGCAAACTATGACACCAGAAAGAAGAACAATGTTAGAAGGAGTTGATTATTTTCTGTATGCTACCCAAGTAAGAAAAGCAATGGGTGATAGGGCTACACCAGAAAATATAGTTTCCGCTCTTCGTTTTATCCTAAAACCCAGTAATCCGGACTCCTGGAGGGAAAGTGCCCGCAAAGGTTACAAAAGCCATCTTAGTTGCATAGATAAGGCTCATCAAAGGATGGCTGCTTTGGGTATTCCTCGCAACAGGTAATTGATATAATATCCTCTTATGAAATCTTTTTGGCAAGATTTGCCTAAACCATTTACAGTTCTAGCTCCAATGGAAGGGGTTACAGATGTAGTTTTTAGGGAAATAATTACAGATCTGGGTAGACCTAATGTATTTTTTACTGAATTTGTAAGTACAGGTGGAATTATGTCTAAGGGTAGGGCGAAAGTAGGGAGATCATTTAAATTTACTAATAGACAAAAACCAATAGTTGCACAAATTTGGGGTACAAAACCAGAAGATTTTTATAATACAGGTAAATATTGCAGGGAGTTAGGTTTTGATGGAATAGATTTAAACATGGGTTGCCCAATAGATACTGTAATTAAAAGGGGTGCATGCTCAGCACTTATTAATAATCATTCACTTGCAGGTGAAATTATTCAAGCAACTAAAGAAGGAAGTGGTTTACCTGTTAGCGTAAAGACTAGAATAGGTTTTTCTGAAATCATAATTGATGAATGGATAGGATTTTTACTCGAACAAGATTTATCTGCATTAACCTTGCATTTGCGTACAGTTGAAGAGATGTCTAGAGTTGATGCCCATTGGGAGTTAATGCCTGAAATTATTAATTTAAAAAATAAAATAGCACCGCAAACTATAATTATTGGTAATGGTGATATTAAATCCTATTTAGAAATTTTAGAAAAATACGAAAGGTATAGAGCTGATGGTTTTATGGTAGGGAGAGGTATTTTTACGAATCCTTGGGTATTTAATGGTCAAGTAGATTTAAGTAAAATTACAGCAAAAGATAGGTTAACTTTATATCTAAAACATATTGATTTATTTTTAGAAACTTGGCAAAAAGATAAAAATCCAGATAGTCTAAAACGTTTTAGTAAAATGTGGGTTAATAATTTCCCTGATTCAAGTACTCTAAGAGAAAAAGTTAATAGAGCAAAGAATGTAACAGAGATGAAAGAGATAATAAAATATTACATTGACACTCAGAAAGACTGATGTTACTATCTGCTTGAATATGCGTACACCAGACCACGAATCAAGAATATTGCCGCTTCGTGAAATTTGGCCAGGAATGCAATTAAAAACTGTAAAAAGCCCGCAGTTTCCCCTAATTGAAACAGTAATGATGCAAAACTATAGACTAGAAAAAGATGGTCCTTTGCAGAGTGGTTTTTTTGTTTTACAACCTGGTGAGACTGTCCCAGCCCGCAAAGCAAGAATGTTGAGTTTACCATTAACCACACAGTTTGAGCCAATTGAGGTATATACGGTTGATTGTTTGCCGATGGGAGAAAGATTAGCAGCGTTTGCTGATGGAAAGAGTTTAAGATATAGAGGAGACATTGGACATCATGTTATGTTAACTGTAAACGATAAAGGATTACATTTTTTAGATTATGAATGGGATAAATCTTCAGGAGATCCTAGATTAGTACATTTTGATACGCCGACTGCTGAAAATCCTCATCCAGAGGGAGTATTTATTTATAATCCTCCTGAAAATGCTTTTTTTGTTCCTATTCATAGAAATTTAATGCCATAAGGTTGACAAAGTATCTCAAAAATGTAATTATAGGTCACATGCCTTTTTATTTAGTTAATAAATAAAGAAGTTAATAAGCCACCCCAAAGGGTGGTTTTTTTGTGAGAAAGGAGGTGA
>CAZIOR010000025.1:0-8796 GCA_964540925.1 uncultured Gammaproteobacteria bacterium | reverse complement strand
TATAAACTCGGTAGAGCAGCTTGGTTTAGATAATTTATGAAAAAAATCTTAAATTTTATATACGATAATATTTTATTTATTGAGACTCTTATTCTTTTAATCGTAATTCCACTATTTCCTAAGATTCCACTTGTTGATGTAAAAAATACATGGGTATATGTTAGAACCGAAGATTTTTTAGTTGTTTTTGTGCTCCTATCTTGGATTGTACTTTTATTAAAGGAAAAAATAACCTTAAAAACTCCTCTTACTTTGCCGATTATGATCTTTTGGATAGTTGGAGCACTGTCTACAATGCATGGAATTCTTTTAGTTTTTCCAACTATTGCTAATGTTTTCCCAAATGTAGCTTTTCTATCTTTAGTTAGGCATGTTGAGTACATGAGCTTGTTCTTTATTGCTTATCAAGGATTTAAAGGCAAGAAAGAACGTTTACCTTTAGTAATTTCAGTTATTATTATCACCTTTTTAGGAGTAGTTTTTTATGGATTTGGGCAGAAATATTTAGGTTTTCCTGCATACTTAACAATGAATGAGGAATTTGCGAAAGGAATTCCAATTCAGCTCTCAGGCTTATCAAGGGTTTCATCGACTTTTGCAGGTCATTATGATCTTGCTGCATATTTAGTTTTGATAATCCCATTAGTTGCTAGTTTATTTTTTGGTTTTAAAAATTGGTTATTCAAAATAGTAACCATAATTGCATCTGCACTTGGTTTAATTGTTCTCTTTTGGACGGTTTCAAGAGTCTCATTTTTAGTCCTGTTTGTTTCGCTTTTTATAGTTTTGTTTTTTCATAAAAAGAAATTAGTGTTTATTATTTTACCTTTACTTGCGGTGTTTGCTTTTGTTTTTTTAACATTTCAGCCATCTCTTTTAGATAGATTTAAGAGTACGGTTGCAACGGTGGATGTATTGGTCGACGCAAAAACAGGCAACTCAGTAGGTCATGTTAAATTCGTGCCTAAAGATTATTTTAAAGATAAAATTGTCTTGCAAAAAAGAGTATCTTCTGAGGAAGAGCTGGTTCATGCAATAACAGGGGATGCTGATACTTTAAAATCTTCTGCATCAGCACTTCTTGATTATGAATTTATTCCTCAAAACGTACCTTTGGTACTTGCAACAAATGTTTCAAATGGAGAGAGTTTGCCTCAAGGAACTGGATATATAAATTTAACCTTATCACCAGTTACTAATAGATTGGGCAATTTCTTTTATGAATTACCCGAAAACATTAAAGCTACTTTTTCAGCTCAAGTTTTAGTATTGCATGGAGATTTTATAGTTAAAAAAGCAGCTGCATATGATTTGTCATTCACAACTAGATTCCAGGGTGAATGGCCAAGAACATTTGCTGCATTTATGCGTAATATCTTTTTGGGAAGTGGATATGGCTCAGTTAGCTTAGCAGTTGATAATAATTATTTAAGAATGTTGGGGGAGATAGGAATGTTTGGCTTCTTGGCATTTTTTGCAATTTTTATCTCCTTTGGTATTTACGTTAAAAACGCCTATAAAAATATAGATTCTCCGCTTGTTAAAAGCTTTGTAATTGGATTTATCGCTGGTACTGTTGGACTCTTTTTAAACGCTACTTTAATCGATGTATTTGAGGCTTCAAAGATTGCTTTTGTACTTTGGATGCTAATCGGTATTACGCTTGCCTTGGTTATGCAATATCAAGGAAAACAAATAAGCTTAAAAGATGAATTTATTAAAATATCTACTTCAAATATTGCTGTAGCTGTTTATTTATTTGGTTTCGCGTTAGTTTTGTATTCTCCTATGCTTTCAAATTTCTTTATTGGAGATGATTTTACTTGGCTTAGGTGGGCATCAGATTGTGGTACTAATAGCTGTTCATTTATAGAGAGAATTATAAACTTTTTTGTTAATTCAAATGGTTTCTTTTATAGACCAGGAACAAAACTTTATTTTTATATTTTTGAATCTATATTTTGGTTAAATCCTTTTGTTTACCATGCATTTTCATTGGTAATGCATTTTGCAGTCGCAGTTTTATTTTATTTCTTATCGCTTAAAATTTATAAAAATAAGTTGATGTCAGCTGTTGCTGCTTTTCTCTTTTTAATACTAGCAGGTTATTCTGAAGCAGTGTTTTGGATTGCATCGATTGGCCAAGTCGCAGCATCATTCTTTGCTCTTTTAACAGTACTGTCATTTATTAAATACTCAGAAAGTAAAAAAATAATTTATTATATTTTCTCCCTTGTGTTTATAGTTGGTTCATTAATGTTCCATGAAATGGGAATTGTTGTTCCATTCTTGATTTTAAGCTATCGTGCAAAAGATGGAGTAATAGCTGCAGCAAAAGAATTTATTACAAAAAAAGAATACTTAGCATTGTTTCTGCCGATTATTGGTTATTTAGGAATAAGGCTTATTGCTCACAGTCATTGGTTTAACGGTGATTACAGTTATGATTTAGTAAAACTACCTTTTAATATTATTGGAAATATCTTAGGTTATTTAATGTTGATTTTGGTAGGACAAAATACATTGCCTATTTATGAAGCTTTGCGTGCAGTATTTAGAGCCAATTTAGCTGTTTCTATTATTTTTGCTTTAGCCTTACTATCAATAGTTGTAATTATGTATATTAAAAAAATAAGAATATTCGCAGGTGAGGATAGAAGAATTGTGATCTTTGGTTCTTTATTCTTTGTTTCAGCATTAATTACCTATTTAGGACTTGGCAATATTACATCTAGGTATAGCTACTTAGCATCATTAGGAGTAATAATTATTTTTGTTTACTATATTAAAAAGTTTTATGATGTTTTACTTAAAACCAGTAAAGAAATTGCTTTTCTAACTGTAACAATTTTTGTTTTAATTTACTCACTATTTCAAATTATCCAAATCCAACAAGCATATTTTGACTGGGCTGGAGCAGGGCAAAAGGTTCAAAATTTCTTTATTTCCCTGGACGCAGAATATACAAATTTCTGGTCAGAAGATAAAGTAGAATTTCATTTTGTAAACGTGCCAATTAAATCTGGAGATGCTTGGGTATTCCCTGTGGGACTTGAGGATGCAACTTGGTTTGCATTCAAAAACCCTCAAGCTAAAATATATACTTATTTAACAGTAGCCGAGGCTGTTCATAGCGCAGGTTTAGATTTCAATAAAATCGTATTGCAATTCAATGATGATGGAAGCGTAAGGAAAATAGATAAGAACCTAAAAAATTAACCCCTTTTAAAATAAAGGAATATAATATAGTTAATGAATAAATTAAAATTAATCCTTTTAATAATAATTTTTATTTTAGGATTTGCTGTCAGGCTTTATAGATTTAATGGTCCAATAGCCGATTGGCATTCTTGGCGACAAGCAGATACATCTTCAGTTTCTCGAAATTTTGTTAACCAGGGTTTTGATTTATTACATCCTAGGTTTGATGATATTTCTAATGTTCCAACTAATAAATATGATAACCCGAATGGTTATAGATTTGTAGAATTTCCAATATTTAATGTTTTTCAGGCTGTAGGCTTTAAATATATTGGAATACTTAATCTTGAAGAATGGGGAAGATTAGTCAGTATTGTTGGTTCGCTTTTCTCTGCATTTTTTATCTTCAAGATTATTAATAAAAGATATGGTTTCACTGCAGGTTTTTGGGCAAGCTTCTTTTTTCTCTTTATTCCTTTTAACATTTATTATTCGAGAACAATTTTACCAGATCCTTTAATGGTTACCGCAAGCTTAGGTAGTATTTTTTTCTTTTACAGTTGGACTTTGCATAAGAAAACAAAGTTATTTGATAAGTATTTAATTCTTGCATTAATCTTCTCAATTTGTGCGTTACTTCTTAAGCCATATGCAATCTTTTTTATGCTGCCAATTTTTTATTTAGGATATGAGAAATATGGAAAAAAACTTTTTTCAAATAAAACAATTTGGGGTTTCGTAATCTTGTCTATTGTCCCTTTATTTTTATGGAGATATTGGATGTTGCAGTATCCAGAGGGTATACCACAGAGTAATTGGTTGTTTAATGGTAATCACATAAGATTTAGACCCTCGTTTTTTTACTGGATTGTTTATGAAAGATTTTCAAAATTAATACTTGGATTTTTTGGTTTACCAATTTTTGTTTTTAGTTTAATAAAAAATGTTAATAAAGATTTGTTATTTGCATTGTCGTTTGGCTTATCAAGTGTTTTATATGTTACTACCTTAGCAACAGGAAATGTAACTCATGATTATTATCAAATATTAATTATTCCTAGTATCGCTATAATGCTTGGTCTTGGAGCAAAAAATTTATTAAGTTTTGCAAGAATTAATAAATACATATCTTTTGTTATTTTAATAGTTCTTATTTCTCTCTCGTTTGTAATAAGCGGAAAGTATGTAAAAGATTATTTCAATATTAATGATATTGCTATAGTTCATGCTGGGGAAGCGGTAGATAGACTAACTCCTAAGGACGCAAAGGTAATAGCAAACTATAATGGCGACACATCATTTTTGTATCAAACCAAAAGAAAAGGTTGGGCTAGTTTTGAAAAATCTGTTCCTGAATTAATGCAAATGGGAGCTTCATATTTAATTTTAGTTAATCCAACTAGCAAGGATTTAGAAATTGGTAAAACCTATAAAATAATCGCAGTAAATAATGAATATGTTATATTTGATTTACTAAAGAAACCATGAAAATTTTAATGATTTCTTCGTTTTTACCTTTCCCTTTGCACTCTGGGGGTCATGTTCGTTTATATAATTTAATCAAACATTTATCTAAGCAAAATGAAATTACCCTTATTTGCGAGAAGAGAAGTAATCAAACAAATTTAGATATTAAAGAGTTAGAGAAGATTTGTAAAAAAGTTATTACAGTTAAAAGAAAAAAACAATGGAGTATAGGAAATGTTATTAAAACTGGTATATCTAAAGATCCATTTTTGGTTGTTGGTCATACGAGTGAGGAAATGAAAAATTTAATAAGAGATGAGTTAGTTAAAGAAAACTTTGACTTAATTCATGTAGAAACATTTTATGTTTATCAGAATCTACCGAAGGTAACAATCCCAGTTGTGTTGGTTGAGCATAATGTTGAATATTTGGTTTACAAAAGATATGCAAATCTTGCCAATCCTTTACTTAGGCCACTTTTGTTGTTAGATGTTAAAAAGCTCAAAAACTATGAAGAGCAGGTCTGGAAAAAAGTTAATAAATTAGTTGCAGTTTCAGAAATAGAAAAAAAATTAATGGGAGTTAGTAGTATTAGTGTTGTTTCCAACGGGGTTGATACAGATAATTTTAAATTTAGACCACTTGATCAGGTAAACGATAGGAAAATATTATTTATAGGTGATTTTAAGTGGCTACAGAATAGAGATGCACTAGAGTTTATTCTTAAAGATATTTGGCCGCAGGTTAAAAATAAATATAAGGAATTAAATAAAGAATTTGATTTGAAACTGTGGATTGTAGGTAGAAATTTACCTGAGAACTTTAAAAATTATTCATCTCCTGAAATTATTTTTGATACAAATAATAACGAATCAACTTATGATATTTTTAGAAAATCATTTATTCTTCTTGCTCCATTAAGAGCTGCCGGGGGAACAAGTTATAAAGTTTTAGAGGCAATGTCTACAGGCGTTGGGGTAGTAACAACTAATTTAGGAATAGAAGGTCTAGGTGCAAAAAATGAATTACATGTTTTAGCGGGTGAAACAGCAAGTGATTTAGCGGATAACTTGGTAGAGCTTGCAAATGATTCTAGTCTATATAGAAAATTAACAATTAATAGTAGAAAACTAGTTGAGGAGAATTTTGATTGGTCTAAGATTTCCGAGGAGTTAAATAAAATTTACATCTCTGCTCTAGTTTAATATTTGCTATAATCCCTCGATGAGAAAAAAAGAAAGTTTAAGAAGCAATCCTTACATATTTTATCAACCCGAAAAAAGAGAGAAAGTAAATGGTTTAAAATCTTTCATGGCTTTTCTTTTGTTAAGATCAGCTGCATTTATGATGTGTCCAGGAGATGATATCTCAATGGTGCTTGCAGCTGGAAATACGCATCAACCAAATATGCCAGAAGCAGCTATTTTGTTTGAAGATCCTAGGGTAAATAAGAAAGAAAAAGTAATATTAAGAAGGATTTAGTTAGTTTTTGCTTTTTCATTTCTGAATATTCTCAGAAACTCTAAATTCGACTATCTCTCTTATTAAGTCTAGGGGAATTTCCTCAGAGTATTTAAATTGAATAGTTCCTTTGCTTGTTTGATATTTACTAAGTTTTTCTCTAAATTTGTTTATTCCTGATGGGGCTGGAAAAAGACTAAGATGATCCTTAAAGGCTGCAAAATGAACTAAGTTACCATTCAAATAAAAAGTAGGCATTCCATAGCTGATCTTTTCAGTAGCAGTTGGTGCAGTTTTTTGAATGAGTTTTCTTATGGTAATTAACTTTTCTTGTATATCTTTAGGGAAAGTGTTTATGTATTCATCAATATTTTTATAGGTTTTCATTAACTTAATTCTACAAAAGTCTTAGTAAATATAAAAGTATGCATCTTTGCTATAATTTAGGTATGTTAATTGGAATTGATTGTAGGTTATGGCGACAGACTGGAGTAGGAAGATACACCCAAAACTTAGTAAATAATCTTTATGATTTAGATAAGACAAATAAGTATGTATTGTTTGTTTTGAAAGAAGATTATGAAGAATTAAGTAAATTATTTTTATCTGAAAATTGGAAAATTGTTAAAACAAATGTTAAGTGGCATTCCATTGCTGAGCAAACAAAATTTGCTTTTTTTCTTAATTCTTTTAAATTAGATTTAATGCATTTTCCTTATTTTTCAGTTCCATATTTATATAGAAGAAAATTTATAGTTACAGTTCATGATTTAATTATTAATAAGTTTAATACAGGCCAAGCATCAACTCTTCCTTATCCAGTTTATTTATCAAAAAGACTTGCTTATAACGTAGTACTTACTAATGCAGTTAATAAAGCATATAAAATTATTGTTCCATCAAATGTAGTTAAAAATGATATCTTAGAAGTCTATAAAAAAGTTAAACCTGAAAAAATTGAAATAACTTATGAAGGTGGTTTTGAGGATAAGCAAAAAGTGGAAGAGAATAAGCATGGAGAATACTTGTTAAGAATAGGTAATTTTTATCCGCATAAAAATATTGGCAATTTATTATTAGGTTTTAAAAATCTAAATAATAAGCAAATTAAATTGTTATTGGTTGGTAAAAAAGATTATTTCTTTGCTAGGGTTGAAAAGGAAATTAATCAATTAGATCTTAAAGATAGAATTATTTTTATAGAAAATCCTAATGACAGTAAGCTTTATAGTCTGTATGCAAATGCAATAGCGGTAATTGTGCCTTCATTTATGGAAGGGTTTTCGTTAACTTCAGTTGAGGCGATGGGTTTAGGAGTTCCTCTTGCAGTTTCTGATATTGCAGTTCACAGGGAAATATGTAAAGATGGTGCAGTCTATTTTGATCCAAATAATCCTGAAGATATAAAAGATAAAATAAATGCTCTTTTGGATTTAGATAAAGAAAGTTTGGATAAGATTAAAAAATTAGAAATCGATGTTTCTAAAAGTTATTCTTGGGAAAAAATGGCTGCTCAGACATTAAGTATTTATAAAAGTATTTCTTCGAAATAATTCTGCCCAAAATATATGAAAGTTGCACTCGTTTACGACAGAGTAAATAAATGGGGTGGGGCGGAAAGAGTTTTAATTTCTTTTCGTAAAATTTTTCCCAAGGCTCATTTATTTACTTCAGTTTATAATCCTAAAAAAGCTAAGTGGGCTAAAGGATTTAAAATTAAAACATCATTTTTACAAGATATTCCTTATGCTTCTAATTTTCATGAATTACTGGCGCCAATTATGCCTGTAGCTTTTTATTTTTTAGATTTACAAAAATACGACTTAGTAATTTCTGTTACAAGTGAATATGCAAAAGGGGTTAGAGTTGAAAAACATACCAAGCACATTTCATATATTCTTACTCCAACAAGGTATTTATGGAGTGGATATAAATTATACTTTAAAAATAATCTTTTAAGAAAAATTAGCACCCCTGTTATTTGGTATTTAAGGTATGTTGATAAATACTTTGCAAAAAAACCGCATAAGTTAATAGGTATATCAACTGAAGTTAATAGAAGGATTAAAAAGTATTACCAAAGAGATTCTAAATTAATTTTTCCTCCTTTAGATATTTCAAAAGTTAAAATAGAAAAACCTAAAGAGAAGGGTTATTTTTTAGTTGTATCAAGACTTGTTTATTACAAGCGTGTCGATCTTGCAGTAAGAGCCTGTACAAGTCTTAATCTACCCTTAGTAGTTGTTGGCGCAGGAGGCCAGGAAAAGAATCTGCGAAAGATTGCAGGCCCGACAATTAAATTTGTTAAAAACATTTCAGATGGAGAGCTCTATGGATATTATAAAAATAGTAAAGCGTTAATTTTCCCTGGACTAGAAGACTTTGGAATCGTAATGACAGAAGCTCAATATTTTGGTAAACCAGTTATTGCTTTTAAAGGTGGAGGAGCATTAGATATTGTCATTCCTGGAAAAACTGGAGAGTTTTTTACTAGACAAAAAGTTAGTAGCCTGAAAAAGCTATTGGAAAATTTTGATGCTAGGAGATATAATTATAAATTATGTAGACAGAACGCTTTAAGGTTTTCGTTTACTAATTTCAAAAAACTTTTTTTAAGAGAAATAAAGGAATATAATATTAAATTATGAAAGTAGTTATTTTTGCAGG
>CAZIOR010000024.1:0-9073 GCA_964540925.1 uncultured Gammaproteobacteria bacterium | reverse complement strand
TGGGGTTATGTAACTGTACCAATTAGAGATTCAGATAGGGATTTAATTAAATGGCAAAAATTTATGGACGATTGTCGAAAGTACCATGTTATTCCCCTGATGAGAATTGCAACTGATGGTGATTATTTCGTAAAAGGTTCTTGGACAGTTCCCAGCAATTTGTATGTAATAGATTTTGCTAATTTTTTAGATTCTCTAAACTGGCCAACTAAAAATAGATATGTAATCATTTTTAATGAAACAAATAGAGGTGATGAATGGGGCGGATCACCTGATGCTGCTGCTTATGCCAAAATATTAGATTTCTCAATCGATGCATTTAAAAAGCGCAGCGATAAATTCTTTATCATAATGGGAGGACTTGATAACGCCTCAATTAACATTCCTGGAACATCTGTTTATCAACTCACTTATTTACAGCAGATGGAAGATGCTGCGCCTGGGATATTTAATAAGCTAGATGGTTTATCAATCCATGCTTATCCAAACCCAGCATTTTCTACAGCTCCTTCGTATTCAGGAACTAACGGTATTTCATCTTTTAAATTTGAGCAAAATTTAGTTAAACAAATAACAGGAAAAACATTACCTGTTTTCATTACGGAAACAGGTTGGACATCAACTAGAATTGATATACCAACGCAGATTGATTATTACAAAGAAGCTTTTGCAAATGTTTGGAATGATAATACTATTATTGCAGTAACTCCATTTTTACTTCAT
This sequence comes from uncultured Gammaproteobacteria bacterium, assembly GCA_964540925.1. Classification (GTDB taxonomy): domain Bacteria; phylum Patescibacteriota; class Microgenomatia; order Levybacterales; family UBA12049; genus CAZFRF01. Next base: position 8,350 of record CAZIOR010000024.1, on the reverse strand, counting down.
GCAGAAACTGAACCATTCAGACAATTCTCATTTATATTAGATAATAATCAAACTGATTTATATAAAGGGTATCAATCAATTTCTAAAACCAAAGGCTCTCCTCAGATTGAGCCTGAAACGATTCAAACAACAGCCAAAAGTGTAGTTTTAAAAACTAGATACTTTACTTCTGAATTTGGTAAGAGTGTTTTTAACATGTTTAATCCCCAAGCTAGATCGTTTATGAGATGGCTTTTTAACTTTTAAGCATGTGTTATAATTTTTTGACTTTATGAATAGTGAATTATCTGATGAAATTTTCCAAAGCTTTACCCACGGAAATCTAAATATTAAAGAAATAATTGAGACAATAAAAAGCTTCTTAGAGGAAGATGCAAACGCTGAATACAGCTTAGTAATTGGAACAGATTCTCATGAGAAAAATGTCAGTCAAAGACAAAAAGGCAGTACCATTAACTTGGTTACTGCGATTTTAATACATAGAAAAGGTTTTGGTGGCAAATATTTTTGGAGACGACAAGAACAAAAAAACATCCATTCTTTAAGAGAAAAAATCTATGCAGAAACTATGGTTTCACTTAGTTTTGCAGCAATCTTTGTACCTTTATTTAAAACAACTTTAAATGGTAAAGCACCAAATTATAATCTTGAAATACACGTTGATGTTGGAGAACACGGAGAAACTAGAAATATGATTAAAGAAGTAGTTGGTATGGTTACAGGTAGTGGATATGTAGCTAAAACCAAACCTAATGCATATGCAGCTAGTTACGTAGCAGATAAACACACATAAATGATCAGACTTATTAAAAGAAGAAGAGTTGTTAGAAGAACCAAAAAAGCCCAAAAACTTGAATGGGAAGATGCTTCTGATGTTGAAGCAAAGATTCAGGAAGTTTTACAAAGAGTTCCCATGCCCCACATTCTTCCCCAAAATATCCATGGTTATCGCACAAGTGGATCTAAATCTAGAGCATATGCCAGAATCTGGGCAATGCCAAAGATATTTCAAAGAGCTTTAAAACTTGAACCTCATTATGTTATTGAAGTTTTATCAAGATATTACGATGATTTGTCTGAAGACGAGAAAGCCAAAGTAATCATCCACGAACTTTTGCATATTCCTAATAATTTTTCAGGAGCACTTGTTCCCCATCAAACAAAATCCAGAAATTTACATAGACTTGCAGATAAATTGTTTGAGGTTTATAAAGATAATCAATGATACTTGTAATTCACGGAACTGATACAGCTAAATCACGAAACATTTATATAGAAACTCGTCAAAAAATTGCTAATCCAACTGTTTTTGAAGGTAAAAACTTGGACTACAATACTTTTTTTCAAACATTCGAAGGAGATTCACTGTTTTCATCTGACAAAGATGTATTCATTGAAAACTTTTTTTCCAACAAAAAAAGTAATTCCACAGAGCTTAAGCAAATTGTTGATTATATAAACCAAAATCCAAATCTAAATATTGTTTTTTGGGAAGATAAAGAATTAACTAAAACTCAAACCGCCTTAATTAAAAAAGCCCAAGTCAGTCTGTTTAATTACCCACAGATTTTGTTTTCTTTTTTAGATAATGTATATCCCAATAACTCAAAAACTTTAGGACTTTTTAAAGATTTAGAAAAACAAATGGAGACAGAGCTAATCTTTTATATGTTAATCAGGCAATTTAGATTAATGCTGGGAGTAGAATTAGGTTCACAAATAGATGAAACAAAAAGAATGGCTCCTTGGCAAGAATCGAAACTAAGATCACAGGGGTCAAGATTTAGTAAGGAAAAATTAATTTCTTTATATAAAAAACTAATGGATATTGATTACGAAACAAAATTTGGACTTAGTCCTACACCACTATCTAAAAGGATTGACTTTTTTCTTCTAGATTTATAATATATGGTAATGATAATAGAACCTTCTATTTTCAAATCTTACGACATACGTGCAATTTACCCCACGCAGCTGGACGAAGAAGGAACAAAGAAAATCGTTCAATCTATTTTTAAAGTAATATCTCAAAAATCTGGTAAAGAAAAATTAAAGTTAGTTTTATCCAGAGACATGAGAGTTTCTTCTCCAAGCCTTTCAGAGGCAGCACAACAGGCTCTAATTGACTGTGGCGTTGAAGTTTTGAATATTGGAATTGCTTCGACTCCATCAATGTATTTTGCAGTTTATGAGCTAAAAGCTGATGGTGGTATCCAAATTAGCGCATCTCATAATCCTAAAGATTATAACGGTCTCAAGATCGTTATGAATTCAGATAACGGTCTTATTAAAATTGGTAAAACCACTGGAATGGAAGACGTTAAGACCTTAAGTCTTGATGGGCAACCTTTAGTTAAGGTTGAACCAGGAAGCGTTACCCAAGTGTCAGACATAGTTTCTAAGGAAGTACAAAACTCATTAAAAATTGCTGGCAATCCAGAAGTTAAAGAATACAAAATTGTTGCTGATGCAGCCAATTCAATGGGAGCAGTTTATTTAAATGAGCTCTTTAAAGTTATCCCAGGAAATCTGATTCGCATGAATTTTGAATTAGATGGAACTTTTCCTGCTCATCAAGCAGATCCACTTGATTTCAAAAATCTTGAAGACTTACAAGCAAAACTTCTGGAAGAAAAAGCAGATATTGGATTCGCTCCAGATGGAGATGGAGATAGATTTTTCTTTGTTGATGAAAAAGGTCAAATCGTTCCCCCATCAATTATTACATCCTTAGTTGCTAGAGAACTTTTAAAAACTAATCCTGGAGCAACAATCCTTTTTGATGTTAGATATGTATTGAATCCAATTAAAATTATTGAAGAAAATGGTGGCAAATATGACATTACTAAAGTAGGTCACGCATTCATTACTGAAAAAATGCATGAAACTGGAGCAATTTTTGCCGGTGAATCTTCAAGTCATTTCTTCTATAAACTTGCAGGTAATGGAGAAGCTCCAATGCCAGTTATTTTAACTGTTTTAGGAGTTATGACCAGGGAAAATAAGAAACTTTCTGAAATTGTTGAAGAACTTAGAAGAAGTTATGAATCAGGTGAATTTAACTTCAAGGTTTCTAACGCTAAAGAAATATTGGAAAAATTAAAAGAAAAATATGCAGATGGTGCTTTAAATGATATGGATGGCATTGCTATTACCTACCCCGATTTTAGATTCAGTGTTAGAACATCTAATACAGAACCACTACTTAGATTAAACGTTGAAAGCCTAGATAAGTCAATAACAGATTCAAAATTTGCTGAATTAAAGGCCTTTATAGAATCGATTGCAAAATGATTGATTTAAGTAACCCATTATCATTCAAAAACTTAGATCCAAAAGATGTTTTTGGCTCAACAGGACTGCTTGCAGATCAATGTGAGCAAATCTGGGAGGATGCTAAACCTTTAAATTTCCCTGAAAATTACACTGGATTTGAAAATATTGTTCTTTGTGGAATGGGAGGATCAGCATACAGTAGCTATATTATTCAGTCTCTATTTAAAGATAAATTAAACATTCCTCTTATTTTTAACAATGATTATGATCTTCCTGCTTTTGCAAATTCAAAATCATTAATTATTTTATCTAGTTATTCTGGAACAACTGAAGAGTCATTAGCTTGTGCAAAAGAAGCAATTGAGAAGAATCTAAAAGTTACCGCTATTACTAATGGTGGACCTTTGAGTGAAATCTTAAAAGAAAATAATATGCCTGCTCTTATTTTTGATCCTAGAAATAATCCTTCTGGTCAACCAAGACTTGGTACAGGATATATGATTTTAGGAACAATTATTTTACTTAATAAATTAGGAATATTAAGCCTAACAGACGAAGAAATTAAAACTGCTATTTCTGAGTTAAGAGAAAATCAAGAAAAAATAATGCAGGATGCAATGTCTCTTGCACCAAAATTAAAAGATTATTTTCCATTAATTATGTGCAGCGGTTTTTTGCTTGGTAATGCTCATGTACTTAGAAACCAATTTAATGAGACCTCAAAGTCATTTGCTGCATTTGAAGATATTCCTGAACTAAACCATCATTTAATGGAAGGTTTTAAATACCCAACTGATCTTAAAATGAAAACTTTATTTTTAGATTCAAATCTATATGACCCTAAACATCTTAAAAGAATAAAGCTAACAGAAGATGTAGTTACTCAAAATCATATTGAGAGCTTACATTTTCAAGTACCGGGAACTACAAAACTTTCACAAATGTTATCTGTTTTGTCGTTTGGTGGTTTTGTTACCTTTTATCTAGGTGTTTTGTATGGTGAAGATCCAAGCTTAATTCCTTGGGTAGATTATTTTAAAGCAGAACTTAAAAAATAGCACCGCTTGTAAATTAGGTTTATAATAATACATAATTACTTATATGGCTGCCCAATCCCATTTTATTGCCTGGTTTAGAGAAATAAACAAACACGATGTTTCTCTGGTAGGCGGCAAAGGTGCTAACTTAGGAGAAATATATAACGCTGGTATCCCCGTCCCCAATGGCTTTGTTGTTACTGCAAATGCTTATTATCATTTTATTAGAGAAAATTCTCTTTCTACCAAGATTCAACATTTAATTTCTACAACTAATTTTAATAATCCAAAATCTTTAGATCAGGTCTCAAAGCATATTAAAAAATTAATATTAGATGGAAAAATCTCAGAAGAATTAACTCATGAATTAGTAACTGCCTATGCAAAACTTGGAAGCGTTTTAAATGAAGCATTAGTTGCGGTTAGGTCTTCTGCTACAGCAGAAGACTTGGCTAACGCTTCATTTGCTGGTCAACAAGAAACTTTCCTAAACGTTAAGGGTGATGCTGTGCTTTTGGAAAAAATTAAAGAAGGTTGGGCTTCTCTATTTAATGCTAGAGCCATTTTCTATAGACACCAACAAAAGTTTGACCATGTAAAAACCGGGATTGCCTTAGTAGTTCAGAAAATGGTTGAATCAGACAAATCTGGAATCATGTTTACTATTGATCCAGTCAATAATAACAAAGAAACCTTGGTTATTGAGGCAATCTATGGATTAGGAGAGCTAATTGTTCAAGGTGAAGTTAATCCAGATCATTATGAAGTTAAAAAAACGGACTTAACAATTCTAAAAAAAGAAACTAACTATCAAGAATACACACTGATTAAAAAAGGTATTGATAATAAAAAGATAAAATTAGGCAAAGATAAAGGCTCTAAACTAAAACTAAGTGATAAAGAAATAAAGGAACTTGCAACTTTAGGTAAAAAACTCGAAAAACATTACTATTTCCCTCAGGATATTGAATGGGCAATTGAAAAAGATAAGGTTTATATTGTTCAAACTAGAGCTGTAACTACCACAAATACCCAAGCTAAAAAAACTACAGTTGATACCCAAAGCTTACAACTTTTATTAAAAGGAGATCCAGCCAGCCCAGGTATTGGTAATGGTCCAGTCAAGATTATTCACTCAGCTAAGGAAATAGATAAAATACTTCCTGGAGACGTTTTGGTAGCCCCACAGACTAACCCAGACTTTGTTTCTGCAATGAAAAAAGCCAGTGCAATTGTAACTGATAGTGGTGGCAGAACTTCTCACGCTGCTATTGTTTCTAGAGAACTTGGAATTCCTGCAGTAGTTGGTACTGAACACGCTACAACTAAGCTAAGAAACAATGAGGTCATCTCAGTTGATGGATCAAAAGGTGAAGTTTACAAAGGTGGAGTAATTAAAGATATCTCACCTAAAGTTTTAGAATTTGAACAAATTAAAACTGCTACTAAAATTTACGTCAATCTTGCTGAGCCAGAAGCTGCTGATCGAGTTGGAAGATTAAATGTAGATGGAATAGGTCTTTTAAGAGCTGAATTTATTATGGCCAATATTGGCGTTCATCCAAAGAAAATGATTCATGATGGCAAACGTCAAGAATACATAAATAAATTAGCTGAAAATCTAGCTAAATTCTGCACTGCTTTTAACGGAAAACCAGTTGTCTATAGAGCTTCAGATTTTAAAACCAATGAATATAGAAATTTAATTGGTGGTAAAGATTATGAGCCTTTAGAATCAAATCCAATGCTTGGATTTAGAGGTGCTTTTAGGTATATGCATGATCCAGAAGTCTTTAAATTAGAGCTTGAAGCAATTAAAAAAGTGAGAAATGAAATGGGTCTTAAAAATCTCTGGATTATGGTTCCTTTTGTACGTACTGTTGAAGAACTTGAAAAGGTAAAAAGTCTAATTACCAACGCCGGAATTATCAGATCTGAAACTTTTAAGATTTGGATGATGGTCGAAATACCAACTAATGTAATATTGCTTGATCGCTTTATTAAAGTAGGTATTGATGGTGTTTCTATTGGTTCAAATGATTTAACTATGCTTATGATGGGAACTGATAGAGATAATCATGAAGTAGCTAGCGAATTTAATGAAATGTACCCTTCAATGATGTGGGCGTTTGAACATGTTGTTAAAACAGCACATAAATATGGAATAACATCATCGCTCTGCGGTCAAGCTGCCTCTACCTACACTGAGCTTATAAAAAATATGGTTTTCTGGGGAGTTACTAGTCTTTCTGTTTCGCCTGACGCAGTCGATAATACAAGGCGACATGTTTTGCAATTTGAAAAGGAACTTTTAAGAAAATAATATGGCAAAAATTAAACAAATAACTGCAAGAGAGATATTAAATGCTAAAGGCGAACCAACCATTGAAACAACTGTCATTTTAAGTGACGGAGCCAGTGGTATTGCTTCAGTTCCTAGCGGAACTTCAATTGGTAAATACGAAGCTTTAGAATTAAAAGATAATGATCCTAAAAGATATCAGGGTCTTGGAGTATTAAATGCAATTGATAATATTAATAAGCTTTTATCCCCTTTTTTAATTGGCATGGAAGCGTCTAATCAGCAAATAATAGATAAAAAGATCATTGAATTAGATGGAACTTTGAATAAATCAAAATTAGGCTCAAATGCAACCTTATCTATCTCCATGGCTATTGCTAAAGCTAGCGCTAAATCTGCTGTCTTACCTCTTTTTCTTTACTTAAGAGAATATGTTAAGAAAGACGAAGCTAACGCGCATAGAATACCAACTCCTTGTTTTAATATTTTAAATGGTGGCAAACATGGTGGCGGAAACGTTGATTTCCAGGAGTTTTTAGTTATTCCAGCTTCATCTAAAACATATAGTGATGCGTTACTTTTTGGCAATAATACTTACTTTTCTTTAAAAAAAGTCCTTGAACAAAACAATCTTTCAACTTTAATCGGAATTGAAGGTGGTTTCTCTCCAAAACTTGGTAATAATATAGATGCTTTAACCTTAATTAAGCACGCAATTGAATCTGCAAATTTAAGAATTGGTTTTGACATGTTTATTGGCTTGGATGCTGCTGCTAATAATTTTTATGATGAAGGAAAGTATACGATTAAGGACAAATCAACGAGTCTTGCTGCTAAAGATTTAATCGATATTTATAACAATATCAACGATCAGTTCCATCTTCTCTATCTTGAAGATGGGATGCAGGAAGACGATTGGCCAGGTTGGCAAGAGCTCTACGCCAGAATGTCTTCACAAACAATGATTGTAGGTGACGACTTAACTGCAACTAATCCATTTAGATTATCTGAGGCAATGCAGAAAAAAGCAGTCAGTGCGATTATTATTAAACCAAATCAAATTGGAACTGTAATCGAAGCCTTGGCAGTCTCAGAAATGGCAAAAGAAGCTGGGCTTAAAATAATTGTTTCTCATAGAAGCGGAGAAACAAATGATGACTTTATAGCTGATTTTGCTGTTGCAGTCAGTGCGGATTATGTTAAATTTGGTGCACCTGTCAGAGGCGAAAGAGTTGCTAAGTATAACAGGTTACTTGCTATTGAAAGTCAGCTAAAATCACTTTAAATTAAAAAGCAGTGTTATTTCTCCTTTTAATTTCCTAGTTTCAATTCTTTCAATAAGTTCGCTAATTTTTGACTTAACAACTTCTTCATGAAGCTTAGTTAACTCCCTAGCCATGACAATTTCTATGTCTCCAAAAACACTTTGAATATCTTTTAACGAAGTTAGAATTTTATATGGAGATTCAAACAAAATTACAGTTGTGGAAACTAGGCTTTGACTCTTTAATAGATTTTTAAGAAAAGTTATTCTGTGTCCAGGTTTTTGAGGTAAAAATCCAACAAATGTAAACTTATCAGTTGGCAGGCCGGAAGAAACAAGTGCTGAAATTACTGATGATGGTCCTGGAATAGAAACTACTTTTACACCTTCTTTTAAAGCTTCTCTAATTAGTTTAAATCCAGGATCTGAAACTGTTGGAGTTCCTGCATCTGATATTAAAGCTACATTTTG
>CAZIOR010000023.1:6725-9422 GCA_964540925.1 uncultured Gammaproteobacteria bacterium | reverse complement strand
GAATTTACTCCTATTTTAAAATGTAAAGTCTACTTGACATTACTAAAATTTTCCTTTATGCTGGATATTAGTTAAGGTAAATAAAAATTATGAATAAAAATCTTATTATCGTTTCCGCATTAATTATAATTGTAGTAATTTCTTTAGGTGGTTTTATTTTCTTAAACAATTCTAACTCTTCCTCAAAAAATGAATCATCGATGATGACTAACGCTAAAGAAGACGTAATGGAAAAAGACTCTATGCAAAAATCTGATGAAAAAATGATGGATAAAACTGATGATAGTATGATGATGGGAAAATCTAGATACGTAGAATATTCTAAATCTACCTTTGATTCATCAGCAGACAGTAAAAGGGTACTATTTTTCTACGCAAATTGGTGTCCAACTTGCCGTCCAGCAGATGCAAATTTTAAAGCAAATGAAGCTAAAATTCCAGAAGACGTAACTCTTATTAGAGTTAATTATAATGATTCAGATACTGATCAAGAAGAAAAAGCTTTAGCTGAAAAATATGGAATTACATATCAACATACATTTGTGCAAATAGATAAAAATGGTAAAGAAATTACTAAATGGAATGGTGGCCAGATAGACGAATTACTTTCGAATATAAAGTAATTTATGCCTTATGATACTGCTAATACTTTTTGCTTTTATTGCTGGAATCGTTACTGTTTTATCTCCTTGTATCTTGCCAATTTTACCAATTATTTTAACCTCAACCATAGGTGGAAAGTATATTGGTAAATCACGGCCAATTGGAGTAGTAACAGGTTTTGTTTTAAGTTTTACTTTTTTTACACTATTTTTATCTACAATAGTTCATTTAAGTGGTATTCCCGCAGATTTATTAAGATTTTTTTCAATCATAGTAATCGCAAGTTTTGGATTCTCGCTTTTAATTCCTAAATTCCAAGTTTTATTGGAAAAACTTTTTTCAAAACTAGCTTTATTTATGCCGAGTGGCCAAAACAGGTCTGGTTTTGGAGGCGGGTTACTTATTGGACTTTCTATTGGACTTTTATGGACTCCATGTGTAGGTCCAATTTTAGCATCTGTTATTTCTCTTGCGATCACAGGAAAAGTTACTTTAGATGCTTTTTTTATCACTTTTGCATATTCTCTGGGAACAGCTATTCCGATGTTTTTAATTATGCTTGGTGGACAAAGTATTCTAAGAAGAGTTCCTGGATTAATGAATAATTTAGAGCATATTCAAAAAATCTTTGGAATACTCATGATTCTTACTGCAATCGGTATATTTTTTAATATAGATAGAAAGTTCCAAACTTTTATTTTAAATAACTTTCCTCAATATGGAACAGGATTAACTAAAATTGAAGACAATAATTTAGTTAGAGATGAGCTTAATAACAAAAATTCAAAAAGCACAAATAAAATTGAACAAAAAGATTTAGGTAAGCCAATGTTTAGCTTACTTGATCCAAAAGGAATTTTAGCTCCGGAAATTATTCCTGGTGGAGTATGGTTTAATAGTAAGCCATTAATGCTTGATAAATTAAAAGGAAAAGTTGTAATTGTAGATTTTTGGACATACTCTTGTATTAATTGTCAGAGAACATTGCCATATCTAAGGGAATGGTATGAAAAATATAAAGATAAAGGCTTAGTAATTATTGGTGTTCATTCTCCAGAGTTTGAGTTTGAAAAGGATAGTGAAAATGTAGCTAAGGCGATAAGTGATTTTAAATTAACTTATCCAATAGTTCAGGATAATGATTTTTCTACCTGGAAGGCATATAACAATCTTTATTGGCCAGCAAAGTATTTTATAGATAAAGATGGTTTTATACGCTACCACCATTTCGGAGAGGGATCATATGATGAATCAGAAAAAGTTATTCAAGAATTACTTAAAGAAGCAGGTGCAACTGATGTTACTTCCAATGTTAATAATCCAACGTATCAAGTAAATGCAAATACGCCCGAGTCATATTTAGGATATGGGAGAATTAATAATTTTGCTTCGCCTGAAAAAATACAAAGAGATGAAATAGCCAAATACTCATTCCCATCTTATATTGGGGTTAATGAAATGGCATATGAAGGGAATTGGAATATTATGCGAGAATATGCCAATCCTCAAAAGGGAGCAAGATTATCTTTTAATTTTGATTCACAGGAAGTATTTTTAGTTATGAGAACAAAAACTGCACCTTCTAAAGTAAAAGTATATGTAGATGGAAAAGTACAAGTCCAAGGAGAAGACGTAGTAAATGGAGAAGTAACTATTCAAGAAGATAGGTTGTATAAATTGGTTAAACTTAGTAGTCCTGGAGCGCATAATTTAATACTAGAATTTGAAGATGATAATGTTGAGGTTTTTGCCTTTACATTTGGTTAAAATACGTTCAAATAATATCTCAAATGATAAGCATCTCATATTAATTTTGCTGCTTGCCAAAACATCCAAAAAAAGTGCTAATATAGATATAGGCATGAAATCTTTTAGATTCCTTGCGGCAGGTTTAATAACCTTAGTATTTATCTTCTTACTAAGCTTAGCTCCTCGTGTTTCATACGCAGATGATAATTGTAGTTATGAGACGCCAACTGATGCACCAAATTTATATCAAGTAAATTATAGTAGTACTTCAGCTACGCTTTATTTTGCTCAACCAAATTCTACATTTACAGGGTATGTAGTTTCTTATGGTTTAACTAGTTCTGC
>CAZIOR010000023.1:0-6625 GCA_964540925.1 uncultured Gammaproteobacteria bacterium | reverse complement strand
GAAAGACATGGTCCACTGGGAGTACCAATTGCTAAAGAAATGCTTGATAAGTATACAGACTTTCCAGAAGAAGTTAAAAAAAGAATTCTGTATGCTATTGAGGTTCATAGTAAAATTGAGACTTTTAATAAATTAGATAACATACTGCAAGATGCAGATAAAATAGATGGAATGGGAGCTATTGGGGTAGTTAGAGCAGTCTCACATAAATATAAACTACCAGCTTATACAGAAGATAATCTTAAATTAGATCCCTCTTCTAATGATAGACAATCTATTTATCATCAAATAATGTATCAATCACGTTGGATTAAAATGTTTTATACAAAAGTAGGTTACGAAATCGCTTTAAGAAGACATGAAGTTATGGAAAAATTCTTAGAAGAGTTAGATAGGGAAATTGAAGAGTCAAAATAATGGAAAGAAAAAGATTTGATGAGGTAGATGTTTTAAGAGCTTTTGGAATAATTGGTGTAATTGTTGTTCATATCTTAACTTATAATCTTGGAAACCCACTAAGTAAATTTTTATGGAATAATCTTCAGTTTGTAGTTGTGTCATTTGTATTCTGCTCAGGTTTTGTTTTGTCTGCGATTTACAAAAGTGGTTTTACAGATATTATTAAAACACTTTTGTGGTACAAGAAAAGATTTATAAGGCTCATTATTCCATTTTGGATTTATTTAACAGTTCATTATTTGTTATGGATTCTATTTCCTAATTTATTTCAAGGTTTGGGTTTAAATAAAAGTATTAATTATGTTGTCTCATCTTTTACCTTCTTAGGCGGAACAAATTATAACTGGTTACCGTTGCTATTTCTGCAATTAACATTTCTTTTTCCTTTTTTTACAAACTGGATTCATAAAAAACAAATACTTTTTGTTTATTTAATAGGAGCTTCATTTGTTACGCTTTTATTTACGTTTCTACATTTTCCCTATAACCATTATCGATTAGTAATGTGGATTCCTTGGTCTTTGGTTTTACTCTTTGCAATGTATATTTCTCATAAGGCAAATAAGGATGTTAAAGAAGTCGATACAAATAAAAGATACTTTTTGGTGGGACTTATATTTTTCGTTCTATTCTTAGGTTTATATAATAGCAATTTAGATTTAGGAAAAAGTTTAAATTTCTACGATCATAAATATCCAACAGATTTTTATTATCTTACTTTTGGTATAGCTTTAACTTGTTTTTCTTTGTTAATTGCAAGGTTAAAATTTTGGCAAATAAAGACAGTCAAGAATATTTATTTTTTTATTAGCAATAATTCCTATCAAATATTTTTTATTCATTACATTCTTTTAGATCTAATTTTAGTTTTAGCAAAAACAAATATTTGGTTAAAAAATCCTGTAATTCAGTTTGTGATTATAAGTTCTTTCAGTGTGCTTTTTGTAATCCTTATTAATAAACTGCAAATATTATTTAATAATGTTAAGCTTAAAATATGGACCCAAAGCAAATGACAGATGAAGATTGGAAGAAAAAACTAACTCCTGAGCAGTATAACGTTTTGCGCGAGAAAGGGACTGAGGCTCCTTTTTCTGGAAAGCTTTATGATAATCATCAAACTGGAATGTATGAATGTGCTGCTTGTGGTCAGCAATTGTTTGCTTCAAATGCAAAGTTTGATTCAGGAAGTGGTTGGCCAAGTTTTGATAATCCGGTAAATACTGAAAATGTGATTCTCCAAGAAGATAATTCTCATGGAATGAATAGAACGGAGGTAATTTGTAAGAAGTGTGGGTCACATTTGGGGCATCTTTTTAATGATGGCCCAAAGGAAACAACTGGTCTTAGATACTGCATTAATTCTTGTGCTTTAAGCTTCACGCCCGAGAAATAACCCATAATAGTGATATACATTGATATAGTAGTATGATTAAAGCATACTATATTTATATAAATAGCAACATTTATCAGTTAATTATTGACATTATAGGTCACCTATGATATAAATTACTCTTCTAATTTACTCATGTCCCATTTTACGAATAACTTAGCATTTTTAACCGTTGAGGAAGTCTCTGTACTTCTTCGTCTTAGCACGCTTACAATCTATAAGTACATAAAAGAAGGAAAAATCTCCGTTTTAAACCTCGGTGGACATTATCGTATTAGTAAAACTGCATTAGATGAATTTATAGCAAAGCATATTGTGGAGGGAAAGGATGAAAATGAAAAATAAAATAAGCGTAATTATTCCAATTTATAACGAATTAAGCAATTTACCTAAACTTCTGGAAAGACTACATGAATCTCTTTCAAAAATCGGTGAATATGAATTAATTTTTATTGATGATCATTCAACAGATAAAACAGATGCATATTTTAAGAAATTTAAGGCGAATAATATTTTCTTACATTTAAAAAAGGGTAAGAAAGGAAAAGCATACTCTTTAATGGAGGGTTTCGAAAAAGCTACTGGTGATGTTTTGGTAATGATTGATGCTGACTTGCAATATCCACCTGAGGTTATAGAAAAAATGTTAGAAAAGCTAAAAGATGCAGATATAGTTGTTGCTAATAGAGTTAAATACAAAGACTCTTTACCTAGAAGAATTCTTAGTAAAACCTTTAGGAAATTTTTTGGACAATATTTATTTGGAATAAATTCAGATATCCAATCTGGGATGAAAATGTTTAAGAAGGAAGTTGTAGATTATATTAAATTTATTCCTTCTTCTGGTTGGACATTTGATTTGGAATTTTTACATAGAGCAAATCATGCAGGTTTTAAGATTGCTAATTTTGATATTACTTTTGAAAAAAGACAAGCTGGCGCATCAAGTGTGGGATTTGTAAAGACAACTTTTGATATTGGTTTAAATTCATTGTTCTTGCGTTTAAAAACTATGAATCCTTTGATTATATCTCCAAAAGAAAAGAAAGGAATGCTTGGTGCGGGAATAAGATTTAAGAAAAATAAATATGTTACACATACTACTTTATCTCATCATAGATCTGCTTTAACTACATTTACTTTAAATCAAAAAGTAATTATATTCTTTTTACTTTTATATCTTTTGATTGGTTTGATATTTAAACCATTATTAACTCTTCAATTAACAGTTGGAATTTTAAGCTTTATTTATTTTGTTGATGTTTTCTTTAATTTATATTTAATTATTAAAAGTCTTTCTTTCCCTCAAGAAGTTTCTTCTTCACAAGAAGAAATTGAAAGCTTAAAAGATAAAGATCTTCCAATATACTCAATACTTTGTCCTTTATATAAAGAAGCTCATGTTATACCTCAATTTTTAGAAGCTATTAGCAAAATAGAATGGCCAAAAGAAAAATTAGATGTAATTTTACTTTTAGAAGAAGATGATAAAGTTTCGATTGAAGCAGTTGAAAAAATGGATATGCCTGCATATGTTAGGACAATTGTGGTTCCTGATTCTCAACCAAAAACAAAACCAAAAGCATGTAATTATGGATTAGCTTTTGCAAAAGGTGAATATTTAGTTATTTATGATGCAGAAGATATTCCTGATCCATTGCAGCTTAAAAAAGCATTTTTAGGATTCAAGAAGGTTTCAGAAAATACAATTTGTTTGCAGGCAAAATTAAACTATTATAATCCTCATCAAAATTTATTAACCAGATTTTTTACGGCAGAATATTCGTTGTGGTTTGACGTAACTCTAACAGGTCTTCAATCCATTGAGACAACAATTCCTTTAGGTGGAACATCAAATCATTTTAGAATTAAATATTTACACGAAGTAGAAGGTTGGGATCCATTTAACGTTACTGAGGATGCAGACTTAGGAATAAGACTTTTCAAAAGAGGTTATAAGACTGCAATTATTGATTCTGTAACTTTAGAAGAAGCAAATAGTAAATACAAAAATTGGTTAAGACAAAGATCTAGATGGATTAAGGGATACATGCAAACCTATTTAGTTCACATTAGAGATGTATTTACCTTTACAAAGGAACATAAGAAGCATTCTTTAATTTTCCAGCTTATTATAGGTGGTAAGATTGCATTCGTATTGATTAATCCTTTGCTTTGGATAGCAACTTTTGCATATTTTGCGTTATATGCGTTTGTAGGTCCTCAAATTGAAAAACTTTATCCATCAATTGTTTTTTATATGGCTGTTGTTTCGTTAGTTTTGGGAAACTTTTTGTTTCTTTATTACTACATGATTGGTGTTGCTAAAAAAGGTCAGTGGGCTTTAATGAAATATGTATTTTTAATTCCTTTTTATTGGTTAATGATTAGTATTGCTGCAGGAATTGCCTTATATCAATTAATATTTAAACCACATTATTGGGAAAAAACCGTACATGGCTTACATTTGCTTGGCGCTAAAAATAAAGCCTTAGATGCAGATCAGCTAATTGGTTACACTGAGCAGAATCAAATATTTGCTTATTTTAGCAATATAAGAAATAAAGCAGCGAGTTTTGTGAATAAAAGAAAGATATTTGTTCAAGGATTTTATTTGATAGCAGCAATCAACATAGCAAATGTATTAAGTTACTTGTTCAGTGCTTACCTAGGAAGGGTATTGGATTTTGATGATTTTGCAATAATTGCATTAATTAGTAGTCTTAGTACAATTGTGGCAATTCCGGCAAATGCATTAAGTACAACCGTAAATCATCATAGTGCATATTTAATTGGAAAAGATGGAATTGATGCGGGGACAATTTTTTGGAATTCTATCAAAAAAATAAGTATTGTAATTTCTTTAGCTATCTCACTCGTTTGGATATTACTTACTCCAATATTAAGTGTTTATTTTAAAATTCCGGCGACATATCTTGCTTTAGCAATATTACCACTCCTTCTTACAAATTTTATATTTGCGGTTAATAGAGGATTTTTATATGGAAAATTAATGTTTGGAGCTATTGCTTTAATTTATCTAATGGAGCCATTAATGAAATTAGTTTCGCTTGGAGGAATAATTTTTGCTGGGTTTGGTGAATATGTATTTCTTTCAATTCCGGCAGGATCATTAATAGCGTTTTTAGTAAGTTGGTATTTCAATAAAAATCAAAAGAAAATATTCAATACAAAACTAAAATTTAAATTTCCTTGGAAGTTTTTCTTTGTAAGTTTACTATCTGGATTATCAACTGTTTCATTTTTAAGTATAGATATAGTTTTGGCTAAACATTTTCTCTCCATGGAAGACGCGGGAAAATATGCATTAATTTCTTTAGTTGGTAAAATGATTTTCTTTT
This sequence comes from uncultured Gammaproteobacteria bacterium, assembly GCA_964540925.1. Classification (GTDB taxonomy): domain Bacteria; phylum Patescibacteriota; class Microgenomatia; order Levybacterales; family UBA12049; genus CAZFRF01. The sequence goes on along the minus strand of CAZIOR010000023.1, from coordinate 1,411 downwards.
TTGGAAGTTTAGGTTTACCATTTGTTATGCCGCTCGCCTCACGATTAGAAGGAAAAAATGAAGACAGTAAATCGATATTAAAATATTCATTCTTAGTAATTTTTATATTCTCTTCAATAGGGTATCTTACACTTGGTGTTTTTGGAGGTAAAATATTGCCAGTATTATTAGGAGATAAAATTAATTTAATTTCTGAATATTTATTACCTTATTCTACAGCAATTTTTTGCTTCACGATCTCGCAAGTATTTGTTTCATATTACCAATCATTAAAGAAATATTCTTTTTCTTTCATTAGCTTTTTAATTGCAATATTACAAATCGGTTTAATTTATTTATTCCATGACTCTATTAGATCAATTATTTATACAATGATGGGATTAGGATTAACTAATTTAAGTGTCTTCTTTGTGTTGCATAAATTTCACTACTTCTTCTCTGACAAATTTTTGATTGTTAAAAATAACATAATAGATTTGCTTGATTTAGTTAGATTAAAAAGATCTTCAAATAAAAATAAAGCTAATTTAAATATTTTAATTTTCAACTGGAGAGACACAAAGCATACATGGGCTGGTGGAGCAGAGGTTTATTTAAATGAATTAGCTAAGAGATGGGTGAATGATAAAAATAATGTAACCATATTTTGTGGTAATGATGGCAAAAGCCGACATAGTGAAATAAAAGATGGTATTCAAATCTATAGACGCGGTGGCTTTTATACAGTATATGTATGGGCAATGATTTACTATTTGTTCAAATTCAGAGGAAAATATGACGTTATTATTGATTCTGAAAATGGAATTCCTTTCTTTACTCCTTTATATTCAAGAGTTCCTAAATTTTTATTAATTCATCATGTCCATCAAGAAGTTTTTAGAAAAAGTTTAAAATGGCCATTGTCATGGATAGCGTTGTTTTTAGAAGCAAAATTAATGCCCTTAGTTTATAGAAAAACTCAGGTAATAACTGTTTCTCCTTCGTCTAAAGATGAGATTCTAAAACATAAATTAACAAAAACCGATCCGATAATTATTTATAACGGAGTTGATATTAATCTATTTAAACCAGGAGTAAAAAGTAAAGAACCTTTAATTGTATATCTTGGGAGATTACAGTATTACAAAAGTTTGCATGTTTTTATCATTGCAGCTAAGAGGGTTTTAAAGAAAATTCCAAATGCAAAATTTATTATTGCTGGCGAGGGAGAAGAAAAAGAAAGATTGATTAATTTAACAATCGAAAAAGGAATGTCTGATTATATTCAGTTTGTGGGTAAAGTTTCAGAGGAAGAAAAAATTAAATTAATGCAACAGGCATGGGTTTTTGTTAATCCTTCATTTATGGAAGGATGGGGAATCACAACAATCGAAGCAAATGCATGCTCTACTCCTGCAGTAGCATCAAATGT
>CAZIOR010000022.1:7142-9977 GCA_964540925.1 uncultured Gammaproteobacteria bacterium | reverse complement strand
GCAATTGTAGTAACAAACGGAAATGAAAAACTAGTCGGAACAATTAGTACTAAAGACATGCTTGATAGTGATTCACTTGCTATTTTAAAAGATATTGTTAGTGAAAGAAAATTTGTTTATCCGACAGTTGGAATTAATGAGCTAATTTTTCTTTTCGCAAAATATAACTTAAGACTTATTCCGGTTGTAGATAGAGATAAAAAACCAATTGGTGTTGTAAAAATTGATAGACTGCTTGAGAAAATTGAAGAAAGGATAAGAGAAGATGAATTTATTTAGAAAAGTTAAAAACAAGTTTATATTCCTGCTCCCTGTTCTAGCAATCCTAGGCCCTGGAATTATTGCTGGAAATGCTGATAATGACGCTGGAGGAATAACCACTTATTCTGTAGCCGGAGCAAATTATGGTTTATCTCTTCTTTGGGTATTACTACTAACAACATTTGCACTAGCAATTACCCAAGAAATTGGGGCAAGAATGGGACTAGTTACAGGTAAAGGACTTGCTTCACTTATTCGCGAAAAGTTTGGTATTCGCTGGACTGCTTTTATAATGGTTTGTTTATTTATTGCTAATATGGGAACTATTGCTGCAGAATTTGCAGGAATCGCTACCTCCATGAGTATTTTTAATATTCCTAGATTTGTCTCAGTACCAATTGCTGGCATCACAGTCTTTTTACTCGTAACTAAAGGAAATTTTAAAAAGCTAGAAAGACTATTCCTAATCCTTTCATCTTTTTATCTTTCCTATATAGTCTCAGCTTTTCTCGCAAAACCAGACTTTGGTGAAGCAATTAAAAGCTTAGCTGTTCCCCATATCGATAATGCTTCACCATCATATATTCTGATGATTATGGCACTTGTTGGAACAACCATTACTCCTTGGGGTCAGTTTTTTATTCAAGACTATGTTGTAGATAAAAAGTTAACCAAAGAAGATTTAAAAATTGAACGAGGCGATGTTTTCTTTGGTAGCTTTTTTACCAACTTTATTTCCTTTTTTATAATAGTAGCTTGTGCTACGACTCTTTTTGCCAAAGGTATTCATATAACAGATGCTAGTCAAGCGGCTCAAGCATTGCAACCACTTGCTGGTGAATTCGCCAAAACTTTATTTGCTTTTGGATTCTTAAACGCATCGCTTTTTGGAGCAGCAATTGTCCCAATCACAACCGCTTATGTTATTACCCAGGCTTTTGGTATGGAATCAGGACTAAATTATTCTTTTAAACAGGCACCACAGTTTTATGGAATATTTCTACTATTACTTATTTTAGGAGGCCTTATGGTTATTCTTCCATTCCTTCCTTTAATTACAATTTTAGTTGTTACTCAGGCAGTAAATGCAGTACTGCTTATTCCTATTTTTATATTTATCTATCTTCTATCAAATGACAAAAAAATCTTAGGAGAATACGCTAATAACAAGTTGATCAATATTATTGTAATAATTACCTTAATTGCAATTTCAGTGGCTTCAACTGTCTATATGATTTCCCTCTTTGCACCAAATCTTTTAAACTTTCTTTAGTTAGTGGCTAAAACTGCGGTAGCTACGAATCTTTTAGAATCTAAAAATCCAGAGCAAGTATAAATAGTTATTCTTTTATCCTTAGAGTTTGCCAAAATACTTGTATCTGTTGGATTTACTTCTTGAGTAAATTTAACCTTAAATCTTTCAACCCTACCGTTGTTATATAAAATATCTATTTCATCTCCTGGTTTTATTTGTGGAAGTCTTCCAAGTAGGCTCTCCCAATTGTGTCCATAAAGAATGCTATTTCCTAAGCTTCCTGGTCTTGGAGATGAACTTAAAAAAGATACTCCTTCACTGGTTGTTTCCCATTGTCCATTAACAATTTTAGATGGAATGATTGGATTATTAATTCTTAAAGATGGAATAACAATTTGAGTAGGATAAATATTTGAATACGTTATTTTTTCTGCTTTTAAATTAGCAAAAGCTAACTTTTGTGGACTATATCTCTGGTATACCAAAAAACCACCAAAAATAATTAACAAAGATCCTAAAACCATGAGAAACCTAGAAAAGGGGTTCATACTTATTTATTTTTTCTATTTGAAATGATTACTCCTGAAGTGAGTAAAGTGAATCCTGAAAGAAGAACAAATGCGATAAACAATGCATTACCTGTGTTAGCAAGTCCTAATACTGCTTTGGTCATAGAACCGAGCACGGATTGGGTTGTTGTATTACATGGATGACTTGCGCAACCTAATCCATCAGATCTTCCATCTCCTCCACCTGAAGTGGTTGTTGTAGTTCCACAAGCAAAGCTTGAATTTTGAGCTAAATATTCACCTTTTTCAAGACCCCAAGCTGATCCATCTGGAATTAAAATCCAACCTTGGCTTAAAAGAACTTGCTTTTGTTCTGGATCTAAACTTGATACTTTCCACCAATTTGTTTGGATTCCACCACCATTAACTGTACATAAACATTGAGTTGTAAGATCTTGACCTACGTTATAAACAACATCTTTTCCTGAATAAGTATTTGAATCTCCAGGAACACCATGAATACCTGTTTCATATGCAACTTTTACTGTACCTTGAGGATTTGAACATACAGGGAAATTTGGCGTGTTAACTGCCAATGCTGGTTTTGTGGAAACCGATAGTAAAACTACTATTAACAATAATTTGATAAATAAATTCTTCATGATTATATTTAAAATTAAGACTAATTGAATTCATTAATTTAATATTATGGGATTATAACACAATTATTTAAATAGTCAATAGTTTAACCTATAACTATTTGGAGTACTTAAGGATACGTAATTTATAGAAAAAAGAAAGCTCTGAAAC
>CAZIOR010000022.1:4579-7042 GCA_964540925.1 uncultured Gammaproteobacteria bacterium | reverse complement strand
ACATATTATTTTTGTTTACCTAAAACTGGTTTTGTGTTTAAATTTTTAATAAACTCAGGTTTTAGTTCATAAATATCTGCAAAAGGATAATGATCTACTAAATTATAGTAACTTAATTTGTATGCTTTTGATTGACTTACCAATTTAAAGGTTTGATCATTAACATCATTTGTACGCATAACTATCCATCTTGCCCATCTATCAGGAGACACAGTTGCGCTTTCCCAATATGCACCTGTTCCTTCGTGAATAAATTTAGACATAGGTAAGCCTGAAGAAAAAATAATTGCATCATGACTTGCTGCAGATATCAAAACAAATCCTGGCTTACTCTTTGTATTTTTAGCCAACCATCCTGAAACTTCTGAAACGTTTTTTTGGCTACTTCCGACTCTTGCATCATCAATTGTCACTGCATCTTTACCCATAAAAGAAAATAACAATACAAAAGCCATGAGTCCGATAAATAAATATTTTGTTTTTCCTGATTTATGAATTAAGTATCCAATGAAAATTGCAAAAGTCGGCATCATTCCAATTCCATATCTAACATTAAACCAAGTGTCACCCGATAAACCTTGTACAAAAAGTACTGATTGGCCAAAGTATAGTGCTAGAATGTTAAAAATAAATGGAGCAAACAACGCAAGAGTTGAAATTTTTATTGATAAATTAATTTTTCTATCTAACCAAAAAACTATAGACCCAATTGCACCTATTGCTGCAATAACAGTATTTGAATTATATAAAAGGGCATAAAGATATACTGTTAAAGAAAAGAAGAAGTTGCCTTTTGTTGCCAAAACTCCAGCCTTAGCTAATTGTTCTTGCTGAGCATAAGCACTATAAGGTCCAAATATAAAATATAAGGGGTCTTTAAAAATTAATGTATTCCAAAGTATCCATAAAAATATTCCGAATCCAGCTAGAGTTGAAAACAAAATTATGGTTCCCTCAGTTGCCTTTAATCCTTTTTTTCTAAACACTTGAATTCCTATCAAAAGTGCAGCAAACATGAATAAAAACCAGCCATCATATCTGATCAAAGTTGCTAACATTATCCAAAAAGCTGCCTTGACAACATTTAATATCGAATCTTTTTTAAACCATAATAAAAGTTCATAGCAACCAGCTGTCATAGTTCCAATTAATAAAAGTTCAGTCATTGCTGTTGATTGCAAATATAAAATATTAATATTTAAAACAAAAACTAATACTCCGATAACTCTACCTAAAATTCCAACACCAATTTCCTTTAAGAAATAAAATATAAGAAGCGCTGTTCCAACAAATGCAATCATTGACTGAAGGGCTCCAGCTAAACCACTATGCCACATGAAATCATTCCAAACAGTAAAGATCATAAGTATATGTGGAAGAGGTAGCCATACTGAACCAATCTGTGCGAAACCAGGCTTTAATCCCTCTACAACACGTCTGGCAATATCCAAATGCGATCTTGCATCGTTATATGACAAGCCTAAACCATTCCCTAAATAGTTTAAGAAGCTATATACTGAAACTAGAACAAGTAAAAATACCAGTATTTCAACAATATATTTTCTAATAAATTTATCTATTGATAAAAATAAGGATTTGTTTACCTGAATGTTACTTAATAAATTAATTATCTTCATATTGACTCTTCCTTGCCCAAATAAGAACTAACCCCAGTAAAGTAACTGGAATTAAAATTAACAAATAATATTGTATCCCTGATAAATAATTTCCAAAAAAGAAATTATATAAAAAAGAATTCAAATTATTAAATTGAAGCATTTTTATATTTACAATAAACCATGATTCAATACCTAAATTTCTCGCTTCAACATATGGAGGTATAACATTAGTTGTTAGGGGTGCAAGTAATGAAATTGCTAAACTATAAATAAATACTCCTGAATAAAGTAATTTGACAAAAATATTTTTATAAAATCTTTGCAGCCCTATTCCCATTAAAATGCAAAGAGCAGGTAAAGCTGCGATCATATATCTTGAGCCGAATGCCCAACCACCATAAGGATCACCAAACATTGAATATAAAACTAATTCAACTGCTGGAACAGATAATAAACCAACTTCTATTATTTTCTTGTTTTGCTTTAAAAAGCCTATTCCAAAAATAAATAAAGCAACTATTGGACTATAAATTAAAATCCCTCTATCGTAACTAATTGTGAATGAATGAAGCCCCTCCAATAAATTCCTCGTAGACAAAGCACTTGTTGCATCTGATCCAGACTCAGGAACTGATAAGTTTACTTCTTTCAAATCTTTTACTCTAGGAATAGTATTACTAAACTTAAATGGACTGCCAAAATGAATTTGATTGTAATATCCATATATTCCCATTAATACAAAGAATATAATCGGAGAAATTATTACTAACCAGTTTAACTTAATATTTATCTTTCTTCCCAAATCTTTTATATCAACAAATTTTAACATCGCAATTGCAACAAT
>CAZIOR010000022.1:0-4479 GCA_964540925.1 uncultured Gammaproteobacteria bacterium | reverse complement strand
TCTTTCTTCCCAAATCTTTTATATCAACAAATTTTAACATCGCAATTGCAACAATTGGTAAGAATACAAATAAATTTGGGAAATCAACAAAAACACCAAGTGCATATAACCCCCAAGCTGCAATAGCTTTTAAGCCTTTATATTTATCATTAACTAATAAAACAATATAAAGTCCCAATAATAATAAAAAGGCAGAAAGTAAATGTGCGTATAAGGTTACTGAATATCCCCAAGCATTTGTCGCAAAACCAAAGGCTAATGCTGAAAATGCAGCGATAGACCAATGTAATTTAATTTTAATTGCAAAAAAATATATTAAGAGAATTGTTAACAAGGCAAAGATTGTAGAAACATAAAATGTTAACAGTTGCGCCACTCCTAAATAATTTCCCAAAAGATACAATGGTATCGCAACAATTGATGTAGCTGGAGGGAAAAATGAATAAAAATGATTATTAATTCTTCCAATATCTGGAGTGCCCATAGATGCATAATTATCGATCGCAAATGAATGATCATTAACTAAAGACAATATAATTGCATATCTTGATCTCTCCTGAGAAGTTTCAAATGCTTTACCAGGCTTACTTAACTCCAAATCAATCTGGCTAGATGTTGGATTTCCTATATTTCCTCTTGTAGTTAAAGCGTATAAAACAATTGAAATAAAAACTATTATTGCAAAAAATAACTTTTTCATATTTATCTTAACCATAAATCCTCTCTTTAAGCTTAAATATTTTAATTTGGATTCCTGATAAATATAATCCTAAATCTGAAACTGCAATTCTAAATTTAAACATATCTGTGTTGTTCTCAATAAGTAATCTTGTTACTTGATAATTTTTCCTTAAATCTATTAATCCTCCATCAACTGTAAAAGCCCATTCATATCCTGCTTTTTGAACAAAACGTATAATTCTATTATCATATTTTCCCTTAGGATATGCAAAGTATTTAATCCTAATGCCTAATAATTTTTCTAATCTTTCCTTACTACCAACTATCTCGTTATACAGTTCTTTATCCGAAAGTCTTAATAATGCTGCATGCGTACTACTATGTGAACCTATTTCCCATCCATTACTATGCAATATTTTAATTTGGTCTATTGTCATTAGTTTAAAATTATTATCTAATTCTTGCCTAGAAGGGTTATTAAAATCACTTAAGATAAAAACAGTAGCTTTAACATTTAATTTTTTCAATAATGGAAATGCTTTTGTAAAAATAGTCTCGTACCCATCATCGAAAGTTATTGATGTTCCATTTTTGGATGATGATAAAAGATTACTTAGTGGTACAATTTTTGTATTTTTTAAAAGATATCCTATTTGCTTTCTAAACACCTTCGATGACAAGCTATATCCCCATTTGCTCTCATCTATTGAATGATAACAAAAGATTAATTTTTTACGAGTTGCTCTAAACAGAAATAATTTATCTAAATTAACTAAAATATGAAATAGTAAAGCATAAACTATATTTAAAAAATATATTTCACTTTTTTCTTTTTTAACAACTTTATTTTTTATCAAAAAATTAAAATATTTTTGAGAAGACAAAAAATCTTCATCTTTCTTACCTCTTATTGCCATCATTTGTAATGAATAATAAAGTCTTAAATAATTTATGCTCCTACTATTTGTTGTGTTAAAAACTGTAAACAAATCATTAGTCCTATCTCCAAATAACTCAAAGGTATTTCTTTCTAAAATAACTTGGTCAGTACCCCCCTGGGCAATAACAGCCACTTCAGGATCGATAAGGAAAACTTTATTAAGATTTACCAAAACGTTATCTAGATGTAAATCTCTATGAGAAAAAACATAATTAGCGGGTTGAAATATATCAAACATATAATTTATATAAAAATTATAGAAAGCGAAAATATATTTTTTTAAATTTTTTGGATCTTTTAGCAACAATATTATTAAGTAAATTGGGAAACTTATTCCAATGACAAATTTTGACCTATTTTCTACACTGTTCTTTATTGGCTTAATATTAATTTTTTCTAATTCGGTTAGTATATTTTGTAGAATAATTTGCGTTTTATTTATCGGATGAGATTGCAGTGATTTAGCATTAATATATCTGTAAAACATTGTTATTCTTCTATTTTCTTCAATTATTTTAATAGGTCTTGGAACTGTAATATTTTTATTAGCAATATTTTCTAATAGGTATTTCATTACTTTAAATTCATTATGAAGCTGATAATAACCCGCGTTTTTAAATCGATGCTGAAGTGATTTAACTACTATCTTATCTCCGGTTTTATTTTTATATATACCAATCGAAGGATATAATGGATATTCCTGAAGCTTGATGGTTTTAATTAATTTATAATCTTTTATTTTAGGCAAACTATATGATGAATTTTTTGCATAAAAATTCTCTAGCATATTAAAAAAATTTATTTTAAAAAATTTATATATATTATCAATTTCCATATTATTTTGAAGATTTAATCTGCTCCCAAGTTCCTGATAGGCGCACTTGTTTATATTTATATTTTAAAATTTTCGACGTCATAAATAACAATATCGATATAGGTAATAAAATAGGATATTTAATAAATGTCTGGAAGTAGGATTTAATTTTTGTAGAATATGGAATGTAATAATATTTATCTACCCAACTACCAAAATATTTCTTAATTTCTTCAGCTGAATTGTCAAACCTTGTAGTCTGTTTAATAAAATCGCTTAGATTATTAGGAACCTTAACTAAAACATAAGCATTCTTTGCAGACGAGTAAGAAAATCCATTTTTTATGGCGCTTAAGAATAAAAAATGATCATTAGCTGTAATACTTATGGGTCTTTTTATAGATTTCAAAAAAATATTACTACCAGCAGAAATTGGTCCTGTATGACTATGGAGATTATTCTTGTCTTCGAGGTTATCAATTACCTTGCTCCAAAAATATTCATAAACTGAAATTAACTTACTAATTATTGTCGTAGGGGGCACTGTATACACTCGACCCCCAACAAGTCCTACCTTTTTATCAAAAAAGGGCTTAATTAATTCACTTATGGTATGTCTACTTTCAATTATTACATCTGCGTCAAACGTAATAAATATATCGCTTTTTAAATTTTTATAAAATTGGTTTAACCTACCAGATTGACCTAGTCGTTGACCATCATCAATTAATTTAATTATTTTGTATTTTTTTGCAAATTTATTCACTATTTCTACAGTCCTATCGCTTGATCCATCATTAGCAATGATAATCTTATCTATTTTAAAATTATCAGCTTTCTGCAATAAAATAGATCGCAATAATTTTGCTATATTTTTTTCCTCATTATGTGCGGGAATACCAATTGTAATTGTTTTTTTAGAAGTATTTTTCATATTACTTTGTACTTAACGCAGTAAACCAATCCAATTTGTAGTTTTTAAAAAATGTCTTACCTAATGGCTTAGAAATTAATCTAATAAATATCATTAATAAAGAACCTAAAGGATTTTCAACAACTGATGCTAAAACCGCACTAAAATAGAGTTTCATAGGACGTTTATATTCTTTTGCTACAATTTTGCCAAAATACTTTTCTACACTTCTTGTTGCTGCATCTGGATCTGATCTAAAAACTTGTCTTAAATAATCTTTAATATTAGTGGGCAATTTATAATACACGACTGCTTTATCGCAATATTTAAAGAAATAATTATTTTTAAGACATGAGAAATATATATAATCATCATCTGCAATTAATCCTTTAGGTAGATTTAATGTCTTAGCAAAATTTGCCGACAACATTAAACATTGTCCTGTACAACTGTATATATTATTTCCATTGTTCATAAAATCACGAGACTTATCTAAAACCTTAAAAGTTGAATAAACAGCTTTCTCAAAAAAACTTTTTGGTAAAAAAGGACGTGCATTTCCACCAATAAGAACATTGTTATTATTTTCAGAAAGTGTTTTTATCATTTCATTTATCAGATTTTTATTAGCTAATTTAACATCTGCATCTAGTAACAATACCGCATCTCCAGTAATTCTATTAAAAATCTGATTTAACCTAAAACTCTTACCCTCTCTCTGTGCTCCCTGAATTACTTCTATCTTAGAGTTCTTCAAAGATTTAATTTCCGCAATTGTATTATCAGTACTACCATCTGAAGCAACAAATATTCTACCCAATACCCATCCTTTTTTATCTTGAGATAGTATCTCTTTTAATAAACTTTTGATATTTTTATCCTCGTTATAGGCTGAAATTCCAATATCAACAATTACATCTTTATTTATTTCTTTAAGAATTGCTTTTAAATTATCGACTACATACTCCCTTTCTTCGTTTGTCATTGCCGAATACAATGGTAACCTAAGCAATCTTTTACTTAGATCCTCTGTGATTGGACAATCTTCAGGTTTATATCCTAATTTTTTGCCTTGTGTTGCTGAATGAAGAGCAACATAATGAGCAGTCGCTTGAATACCTTTTTCTTTTA
>CAZIOR010000021.1:7789-10968 GCA_964540925.1 uncultured Gammaproteobacteria bacterium | reverse complement strand
TATGAAACAAGCAATTCACCCACAATATTTTGATGCACAAGTCATTTGCGCATGTGGAAATAAATTTACAACTGGTTCAACCCAGGAAGTAATTCATGTGGAACTTTGCTCAAATTGTCATCCATTCTATACTGGCGAACAAAGATTCGTAGATTCAGCTTCAAGAATTCAGAAGTTTAAAAATAAACAAGAAAAAGCAACCGAATTCCATGTAACTAAAAAAGCTAAAGAAACAAAGAAACAAGATAACGCTCCAAAAACCTTAAAAGAAATGTTGGCAGAGATTGGATAAGCCAACTCCCCTATGGAAGACTATAGACAAGTACAACTTGCTGATTTGGATAGTAAAATTGAAGAAACAAAAAAACTTCTTGAAGATCCTCAAATGGCAGAATTAGCTACAGCTGAAATAACTGATTTAGAAAACCAAAAACAAGCCATTTTAGCAACCTACGGGTCAAGTGAGGAAGAAAATTCTGGTGGAGACTTAGATGAAAGAAACGTCATTATTCAAGCCTCAGGTGCTGCTGGCGGAGACGAAGCTAGTCTTTGGGGCCAAGAGCTTTTGCGTATGTATTCTAGGTATGCCCAGATGCATGGATTTAAAGTAGAAAGCTTAGATGATGATGTTATCAAAGTAAATGGTAAGGGTGCATTTGAAACATTTAAATACGAAGCAGGAGTTCACAGGGTACAAAGAATTCCAACCACAGAAAAACGCGGTAGAGTTCACACTTCAACTGCAACTGTTTCAGTATTACCAGAACTTGAAGATATTGATTTACACATTAACCCAGAAGATATTGAATTTGAAGCATTTAGAGCTGGTGGTCATGGAGGTCAAAACGTTAATAAGGTTTCAACTGCTGTTAGACTTAAGCATAGGCCAACCGGTATTGTTGTTACCTGCCAGACTCAAAGATTTCAAGCGCAAAACAGAGAAATCGCCTTAGAAATGTTAAGAGCAAAACTTTGGGAACAAGAAGTTGAAAAACAACACGGTGAAATTGCCGGTCTTAAAGCAACTCAAGTCGGACACGGAATGAGAGCGGAAAAAATAAGAACCTATAACTTCCCTCAAGACAGATTAACAGATCACAGAATTAATAGAAATTTTAGCAATTTACCAGTAATTATGGAGGGAGAAATCGATAAGGTTATAGAAGCAATGCGCGAATTAGATCAACAAGAAACGACAGAGGCTCCCCTAGCGTAAGTAAACTCTATCTTTTTCTTTTAATTTTTCTAGGCCTTCAATTCCATTCTTAGCAATTAAATTAGCAATTTGTCTCCCGCCAGCTAAATGAGGCAATATGACATAATCTGCACCTGCTTTATATAGAGTTTTTGCTTCTTTTCCTTCAATTGCCATCATAACTATTTTTGCTCTTCTATTTTCTCGCCTTAACTCCCTAAGGAGCATTAAATTATCCTCTGTATCTGGAATTGTCGAAATAACCATTTTTGCACTATCAATTTTTGCTCTTTGTTGAATATCTAAATCTGAAATATCACCAAATAGTCTATATACTTTTTTTTGTTTCATTTTCTTTAAAATATTTGGGTCAAAATCTACCATAACAATATCTACCTTCTGATCTTCTAAGGCTTCTATTATTGAGTCTCCCATTTGGTCTCCTCCAACAACAACTACATGGTTATCAAGAGCCTCTAAACCCTCTTCTTCTGCTTCTTCTTTCTTAACACTCTCTCTTTCTAATAAATCTAATTTATTAGCAAATTTTTTATATAAATTTTTCCAATGCGCAATTAAATAGGTTGAAACTGCAAAAGTTATTAAACCAACTAAAGTAAGTAAAGAAACAGTTTTTTCGTCTAAATGCCCAAGCTTATATCCTAAAAAGACTAAGATTAAAGAAAATTCTGATATTTGTGATAAAGAAATTCCGGTTAAAAATGAAGTTCTTTTTCTATACCCCATTATACCTAGTAAGACCATAACAACAAAGGGTTTTACTACTAAAACAAACAAGGAAAGAAAAATTGCTGGAACAATTATTTCCTTAATGTTAGCAAAAGACATTTCTAAACCAAGTAAGACAAAAAAGATAACTATAAAAAAATCTCTTAAAATTTTAGCCTTAGCAATAATTTGATAATTAACTAAAGAATTAGCCAATGCAACACCAGCTAAAAATCCACCAATTTCAATAGAAAAACCAATAAACTTCGAACTAACTAAGGCTGCTAAGCCAAATACCCAACCAAGGCTTGCTAAAAATATTGTCTCTGAACTCTTGGCTATTTTTTCAATCAAATGAGGGAAAAGTTTTTTAGATAAAAGTACAATAAGACCAATCAACAATACTCCTTTAACTAAGATTAAACTAAAATTTAAAACTGGGTTTATACTCGTATCTTTTCCAAAGCCTGATAAAAACATTAAAATTGCCATTGCAAAAATATCTTGTGCGAGCAAAATACCTAGGGAAAATTTTGCATGCAAACTATGTAACTCATGTTGATCAGACAAAAGTTTAACAACAATAATAGTTGAGGAAAATGTTAAGGCACTAGCCACATAAAAGCTACCCAACATATCAAATCCGAAAAAGCCTGATAGCAAAAATCCTAAACCAAAAGTCACCAATATCTGCCACAAAGAAGCAATAACTAACACTTTTCCCATTGATAATAGTTCAGAAATTCTGATTTCCAAACCAACCATAAACAAAAGCAAAGTAACACCGATTTGTGAAAGAGTTTGTAAAAATGGATGACTAGTTTGACCAAAAAATTGTAACGAGGAAATGACAATACCAGTTAAAATATATGCTAAAATTTCAGGCTGCTTAAGCAGTTTGAAAATTATTGAAAATACTGAAGCTAAACAAATTACTAAAGTTAAATCTAGAAAAATTCTATCCACTATATATTTATAACAAGCTTTGGTATATTTGTAAAATGAAATTAACCCTCGTTGAAAAAAAACATGAAATTGGCAATATTTATACTTTCATTTTTAAGCCAGACAAAAAATTAACCTGGTCACCCGGGCAGTATTTAATCTATTCCTTAGATCACAAAAATTCTGATTTAAGAGGCAAACAAAGATTTTTTACAATCTCCTCTTCTCCATTTGAAAAACTACCCTCCATTACTACCCGAATATATAAAAACTCTAGTACATTTAAACAGGCATTATTTAATTTAAAAAT
>CAZIOR010000021.1:0-7689 GCA_964540925.1 uncultured Gammaproteobacteria bacterium | reverse complement strand
TATTAAAAAAATACATAAACACTAAAAACATTTATTATATTTCTGGACCAGATCCAATGGTAGAAAGTGTTTTTGAAATATTAAAAAAGCTGAAAATTTCTGAGGAGAAAATTAGAATGGACTATTTCTCGGGATACAAAAATTAATTTACAATCATTATCTCTTCTTCTAGCTCTACATTAAATTTTTCTTTTACTTTAGACTTTATCTGCTGAATTAAATTTTTTACATCTGCAGAACTTGCGTTTCCTAAATTTACAATAAAATTTGTATGTTTTTCTGAAAGCTGAGCATCGCCCACTTGTTCCCCTTTTACACCGGTTAAAAAATTAATCTTTGCTGTTGGTATAACTGGAAATGGATCATTTTTAACGTATTGGGCTAACTCATAAAGAAACTGTTTAGTATCAAATTTTTCAACAGGTACATTTTTAAAAATACTTCCAACATTGGGATATTCCAAAGGATGTTTACTTTTTCTAGAATCTATTTTTTCCTGAAAACCAGCTCTGATTACAATTTGATCACCTTTTGTTAATTTAAACGTAACTTTAATAACAATCTCTCTTTCTCCCTCACCTGTTTTGAAAATGCTATTTCTATAACTAAAATTACAATCAGTGTTATTTCTAATTTTTGTCTGCAAAGTATCTAAATCTAAACTTTCAACTTCAGTAAGTAAGTCTTTTGTTTCTCCCTGATACGCGCCGGCATTACCCCTTACCGCTCCTCCTACGGTCCCTGGGAGTCCTCCTGACCATTCAAGACCAGATAAACTATTGTCTATACAAAAATTAACCAAATCCGACCAAGCAGTTCCTCCGCCCACCATTATTAAATCCCCTTTTCTTTCAATAAAATTAATTGAATTTTTAATTACTAAACCATTAAATCCTAAGTCAGAAAATAAAATATTCGTTCCTCCGCCTAAAATGAAGATTCTTTTTTCGGAGTCAGAAAAAGTTGCAGAAACTTCTCTCCATTCTTCTATGCCAAGTTTTAAATCCTCAACACTTTTTACTTCTAAAAAATATCTTGCATTTCCACCAATTTTAAAATTACTAAAATCTTTAAGCGAAATGTTTTCTTTAATTAACATACTATTCTTCAGGAGCAGCTCCTAATACTGCGTTTAACCTAACTTCTTTTTCTTTTCTCCAGACTGTAACCGTAACTTTATCCCCCACTTTTTTTCCAGAAATTAATTTAGAAACCTCTGTATCTACGGTAACTTTTTTATTATCAAAACTAACAATAACATCGCCAATCTGAATACCCGCTAAATTTGCCCCAGAACCTTCAACTACATTTTGAACATATGCTCCTTCAACCAAATTATTTAACTCAGCTGTTTGCTTATCAAGCATTTTATATGAAACCCCTAAAAATGGTCTATTAAACTTACCGTTTTTAGTAAAATTATCCAAAGCTTCTTTAATAACATTGATTGGCAATGCAAAGCCAATATTTTGTCCTCCTTGAGAAACAGCGGTGTTTACACCAATTACTTGTCCTAAAGAGTTAACTAAAGGTCCTCCAGAATTACCTGGATTAATTGCCGCATCTGTTTGAATAACGTTGTCTAGTTTTTCTACAAAGCCCTCAAATTGACTACCTGCAGTTATTCCCCTACCAAGTCCGGAAATAACACCTGTTGTTACGGTATTTTTAAACTCGCCCAAAGCAGTACCTATAGCAATAACAAATTGGCCAACCTGTAAATTACTACTATCTCCGAAAGCAACTGGTTTCAAAACTTGTTCCTTGTGTTCGGTGGGATCAATCTGAACAAAAGCAATATCGTTTAAAGGGTCACGAAATACCTTATTAACTTTATATGTTTTTCCGTTACTTGTAATGACTTGATATGTGACATTCGTATCAGCAACAACATGCTTATTTGTAGCAATAAGCCCATTAGAGTTAACTATGAATCCTGAACCTATGCCAGTTGTTTGCTCTGTTGGGGGTGCTGGTGTAATTTGAAAAAAACCATAAGGTCCGAAACCATAAGAAGTAGAATCTGAAGAAACTGTTTGCTTTTCAATTATAGTTACTGCAGAAGGACCCACTTCCTTAACTACATTTATTACACCAGATTCTTCATTAACTAGCTTTACTGACTGGATCGTTGGAGAATTTAAATTGGAAAATAATTTGGGAAAAGCAACGCTAGCACCTTTCCAAAAAAGAAGGACTAAAACTAATAAGACTAAAGCTGCAATTAATTTTTTCATAAGTCCTAAATGCGGGTTTATTGTAACAATTCCCACACACCTTTTTCAAGCTGGGTGTCTCTTGCAGGATCCTTTGCATCTAAGCTTACCTTTAAATCAGGGGTTAAGCCTTTTTCGTGTACCCAGGTGCCATTTGGAGTAAGCCACTTTGCAATTGTGATATGAATACCTGCTCCACCACCTAAATCTTCTGCAGTTTGAATTGTACCTTTACCAAAAGATGTTTCGCCAACAAGCTTTGCTCTACCATTATCTCTTAATGCTCCAGAAACAATTTCTGATGCAGATGCGCTTCCTTTATTGATTAGGATAACTACGTTTGCCTTGGTTAATTGACCCTGTCTTGAAACATTCATTGGTAATCTATCTGTTGTTCCATTGTCTTGAATAACAACTGTTTTACCCATATCTAAAAACTCTGAAGCAATAAAAGTAGCGTCTGTTAAATAACCACCTGGATTATTACGCAAATCAAAAACAACACCTTTAACATTTTTACCGGTACTCATTTTATTCACTATTCCATTTATCATTGACACCCATTCTTGGTTGGTATTATCGCCAAATTGTGAAAGTCTAATGTAAGCAAACTTAACACAATCACTTGCCGTACAAGAACTACCTTTAGCAACAACCTTACAGTTATCTTTCTCACATTGAGCATCTCTTAAATCCATAGAAACACTTTTAATGGTAATTACATCACGAGTTATTTTTAAATCTTCCTGCTTTTTAGTATCTTTATGTAATACTGCTAAGGTAACATCTGTTCCTTTTGGTCCTCTAATTTTTTCGACAGCTTGAGAAATATTCCAACCAGCAATTGATTTACCATCAACTGATAAAATTACATCTCCTGCTTTAATTCCTGCTTTTTCTGCAGGACTTCCGTCTAAAGGCGAAATTACAATAATATCTTTATCTTTAGTGCCAAGCTCTGCTCCAATTCCTGAAAATTGCCCAGCTAAACCTTGCTTGAAATTATCATTTTGCACAGGAGGAAGATACATCGTAAATTGATCACCCAAAGCCCCAACCATTCCAGAAATTGCGCCGTTTAACATCTTTTGTTGATCAAGTTTAGATTTATCATAATAACTAGCCATTAACTTTTCCCAAACAGACCAAAAAGGAGTGAAATCTACATTTGATACGCCAGGAGGAGGAGTTTTACTGACAACATTTAATTGAGGTTTATAATTTTTCCAATCTATGTTAATTTTATTGACGCCTAGAAAATAACCTACTAAGAAAGCAATTCCAACAATCAAAAAGAGTCTAATATATGAGTTTTTCTTCATGCAAATTAAGACAGTCTATCCATTATTACAAATTTAGGGTAACGGTTCAAGATGAAATTTTGCTTGAATATTAGATAGAGGTCGTGTAAGGCATTAAAGCAATATATCTTGCGTGTTTAACTTCAAGAGTTAATCTATTTTGGTGTTTACCACAAAGTCCATTTCTGGTTTTACCAATAATCTTACCTCTTTCAGTAACAAATCTAGATAAATTAGCAACATCAGCAAATGCTGGCTCTTTTTTCTCTACGCAAAACCAACACTCTTTAGGTGCTGTGCTTTTTTGATTTCTTTTAAAACTTTTCTTTCTTTTTGCCATATTAGAATGGGATGTCGTCTGCAGCAATTTCTTCTTCTGCTGGACCTTCTTCCATTACCTCCTCTTCTTTCTTAGGTTCTGCTTTTTTAGCTTCTTTTGGAGCTTTAGCTACGTGTTCAACCTCAGCTTCTTCTCCACCCTCTGATTTTCTATTGTCTAAAAGTATCATGTCAGAGATAACAATTTCAGTTGATTGTTTTTGTGTTCCATCTTGTGCTTGCCAACTTCTAGTAGCAAGTCTTCCTTCAACAAAAACTTTTCTACCTTTTGTTAAAAACTGACTACAAATTTCAGCTAATTTATTCCAAGCAACGATTCTGTGAAATTCAGATTCATCCTTTTTTTCACCTGTATCTGTTGTCCAGCTTCTATTAGTAGCAATACTAAATGTACAAACTGCACTTCCAGATGGTGTATATCTTAATTCTGGATCTCTTGTTAGATTTCCAATTAACTGAACTCTGTTTAAACTCTTAGCCATGTTATTTTGATCTAATTAATAAATATCTAAGTATGTCTTCGTTAGCAATAACTTTTTTATCAAAGTCTGCTGGAATATTTTCTAATTCTAATTCAAAATTGTAATAAAAACCCTTAGTATCTTTTTTAATCTTATATGCAAGAGTTTTTTCTCCCCATTCATCAGATTTTGAAAACTTTGCATCTTTTAAATATTCTTTAACTAAATCAACAACCTTTTTTCTATCTGCGTCTTTTAATGAACCGCTAACAACTAAAGTTAAATTGTAATTTCTCATGGCTTTAATTTTACTATAGAGAGAGCTTTTAAGCAAGAACCTGATTAAGCAGCTTGTCTTAACTGGGTTGCAATTAAATTAGCGCCTGGTCTACCGTTAGCATCAACCATAAGTCTATGTGAAAATACCCTTCCCTCTTGAGCATCAGCATAAGTATCTCTTCTAACAGCTAAGATATTTTCTGGTCTCATTCCTGCTTGCAAAAGTTGCATTTCCATTGCGCTAAGTAAATCAATTCTGCGTTTTTCCAAAGGATCATCAGTTCTTGCTGGTTCTAAAAAGCCATTAACATTAACAGGGTATAAACCTTCATATCTTGGCTGAATTACCCCATCTTTATCTTTAAACCATCTAGAAAGAGTATAGTTTTCCATACCAGGAAAAATACCTACTCTTGCTTCTTCTACATCTACGCCTAGTTCACTTTGCAAAGCCTGCATACCCTGTCTAACTAGACCAAAATTAATTGACTGAGCACCGCCATGCAGAAGTGCTGTCAGTGGATTACCATGCTCATCTTTTGCACTTAATACAGCTGTTGGGCAATCAGATGAAGCAATAATCATAATGACATTGGGATCTCTAGTAAATAAAACGTTTGCATCTACTACTGCTTCTTCGCTGTGTTCATCTACCTCTAAAATCTGCGGCTTATTCCCAATTACTTGACCCCTGGTTTGAAATACTCTTGTTCCTTTAAATCCATTTTGTTCTAAAAAAGCTTTTCGGTTTTTGAATCCAGTTTCTTTAGTATGACCTGTTGCTAAATCTTCATAAACTGTAGACATACTAGTAGCTTTAAATCCATATGAACACCTTGCTAATACCAAACCCTCTTCTTCAAGATTTACCCAATAACCAACTTGCTCATCTTTACCAGGAACAAAAGTCATATCTGTAAATTCAGTAATGTCTCCAAGCTCTTTTTTGATTCTTGCTTGATCCTTAGCTAGTAAAGATTCAATATCTGGTATTTGAGATTCCTGTGGCATAAAGAAAGTATAACAAAATTTAGAAATTAGAAATCCTGAGGAATTTGAGAGAATGCACTCATACCGGTTTTGCCTCCAAAACCTGCTGCAGATGCTAATACATTATCTAGTGCATTAGCTTCATTCTGAATAACTGGTCTGACATTCAAAGGAACTAACTCAGGATCAGGTTCTATTGCATGAGTTGAAAAAATTATTCCTTTTTGCATTGCCATTATTGCTGAAACTGCAGTAATTGCTCCTGCTCCACCAATAGTATGTCCTGTAAATCCTTTTGTTGAGGTGATTGGGATTGGTTCTTCAATTTCATTATTCATTAAATCAAGACCAAGTGCATAAGCAGTTGCTTCTGATAAGTCTCCACCCTTAGTGCTAGTTGCATGCGCAAATATAGCGTCGACTTTTCTACCCGCATTTACTTTTCTTACTAGCCTTCCAATTCTATTTGGGTCCATCATAGTGTCATCAAATCCATCAGATCCTTTTACCGCTCCCTCAACGATTGCAAGTAAGTCTGCGCCTCTTTCTAAAGCCGTTTCTAATCTTTCCATTACTACTACTCCTCCACCTTCACCCATTACAAAACCATCTCTGTTTATGTCATAAGGCCTACTAGCTGTTTCAGGATCTGGATTTACAGATAGAGCTCTAAATGCTCTAAAAGTTCCTATTGCGAGCTTTGGATCTTCAAGTAAAAAATCAAATCCACCAGCAATAACTACATCACTAGTTCTATCTTTTAAGAGCCTATACCCTTCAACGATATTAGATAAACCAGTAGCACATGCCTCGTATGTTGATACACTATGTCCTTTAAATCCTGCAAGAAGTTCAAACATTGAATGAGGCTGTTCTGGTAAGAGTTGCATTCCAGAAGTTGGAGTAGTCGATCCTTTTCGTTTTAAACTCTCATTGACTCTATCAGAATATATTGGTTGTCCAAAACCATAGCCAATTGCGACACTTGCCAAATCTGGATCAATACCAATATCATCTCTTAATCTAAATTCATCTGTTAAAAGTCCTGCCTTAAAAGCAGCAACAACACTTAAGCCTACAACCGCTTGGCCAATTTTAGATAGTCTTTTTAATTTTGGATCTCCCAAAACTGGAAATTCAGCTGAATCAAAACTAGCTGGTGCGGCAACACTTACTTCTCTAATCCCTGCATCATAAGAGATAACTCCAGTTCTACCTGCATACATACCATCCATTGTTTGCTGAGTATTCCCTAATGCAGTAATCATTTCTGCTCCAGTCACAACAATGGTGTCTTTAGGCAAATCTCTAAATCTTCTTTCTGATATAGGTGGTAACATAATCTCGCAATTCTACAGTTATGTATTATCTTTGTCAATTAATCTTGTTATAATTTATCAATGGAAAAGGTCTACATCAAAGAAGGAATTACCAAAAAACAAATTCAACAACTAATAAACTACAGTAATACAGACGAATTAATTCAAGAAACAACTAAAGACAGAGACAGATTTGGAACCATTGAAAACTTTAATTCTTGGCTTAAAAAAGATAGAACTGTTTTTGTCTTAACAGATGTTAAAGATAATCTTTTAGGAATTTTGTGGTTTGGTAGAAAAACTCTACCTAAAAAAAACTATATATTACCTATGAATAAGGGTAATTTTGGTATTACTTTTGCTGTCAGAATATATAAACCTGCTAGAGGTAAAGGTTTATCAAAACACTTTATGGATAAAGCTTTTGAGAAATATAAAAATTTACTTGAATATACTCAAAATGTCCAAAAAGATATTTGGCTGGAAACAAATAAAAATAATTTAGCAGCAATAAGAGCTTATGAAAGATATGGCTTCAAAGTTGTTACAAGTCCAGATGAAGATAACAGAGTAATTATGTGCCTATTTTAAACTCAACTACATCTCCATTTTGCATAATATAGTCTCTTCCCTCAAGTAGCGCTTTACCCGCTTCCCTTGCTCCCTTCCAACCATTTGCGCCAACGAAATCTGCAAAATGAACGACTTCTGCTTTAATAAATTTTTTAATAAAATCTGTATGAATTTCTCCGGCTGCCATTTGAGCTGTTATTCCCTTTTTAAT
>CAZIOR010000020.1:1211-11788 GCA_964540925.1 uncultured Gammaproteobacteria bacterium | reverse complement strand
GAAAATGACACGAAAATCACAGGTAAAGCAGATAGTATTAGGGTTTCTCATGGTTTAAAGAAAATTGAAGTAGAGCAAGCTGTTGCTGGAGACGTTGTTGATATTACAGGTATTGCCAATGCTAATATTGGCGATACGGTTTGTGATGCAAAAAACCCAGAAGCTTTGCCTAGAATTACAGTTGAAGAACCAACTATTAAAATAACACTTTCTGCTAACACCTCTCCATTTGCTGGTAAAGAAGGTAAGTTTACAAACTCAAGACAACTCCATGAAAGACTCGTTAAAGAACTCGAAACTAATATTTCTTTAAGAATGGAGCAAGTTGGCGAAAAGTTTATTTTATCTGGTAGAGGAGAACTGCATTTATCAATTCTGATTGAAACACTAAGACGAGAGGGTTATGAATTCCAAGTTGGTAAACCTGAAGTTATTACTAAAGTAGTTGACGGACAAACCCTTGAACCATTTGAAGACGTTACAATTGACGTAGCTGATGAATTTGTTGGAGCCATTACTTCCGAAATGGGAGCAAGAAAAGGACAAATGAGCAATCTACAAGCAGACGGGAAAGGCAATACCAGACTAGAATATACAATACCATCTAAAAACTTACTTGGTATTAGAAGTTCACTGCTTACTTCTACTAAAGGCACGGCTGTTATTAATTCTCAATTCGCAGATTTTGAACCACTAACACCACCAATAGCTAAACTTAGAAATGGAGTTTTAATTGCTTCAGAAGGCGGAACAGCACTTCACTATGGATTAAATAACGCTCAAGAAAGAGGTATCACTTTTATTGAACCAGGAACAAAAGTTTATGAAGGAATGATTGTTGGTGAAAATACCAGATTTGACGATATTGAAATTAATGTTACTAAGGAAAAAAAGCAAACTAATATGAGAGCTTCAACGTCTGATGTTAATTTAGGAGCATTAACTCCTGCAACCATCATGAGTCTTGAGCAATGTTTGGACTTTTTAGAAGATGATGAAGTACTTGAAGTAACACCACAAAATTTAAGACTTAGAAAAAAATATCTAACTAAACTTGAAAGAGTTAGAAATTCTAGATAACATAACTTATGGACAAATCTAGTGAGGCATATATTTTTGATATCGATGGAGTTTTGGTGTCCATAAAAACTCATGCAATCGAAAATCCACAAATACTTCAATTCTTAATTAAACTCCTTGAGAAAAATGAACCCGTAGCCTTAAACACAGGAAGACCGTTATCCTGGGTAAAAAAAGCCATACTTTCTCCAATTGAAACAGAAATACCAGACAAATCTTTATTAAAAAACTTGATTGCAGTTTGCGAAAAAGGTGGGGTAATCTTAACTTTTGACGAATCTGGGAATGAAGAAATATTTGTTGACCCAGACATTAATATTTCTGACGATATTAAACAAGCTATCAAAAAAATGATTCAAGATAAATTTCCTAATGAGGTTTTTTACGATGAAGAAAAGCTAACCATGATTACAGTAGAAATGAAAGATATAACTTTAGATAGATTTAATGAAATTCATCCATTGCTTGACTTAGAGATTGCAAAGATTTTAAAAGATTTAGATAAAGATGGGAAAATTAAATTTACACCAACAACTATTGATACTGATATTGAAAACCGTTTTGTTGGTAAAGATTTTGGAGCGTCAAAAATTCTTTCCTGGTTAAGTAAAAATGGACACTCTAAAGACAGGTTTATTACTTTCGGAGATAGTCTTTCCGATTTAGATATGGCAGAACATTTATATAAAGAAGGGTACAGTGTCGAATTTATATTTACTGGAGAAAAAGAAATTAACATTAATAATTATGGATTTAAAATTACAATTACAAATAAAAAATACGATGAGGGAACTCTCGAGTACTTAAGTTAATTTAATTCTAGGGTTTTGCGATCTACTTAGCTTACCAAATCCTTTTTCAGATCCTATTTGCTTAATCATTCCACTTCTTGGAGTTACTATAGCTCTGGCATGCACAGATTATACAACACTTATTTAAAGTGCTAAAATGGCGTTGTGAACTTAGCCTTTACTTTAAGACCAATTAACTTTTCTGAATTCATAGGTCAAAAGCATTTAACCTCTGATACTGCACTGATTAAAAAAATTATTAAGTCTAATTTAACTTTTTCTTTAATTTTCTGGGGACCTCCAGGTAGCGGCAAAACAACGCTTGCAAATATAATTGCCTCAGAGATTAATGCTGATTTTCATCATTTATCAGCCGTTGAATCAGGAAAAGCTGATTTACATAAAATAATTGAGATTGCTAAAGAAAATCTTAAACGAAATATTAGAACAATTTTATTTATTGATGAAATACATCGTTGGAATAAATCACAACAAGATTCACTTCTGCCATATGTTGAAAACGGAACTATTAATTTAATAGGTGCAACCACCGAAAATCCTTCCTTTGAAGTAATCTCGGCATTACTATCTAGGAGTAGAATTTTAGTTTTAAAAGCCTTGGAACCAGAAGAACTAGAGCTAATCATAACTCGGGCTTTAAAAGACAAGAGTAAAGGCTTAGGCAGTCTTAAAAAGGCCATAGATAAAAATGCTAAAGAACTATTAATAAGACTTTCAGGCGGAGATGCAAGAATTATGCTAAATGCTTTAGAAATTGCAGCAACGTCATATAAGGATAAAAAAATAACTCCCAAAATTATTCAAGATATTTTTCAAACAAAATCTGCAGGACTTTATGACAAAAAAGCAGAGGAACATTACAACATTATTTCTGCATTTATTAAATCTATGCGGGGAAGTGATCCTGATGCGTCCTTATATTATCTTGCAAGAATGCTTGAAAACGGAGAAGACCCAAAATTTATTGCAAGAAGAATGATTATTTTTGCTGTTGAAGATATTGGCCTAGCTGATAGAGGAGCGCTAATTCAAGCCGATGAAGCGTTTGAAGCAGTCAATAAAGTAGGTATGCCTGAGGCACAGCTTATTTTAGCCTATGTTGTGACATATCTTGCGCTTGCTCCTAAATCCAGAGCAACAACTAATGCCTTGGGAAAGGCAAAAGAAGCGGTTTATGAATTTCCTAATGAACCAGTACCATTACATTTAAGAAACGCACCAACTAAGTTTATGAAATCACTTGGTTATGGAAAAAATTATACTTGGGGAGAAAAATATGTAGGTCCAAAGGAAAAATTATCTTTTTTACCTAAAAAATTAGCTGGTAGAAAATTTTTAGAAAAATAATAAATTTATCTTCCTGTAACTTTTCTTCTTAAATTATAAGCTAAATCAGACAATATACTTGGATAAGTACTTACGGGCCAAGCAAAATCTTGAGTTGATTGATCTGGTTTTTGTGCAGTTATATGAACAAGTCTTAAATCTTTTGCTTGACTACTTGGAAGAACTACATTTCTTGCTGATAGATCAAATCCTTCTTGATGCCTATCTATATGACCTGCATAAAACATTTCTTCTAAAAATTGTCCTGGTCTAGTAGGGAATAGATTAACATCTTTAGCTACATAAATAAGTCCTTGTCTTCCAACTTCAGCGGTATATGTTTCACCAGGTTTTGTCGAAACATTCCCTGCTGGCATTAATCCTCGTAATCTATCAGCTTCCTCTCCTGTTACTATTTCTGTATCAACGCCATGTAATGTGTCCCAATGGGCATAATCCTCAGATCTATCAGGCTTTTCACCTCTTTTAACTCTTACCCACTTATCAGCATCATTTTTTGCCCGTCTAAAGCCTAATCTACCCATTTCGCTAAACACAACTGGACCTTCTCCTTGTAAAAATGCTTCTAAGTCTTCTGCTGAGTATTGACCTCTAGATCCTCTTTCTTTAGCCAGTTCTAGTGCATCTGCACCAGATCTTGTGTACTGCGCTTCCTGCCAATCAACATCTGAAAATTTTTGCACAACTGGAATCCCATTAACGGTAAAGGTTAAAAAATCTACATCAACTCGACCCATGTGTCTTTTTGCCAATTCTTGGTTTAATGCAAGAAAACGTTCTTCTGCAGCATTATACTGCGCGTCAAAATCTGGGGTTTGTTGCCAAAATCTTAAAGGAAAAGAATATTCTACTTTTGTACGAGCCATAATTTAAGGGGCAGTAATCGTTGTATTTTGCAATTTATTCAGTTAATTGTCAATACTAATTTTCTATATTATCAGCTTTAACTTTTGTTCTTTTTGATAAAAATATAAACGGAAGTGCTAGGGCTTGAAAAATAGCTGAAACAAAATATGAACCAGCATAACCTGATAAATCAGCAACTCTACCTAATGTTGGTTGAATAAATACACCGCCCAAGGAACCCATCAAGGAATCAAATGACAAAATAGTTGCTCTTTGTTCTGATGGAATTATCGCATTAATATATGCCTGTCTAATTGGAGAAATGGCAGCGAAAATAAGACCCCATAAGAAAATTAAGACAAGTGCTACCCAGAAATTAGCAGAGAATGAAACCAATACGAGTAACATAGAAGCAATTAAAATACCTGTAAACATAGCTGTTGTTCTTTTTTTGAAAAAGCTTCTAATTTTCAAAGCAAAAATTCCACCACAAATCTGAGCAAGTGCTGCAAGCATTGCAACGAGCCCTGCAATTGTATAGGCTTTTTCATCTCCATAAAGTTTTAATAAGAAAGGTTGAAGTGCATAAAAAACATAAAAACTTACTCCTGTAATAAGAGGGGAAGTGATCATCATCCAGCGAACTGGAGGATTTTTAAATCCATTTTCAATTGAATTAAGGAAAATTCCTTTAATCTCATATGACATTTGACTAGTCTTTTTCTTCTTAAATCCTAAATCCTTCATTAACCAAAATGCTGTTAGAAAATTAAGGATTAATACAGCTGCTCTTAAAATATACGGAACACCAAGATTTGTAAATTGAGCAATAACTCCACCTACAAATGAACCAACTAGCATTGCAGCCCCACCAACAACTTGTCCATCTGCAAAAACATTTTCTAAACTTCCTTTATACTTTGTTGCTTTTAATGCATCAACTAACCAAGCCTCAAGAGCTCCAGAAAAAAATGTAAAACCAAGACCTAGCAACATAGAAGAAAGTGCCCAAGCCCAAAAAGGACCATGAATCTGCCACATCCATAAATATAAAAGGGTTGATGCAGCTAATGTAATTGTACCTAACATGTACGAAATTCTTCTGCCAAACATATCAGCAACAACACCAGTTGGAATTTCAAATAAAACTTGCCCTAAGGAGAAAAATGCATTTGCTAAAAATGCCTGAAAATTACTAAGTCCTGCATTAAGTAAAAAGATAGTATTTATTCCCCAAATAAATGACGCTGCCAAAGTATTTCCTAAAATAAGTAAAAGATAAATTCGCTTAATCGTAAAAATATTATTCATTAAATTAACTTATCGCAATTAATGCCCAGTTATGTGAAACATATGGTTCGCTGCATAAGTTTCGATTAAAACAACAGGGTCTTCTCATGCCTTTATTTAGCTTATCAAGCATTACATCTAAATGCTTCTTTCTTGTTTCCTCTGTTTTAACGGCTCTTACCCAACGAATCCAATCCCATCTTGCAAGCGGCGTAATATCCTTCCAGAGGTCTTTTGCATTTGAAGAAGAGGAAAGTGCTTTCTGAATATCTTCTGGTACTTCTGGATCAATCCATTCTTTAGTTGACTCAAGTTCAACTTGTACTACGCTTCCTGCGCTAACTTTAGCATTATTTAGTAATTTATCATCTGGTCTAAACCAATGACTTGGTTTTATTCCTGCTCCATATTTTCCATCTGGCTCAAGTAGAGTTTTAAATGAAATACCATTAAGCGTTCCTTTTACCATAATCATGCCGCGAGAGGGAAGTTGGGAAGATGCTTCTTCAGGGAGTCTTAAAATTGTCCAATCTTTAATTTTATAAAGTTTGGTTTTGAAAGAAATCATTAAACTTATTATATCAAAGGGATTATTCTAAAAATGTGGCTTTTAACTATATTTTATATGGGTGGAAGACGGGTGCCGCCCCCGCCACCTTCTGGACCACAACCAGACGCTCTGCTGCTGAGCTACATCCACCATGGTGACCCGGGAGGGAATCGAACCCCCAACCTGGTGCTTAGAACGCACTCGCTCTATCCGTTGAGCTACCGGGCCAATACGTGTATTTTACCAAAAAATGTAAATTATTTCGAGTCTAAGCCAGCCAAGTTGGCAAATCTTCTAGATTTAAAGAAAAAGTAGCCTACAATTGCAAATGTCGTAACAGGGGAGAACCAACTTGGAATATGATATCCAAAGCTATCAACCAGCATTATTGCTCCTAAAAAGAGTATGGAATACATAGCTCCATTTTTAAGGTAAATATATTTTTTAATTCTATCTATATTCGAAACAGTAATTTGCCTTACAACTATTGCTCCGATTCCGTTTCCAATAAAGATTAATGGAACAATTAATGTAAAAGCAAATGCTCCCAAAACTCCATCTATCGAAAAAGTTGCATCAATTGCTTCGAGATAAAATATTTTGGCTATATCAGATTTACCTGAACCCATAAGCTTTTTTTCTTGTTCCTCTGCATTCTGCTTAAAGCCATTAGTTATAAAAAAGACAGTTGAACCAACAACTGCACCAAGAGCAAGATTAGGATCTTTTTGGAGTGCTGCCCAAACTATTACAGTAAGAAGAATTGAGACAACAGCATAAAACCAGACGCCATGCCTATGCACAAAAGCTTCACCTCTTAAACCATAGTGCTTTGGCTCAACGAAAAACCAATGTAAGAATAAGAAAAGTAAAAATACCCCTCCTCCAATCAAAAGAATTGGTGCAGATTTTTCAATTGACTCAACAACTGCTGGGTCACTACTAAAAGAAGCCATTAAAGCTCCAATAGGTCCCAAGCTGGGATTAACAACCCAAACAATTAACCAAGGGAGCAAACCTCTAACTAAAAAAACTGAAGAAAGAATTCCCCAAAAAAGAAACCAACGCCTTGCTTTTTCTTTCATTGTCGAAAGGACTTCGGCGTTAATAATTGCATTATCAATGCTAGAAATAGTTTCGAATAAAACAAGTCCAGCAATAATTAAAACTATAGATAATATTTCCACTTTAATATTTTACTACTTTTTCAGCTTTTGTTGTATAATCTAGTTGAATTTATCCTAAACTAAAATGCATAAGAATTTATTTGAAAAGATTATTCCTGTACTCCTAAGTTTTTTTATCTTTTTCATTCTTACAACACTTCTATATGGCGTTTTGCTAATTCTAGATTCTTTAAATCTCCAATTTCCAATAATTTTAGATTTTCGCAAAAGAGAAGTAATTTTTGGAATTTTAATATTTTTAAAAACTGCAATAGACTTTGCCATTTTTATAGGGAATCTGATGCATACAAATCCTGGTTGGAAGAAAAAAATTGCAATTGCTATTGGAACCTCAATAGGAAATGCTTTTGGAACATTTCTAATTTTAACAATCTGGACACTATTAAAAGAAGTACCATTACTAATGATTATTTCAATTCTTCTTTCTAGCATAATTTTGTTTAAATTATCTGAAGAAAGTTTTGAATTATTTTTAAAACAAAAGAAAAGTTTTATAAAAATTAGAATGCCTGTTAATCTTTTGCAAAATCAATTGGATTTAGTAAATAATTTATTTAGACCCTTACTTAAATTTTTTGTTCCTGATTTAAATTTAACCAGAACTAAAAAACTATCGTTTATTAATCTTATTACTTTTTCTTTTACGATACCTTTTATCTTAGGAATTAACGATTTTGCTGGGTATATTCCTGTTTTTGGATATGTAAATGTTTTTGGTTTTACCTTAGGAGTAATGCTTGGACATATGTTTTTAACAATAGGACTATTCTTAGTTCCTAAAGTTACAGTAAAAATAGTAAAACACCCAATTGTTTTAATTGGGGGAGGATTAGCATTTTTAGCAATTGGACTATTTGGATTCTACGAGGTAGTTAGAATTACTCTTTCAATAATATGAGCGGGTGAAGAGAATCGAACTCTCGTATCAACTTTGGAAAAGTTGTGTTCTGCCATTGAACTACACCCGCAACTAACTAATTATACTAAAACTTTATAGATTGCTCAACTTTATTGCAAAAGTTAACTGAAAACATTATTATTCAAACCATGCCAAATCCAGAATTACCATTTGAAGGAAAACAAGTATATTTTTCGGTAGGAGTAAGAGGACAAGTTTTTAATCCTGATTTAGGACCACAACTTGTCAAAGCAATGCAGGTAGGGGGAGCAAAGGTTCTCGATGAACACGTTGTAATTAAAGACCCAACAGATAGAGAGCATAGGTTTCTTGAAAATGCAGGGCTTATGCCAAAGAAAGGAATTGAACTTGATCAAGCATATAGAAGGATTGATATGTTATGGGTTGATCAAGCAACGCATTTGGTTGCGGTTGTTGATGCTCCAAGTATTGGAGTAGGGATGGAAATAGACAGAGCTTTAACTAAGCCAGAAAGAGGATTAAATCCTACCCCTATACTCGCTTTAGTACATGCTGCTAATTTAGATGGATTATCTGCAATGGTAAAAGGAATTACTGAACCCCAGTTTAAACTCTGCACATATTACGATATTGCTGATGCTAAAAGAAGTGTGGCTAGATTTTTAAGATGATTAAATTAAGAGGAAAAGTAAAAAAAGGAAATAGTAGGGGAAAGGCTCTTGGATATCCAACTGCAAATATTAATTTATTTAAAGATATTTCTCAGGGTATTTATATCTCCAAAACTAAAGTAAACGAAAGAGAATATAACTCATTAACTTTTATTGGAAATGCTACTACATTTAATGAGACTAAAATAAAAGCTGAAACATATATTTTAGATTTTAATTCAAATATTTATGGCAAGTTTATTTCAATTAGTTTACTTAAAAAAATACGAGGAAATATTAAATTCAAATCGGAAAAAGAATTAGTTGAGCAAATGGATAAAGACTTAAAGGAAGCAAAAAAATATTTTATTTCTTCTTAACTTTTTTTAATTTTAAATACCTAGAAATTTCATTTATATGCCAATCATGGGGATTAGATCGTCCAATTTCATTCCAAAGCTTAACAGCTGATTTTGTATAAAACTTATTTTTAATTGCAACCCGTACATTTTTCCAATTCTTATTTAATTGACTACCATTAACTTCTTGTTCTTTCAGTTCCAAATCTACATCTAGTCCATCTGCATCTTTTACTATTTTCGATTCAATGCTTTCTCGTTTTTCATATTCATTCCAAAGATCTAAAAACTCTTCTTCAAGTACTGTATTTGCCAAGATGTCTTTCATTCCTAAATTTTCGTTTCTTGCAACATATTGTCTCTGTAAAAAATCAACATCTCCTGTTCTACTTTCAGCAATGTCATGTAACAATGCCATTTTTATAACTTTATCTGTGTTCCTAATTCCTTCCATTTTGGCGAGAATCAAACTTATCCAAACTACTCTTAGATGATGCTCAGCAAGGTTTTGAAAACCTGGATTTAAAAATCTATTCCAACTTCTTGGTATAAAACGAAGCCAACCCATCTCATATAAAAATTCTATATTGCGGACTAGGGATCTTTTCATTGAGGGGATTATATACTAATAACTATAACTTGAATAGTGTCGGGGAAAGAGGACTCGAACCTCCGACCTCACGGTCCCAAACCGCGCGCTCTACCAACTGAGCCACTCCCCGGAAAATTTAAAGATGTATGTGCCGCGGGAGAGAGTCGAACTCTCACGTCCTATTAAAGACAAAGGCTCTTAAGGCCCTCGTGTCTGCCATTCCACCACCACGGCTCGTCTAGACTCGACCCACGTAAACGTGGGACAAGTGGTCGAGACTGACGTAATCTAATTTTACTCTACAAGCTCAATTTATTCAATAACTAGCTACAAGTGGGCTGGAGGAGTAGTACCTAAAGATTTTAGAGAATAATCCAATAAATCTTTCATTTCTTGTCTTCTATTCTCACTACCCAAAAGTATCCCAATTAATTTATTGCCTTTATAATCCAAATATGTAACCAGGCAATACCCAGCCTCTGGAGTAAATCCTGTTTTAACTCCCTTTACTCCTGGATAACTTGAGATTAGATTGGTTTCATTTTCTAAGAAAAAGGCCTTGTGAGTTGCAGATTGAGGAATTGTTTGGTCAAAAGTTGCAGATACTTTTGCAAAGAGCGGAAAGTTAACTAAAGCATATCTAGTCATAACCATTAGATCATAGGTAGTTGTATATTGATTCCCATCACCTTCAAGCCCAGAAGGATTAGTAAAATTTGTATCTTTAAGTCCTAAGGATTTTGCTTTATCGTTCATGGCTTTAATAAAAGCTATGCGCCCGTTTTTATAATTTGAGGCAAGTACTTCTGCTGCATCATTTCCACTATGCAAAATCATTCCATACAAAAGTTCTTCTAAACTTAATTCTTCATTTGCAGTAAGGCCCATTGAATCCTCACCAACTAAATCCTCAGGTTTTACTATATATCTGTCATCCTTTTTAGGATTTTCTAAGGCAACTATTGCCGTCATTATTTTAGTAAG
>CAZIOR010000020.1:0-1111 GCA_964540925.1 uncultured Gammaproteobacteria bacterium | reverse complement strand
ATTTATTTATTGCTTAGCATTCTTTCTTTAATATTAGGAATCTTTAGTGATTGGCCAACGATAATTTTTGCAATTGCGCTTTTACCAATATTTAAAACACATAAAAACGTTAAAGCATGGTTTTACTTATTAGTTACTACAATTATTGTTTTAATATTTTCTTTAATTTATATATACGCTTTAAACAATGGATTCAGTGATTTAAAATTTGCGCTTTTACATAGAGGGTTTACTGGGTTATTAAGCTTAAAATTCTGGCCAATTATTTGGATTACAACGCTTACAGCTAGATTGCTTATTTATTTTAATCCATTAATTATTTTACTCTCGCTTAGCTTTTTAATTGAAATTTATAAAGGTAGATTTAAAAAATTATCTAAACAAAACTCAGTAATTTTATCTTTACTTATTTTCCCCATACTTCATGTTCTTTTATACATGCAAGCATCATATACTCATTATTATTTAATATATTATTTTATTCCTTTTGTAACACTAAGCTTTTCATTGATAATTTTTAATTTATTCGAAAATAAGAAAACTTTACTTGTTGTTTGTATTTTTACGGTATCAATATTTTATTTAACAGGTATTTCAATTATTAAAAATAATCAAAATAGAGCCAATATTTATAGGTATGAACTAGCTCAAAAAATTGCCAGCTTTATACCTAAATACGAAACTGTAGGGATAAATAGTGGAGATGTAATTGATACAGACTTACTTTGGTATCCTTTTCTAATTAATTGGGAAGTAACTAAAACAACTAATTTGGATTTATATAAAAATAAATACAATTTTTATATTTATACCTGTGTAACTGATTGCAACGGGTATGAGAAACAAATTGCTAAATACAGAAAACAATTTAGCTATATTAGAGTTTTAGGTCCAAATAGCGAAATATATTTATTCTCATTTGATGGAAAAAGGGGATTAAATAATAAGACATTTAAAATACAAAAAAGTGAAGATAAAAACGAAGAACTTAAAAAACTATTAAAGAGGTTCGATATTTGATAAAATATACATTACATTGCCGAGTCGTCTAATGGTAGGACAACGGACTTTGGATCCGTTTATTCTGGTTCGAATCCAGGCTCGGCAGCAA
>CAZIOR010000019.1:0-12658 GCA_964540925.1 uncultured Gammaproteobacteria bacterium | reverse complement strand
TAAATATAATACGCTCCTACGCGGTTTATTTCAACAGTTTGAATATGAATAGTATTTTTGTTATTCTTTAATTGTGAAACCTTTTTTGAGGAATAGTCTTTTTAATGCATTCTCAATATTTTTTCTAAGTCAGATCCTTCCAGGCGTTAAAGTTGGCGGTGGACTTTTTACCTATCTCTTTGGCGGTCTCGCTCTTACTCTGCTATTTATATTTTTAAGACCTATTCTAAAAATTCTGGCTTTGCCATTAAATTTAGTAACCTTAGGAGCCTTTTCTTTTTTAACTAATGTTATTATTTTTTATTTATTAACAGTATTAGTTTTTGGTATTAGTATTACTGCTTTTGATTTTCCTGGAATTTCATATGCAGGATTTATAATTCCTAAGATTCATTTTAATACGCTTTTTGCTTTTATTGCCGTAGCTTTTCTTCAATCCGTCTGTGTTTCTTTTTTAAACTGGTTAACCGAGAATTAAGTTTGAAAAGATACTCAAGAAAAGATATAATACATACTGAATGTTAGTCCTAATCATAAACATCTTAGATATTATCGCGGCTATAGCTTTAATTTGCTTAGTACTGCTTCAAATGCAAGGTAGTGGATTATCAGGTGCCTTTGGAGGAGCTGGAGAGTTTTATAGAAGCAAAAGAAGTATAGAAAAACTGTTAATTTGGGCTACAATCGTTGTAACCATAATTTTTGGTATTACATCCTTACTTCTTTTAATTCCTCTAAAATAACAAATTATGATTTTCTTAAAAAGAAGAAGATTAATTTTCTGGTTAATTAAAGCCTACATCAAAAGGTGGAGGAAAACTATTCTTATTTCCTTTGTTTTTGGATTACTAGCTTTCTTTTTACTGAGATACGGAGTTAATTATTTTGTTCCCCTACTTCCTTTTGTTCATGAAGAAAAAATTGGTATTGAAGGCGCATATACGATTGATACATTACCTGCTACTATTATTTCTAAAGTTTCAACTGGACTTACAAAGTTTGACGCCAATTATAAACCGATTCCAGCAGTTGCCAAAAGCTGGGAAATAAAGGACAACGGTAAAACGTATATCTTCTATCTTAAAGATAATATTTATTTTAGTGATAAAACCAAACTCACTTCAGAATTAATTAAATACAATTTCATTGATGTTAATACCCAAACTCCAAATGATTCGACAATTGTATTCAGACTTAAAAATAGTTACTCTCCATTTTTAGTTACCGTCGCTAGGCCTATTTTTAAATCAGGATTCGTAGGCATTGGTGATTATAAAGTTCAATCAGTAAAATTAAATGGAGATTTTGTACAATCAATTACCTTAAGATCATTAAAGCAACAAAAAACTGTTCTTATTTATCAGTTCTACCCTACACAAGAAGCTTTAAAAACAGCCTTTGTGTTAGGAGAAATAGATAAGGCAATTAATTTAACAGATGTTAAGTATAAAGATACTTCGTTTGAAAAGTTTCCTAGTGTTAATGTTTCTAGAAGACTGGATGATCAAAATTTAGTTACTTTGTTTTACAACACAACGGATAAAAATTTATCAGATAAAAGATTAAGAGAAGCAATAGCTTATGCTATTCCCGATAATTTCATGCAGGGTTACAGAAATCATGGCCCATTCTCTCCTAAGAGCTGGGTTAGTAGCCCAAACTTAGTTACATATACGCAAGACTTTGAGCATGCAAAGCTTTTACTTGATAATTCCGATTCATTTAAATCCAATAAAA
This sequence comes from uncultured Gammaproteobacteria bacterium, assembly GCA_964540925.1. Lineage (GTDB taxonomy): Bacteria > Patescibacteriota > Microgenomatia > Levybacterales > UBA12049 > CAZFRF01. The sequence goes on along the minus strand of CAZIOR010000019.1, from coordinate 10,921 downwards.
ATGGGATTGCTTTTGAATTAAAGACTATTCCAAAGTATGAAGGTCTAGCGGAAATTATTAAGACTAATTTAAAAAAGTTAAAAATTAATATTAAAATAAAAGTTGTTGATTCACTACCAACTGAATTTCAAATGTTTTTAGGAGATTTTAGAGTTCCTAGAGATCCTGATCAATATATTTTGTGGCATTCTTCCCAAGAAGATAACATTACTAAATATAAAAATTTAAGAATTGATAAGCTCTTGGAAGATGGAAGAGAGGTTGCTTCTATTGAAGAAAGAAAAAAGCTGTATACAGATTTTCAGAAGTATTTACTTGATGATCCACCAGCAACATTTCTTCTATTTCCTTACCTCTATGATGTTAGTCGAAAATAGCTTTAGATCTTAACTTTTTGTGATAAGTAATTGCAAATCTATGCGCTTCGTCTCTTATTTTCATAATCATTAAAAGTGCTTTTGAATCCTTAGGTAAACTAATTTCTTTTAGGCTGCTTGTTATAATTGTCTCTTCTCTCTTAGCTAGGCCAATAACAGGAATTTCAACTTGTAACTTGTCTAAGATTAATTTTGCGCTTGAAACCTGACCCTTACCACCATCAATTAAAAACAAATCTGGAAGTTGCCAAGAATTATGCAATCGTCTTTCAATGACCTCTTTAATCATGCCAAAGTCATTCGGCATATTGTTAAAATCATTTTTTATTTTAAATCGTCTATATTGCGATTTATCGATATTTCCATTTGTTAGAACGACCATGGAGGCAGTGGCATTGGTTCCTTGGGTGTTAGAGATGTCATAGCACTCAATCCTATCAAGTTTTTTTACCCCTACCCCATTGTTATTTAATATTTCAATTAATGAATCTAGTTGAGACTTAGTGACGTCATCTTTTAGATTTGGATTTTCTTCATATTCAAATGGTTTATAAAAAGGACTAGTAATAAGTTTAATAGCATCAATTTTTACTTGAATTTTTTGTGCTTCTTCAAATTTTTCGTTTTTACTTAGTTGTTCTCTTTCTTTTTCTAAGTCTTTAATAACATTTTTCGATTTGCCATTCATGAAATCAATAATGTGTTTAATTGTTTGCTTATAATGTGGATCCTTAGTAACTTCAGGACAGGGACAGAGTCCAAGGTGGTTATATAAGCAAATTCTATTGCCATGGTTTATAACCGATTTATAAGGAAAGATTTTTCTAAGTAACTTTAAAACAGTTCTCAAAGAAGTAGCGCTAGTAAATGGCCCGAAATATAGAGCTTTTGGGTCATCTATTTTTCTAACAACTAAAACTGCAGGATATTCATCTTTATTATTAATTTTTAAATATGGATATGATTTATCATCTTTTAAGAGAATATTGTATCTAGGTTTATGTTTTTTAATCAGTCTTTCTTCTAGTAAAAATGCTTCGATTTCAGAGGTTACGCTGATAGTTTTAATTTGCTTTATTTGTTCAACGAGGGCTTTGGTTTTTTCACCTAGGTCTTTATTTAGAAAATAGCTAGAGACTCTCTTCTTGAGGTTTTTTGCTTTCCCACAGTAAATTATTCTCCCTTCTGCGTTTAAAAAAAGGTAGATACCTGTATCCTGCGATAATGATCGAAAGTCCGAAGATTGTACTAACAATTATAATTCCTCCTATTAAAAATTGAATATTTAAGAAAAATGGAACAACCTGAATATTTTTATAAACATTCTGATTGTTAACTGCAATTCTAATTGTATCTGATAATTTTGTCAAAAAATCTGTTTTATTAAATTCAATTGGTATTTCTATGGAGCCATATGGCGGAATAGTAGAAATTCCTAATGATTGACTATTTGGTGTTAGGTTGTCGGTAAACACAGCTAACTCATTTGCCGCAAATGCCCTACCACTAGTGTTTTGAATAGTTATAGTACCCTTAATAGGTAAACCTGCTGTTTGGGTTGAACTTAGATTAATTGTTGAATTTAGATTTACAGCTTTTGGCGTAAACTCTGGAGTAATCTCAACATTTACATCTTTACTGTTTAAATCTTTCTCAAATTTATATCCACCAGCAGGAATCGGATAACTACTTTTCTCTCCATTGATAACAAAGGTAAAGTGATCAAAGTCCAAAGTATTAAAGTAGTCAACGCCATTAGTAGTATTTCCCCAGGTTGGGTCAATCATTACCCAAGTATTTTTAGCGTAATCATAGTATTCTGGCCAAGCATGTAAGATGTCTTTAACAAGAGATAAAGGTCTTTGACCTGAATTGTCAGTATAAGCGTAACCACTAATTGCCCTAGCTGGAATTCCGGCGGCTCTTGCAAGAGTAACAAATAGATCAGTAAATTCTAAACAAACAGCAGAATCAGGATTATTAAGTGTTTTAACTGCACCAAGCCTTGGGCTGTTTGATTCAATTCTAGAAAAATCATACTTTAATGTTTTTACTACGTAGTTATAGATCGCTTCAGGAGTTTTTAGGCTTTTAGCAAGTTCTATGATTTTTGGATCTGTTGTTTGCCAAAAATCAGCACTTTTTAGATATTCTGCCTTTTGGGTTTCATCAAGAGTTTCTGATTTTGGACGTAAATAAATTTTAGCTTGCCCTAAAACTTTAATATTAACTTTTTTTGAAGGAAGAAGTGTGTATTGAGCAAGCCAATTTCCATCTTTGTCAGCATAAACATTATCTGGTTTTGGGTAAATTTGATCAATTGAAATCTCTTGATAATTAGTATCTGGAGGAAGTGCAATTTCAGTTTTAACTTTAAAAACATTGGTGTTTTGCAAATGATAAGTTAAATTAAAACCATAAACTTGAAAATCTCCAAAAGCAAGAGATATTCCAGAATTACCTAATTCGCCTTTAGTAAAATTAATTTCATTTTCTGTTGCGTTAGCAAGCGCATTATTTATTTGAGGTTTAATAAAAGTAGGTTTACCGAGTTTTGAAGGGTATTTGACTTTAACGTTAAAATGGGAAAAATCGTTGTCACTTGAGATTCCTGGGATATTAACATCCCAAACATTACCTAAGTCAGAAGCAATCTCTCGAGTTATAAAGCTTACATTAAATGTTAGTTTTTTGTTTAGGCCTACTACTCTACTATTAAATGGTATTGTCAGCAAGCTACCGGTATCAGTTTGTTTAACTGTTGCATTTACTTTTCCATCATTGTCTGATGCTGTAAGATTACGAATATCTTTAAAGCCAACTTGAAGACTATACGAAGAAGCATAATAATTATCAGTCGTGTTAGTTAGGGACACATTTAAATTAACTGTAGTGTCAGAAGAGTTACCGATATTATAGGTAACGTTATAATCAGTTGAGAATTTATCAGCTGCAAATGATTTGGGGGTTAAAAAAACAAATAATAAGAAAATAATTAAAAGTATTTTCTTCATTAAGCTTATTATATACGATTAGCTAAGTCTTTTGCTTAAAAATTTTCCAGTGTACGATCTTGGATTTGCAGCAATATCCTTAGGAGAACCAGTTGCAACAATTTCTCCACCTTTGGCTCCACCCTCTGGTCCTAAATCAATAATATGATCTGCATTTTTAATAACTTCTAAATTGTGCTCGATAACAACAACAGTGTTACCAAGATCAACTAATTTTCGTAAAACATCTAAGAGTTTTTCTAAATCTGCAAAATGTAAACCAGTTGTTGGTTCATCTAAAAGATATAGAGCATTTTGACCTTTTTTAGAAAGTTCAGCTGCTAGTTTTACTCTTTGTGCTTCTCCACCAGAAAGCGTTGGAGCAGATTGTCCCAACTTTATATACGAAAGCCCAACATCATTTAGGGTTCTTAGTTTATGAGCTAGAACTGGAACATTCATAAAAAAGTTAACTGCCTCGCCTACGCTCATGGCTAGTACGTCGGCAATGCTTTTACCATTGTATTTAATCTGAAGCGCATCTTCATTATATTGAAGTCCGTTACAGACCTCGCAGGTTACGTAAACATCTGGTAAAAACTGCATTTCAATTTTAATTTTTCCTTCACCTTCACACGCTTCGCATCTTCCACCTTTAACATTAAATGAAAATCTACCTGGTCCATAACCTTTAATTTTGGCTTCTTTGGTTTTGGCAAATAAGTCTCTAATATAATTAAATGCTCCAATATAAGTTGCAGGGTTACTTCTAGGAGTTCTACCAATTGGAGATTGGTCGATCATATAAATATTTTTAATATTTTCAAATCCAGACATTGTTTTGTATTTACCTGGTTTTTGTCTGTGGTATGGATTATTCTTTTGCATTAAAGCGTGATACAAGATGTCATTAATAAGCGTTGATTTTCCGCTTCCTGAAACTCCAGTAACTAAAACTAATTTATGAAGTGGAATTTTGATGGTTACATCTTTAAGATTGTGTTCAGTGGCGCCTTCAAGCACTAGATTGTCCGTTGAATCATTTTCCTGTTTATCTTTGTTTGATGCGGATTTAATAACTTTTTTACCAGATAAATAAAGTCCAGTTACAGAATTGGAATCTTTTTTAAGTTCTTCTACGGTTCCATGAGCAATAATTTTTCCACCGTTTTCTCCAGCTGCTGGACCAAAATCAAAAATATAATCTGACTCTTCCATTGTTTCTTCATCGTGTTCTACAACTAAGACGGTATTACCTAAATCTCTTAATTTTTTAAGAGTATCGATTAGTTTTTGATTATCTCTTTGATGCAAACCAATTGATGGTTCGTCTAAAACATACAAAACACCAGTTAAACCACTACCAATTTGAGACGCGAGTCTTATTCTTTGTGCTTCTCCTCCAGCTAAAGTTTGTGCGCTTCTTGAAAGAGTTAAATAATCAAGTCCAACATCAATTAAAAAGGAAAGTCTTTGTTTAATTTCCTTAAAGATAAGTTTGGAAATAAGTTGTTCTCTTTCACTTTGGTTTTTAAATGTTAAATCAATAAAATCTAGAGCCTGTGAGATTGGTAAATCAGCTACCTCAACAATTGATTTATCTTCAATAGTTACTGATAATGCTTCCTTTTTAAGCCTAGCTCCTTGGCATTCAGGACAAACTTCATTACGCATAAACTTTTCAATTAATGAGCGCATGAACATTGAATCTGATTCTAAATGTCTTTTTCTAAGATCTGCTAAAATTCCTTCAAAGCTTTCTGTAATAGTTGTTTGTTTTCCCCATCTATTTTCTCCTTCAACTAAATATTGTTTTGTACCAGTTCCATTTAGTAAAAGTTCTTTATCTTCAATTTTCATTTCTCCAAGTTTTTTATTGAGTGGAATGCCATTTTCTTCACAAAATGTTCTAAAGGTTCTGGAAAACCAGGTATCATGAGAAAGTAAATTAAAGTATGGAGTGATTCCTCCTTCAGCAATTGTTAAATTGTCATTAAAAATTAAATCTTTATCAACATTTAGGATTGTTCCTAATCCATTACAGGTAGGACATGCTCCATGTGGAGTGTTAAAGGAAAAGATTCTTGGTTCTACTTCAGGAATAAAGATGTTGCAGAATGGACAAGCAAATTTTTCAGAAAAAAGTTGATCTTCCATTTTTTTAGGTTTTTCAGGTATTTCAAAACCTTCATCTTTTATTTCAGAAACAATTATTTCTCCATTTCCTAGCTTAAGACCTTGTTCAACATCAGTTGAGATTCTGGATTTATCTGTATCTTTGTTTAAAACAACTTGATCAATTACGGCCTCAATTGTGTGTTTATTTGTTTTGATTAAAACAAAATCGTCATCAGTATTAAAAATTTGTCCATCGACTCTGACTTTTTTATAGCCTCGTTTTTTTAAATCCACAAACAAGTCTAAATATTCACCTTTTCTATCTTTTACAATTGGAGCAAGAATTAAAAGTTTGAGGTTTTTGCTATTTTTCTTACTAAGTAAATCCATTACTGCGTTGGTAATTTGTTCTTTAGACATTCTAGAAATTTCCCTTCCACAGTTTGGGCAATGTGGATGGCCAACTCTTGCAAAAAGTAGCCTTAAATAGTCATAAATTTCCGTTACTGTTCCAACAGTGGATCTTGGATTGTGAGATGTAGATTTTTGATCAATAGAAATTGCAGGAGACAAGCCTTCAATTAAATCTACGTCTGGTTTTTTCATGACACCTAAGAACTGTCGGGCATAGGAAGATAAGCTTTCTACATATCTTCTTTGTCCTTCTGCATAAATTGTGTCAAAAGCAAGCGAAGATTTACCGCTTCCAGAAAGTCCTGTAAAAACAACGAGCTTTCCTTTTGGGATTTCTAAATCTAAATTTTTGAGGTTATTTTCTCTTGCGCCTTTGACAATAATTTTATCCATAGTCGAAGCTATATTATAGACTAAAAAATTAGATATGGGAAGAGTTAGACTACTGTTTTTCCTATTTTGCGTAGGCTTGACTTAGGGCGCCTGCAGATTGAGTTACCTCAATAATGTTATCAGCGTCTCTTGCGTGAAGAACAGCGATTGACTCTGCTCTTTGGAAAACTAAACCAATGGCAAGTTGCCCTCTTAGTCTGGATATTTCACTTGTCATTGAAGGAACACTTGTTCCTAAGTCTCTAACACCAGTTTCTCCTTCAACATATTTTGGTCTACCTACAGCATCAACTGAATCTTTAAACCATTTAGCAGAGACTGAAGCTTCTCCACCGTAAACCATGTAATATTCTCCATTTAATTCGAAAACGTATTTACCACCTAAGCCTTCCCAGCTTCTGCCTAGCTCTCCGGGTTTAGAAACAAATGAGGCTCCTAATGCAAATGCAGTAATAATATTTGTTCCCACTCCTCCACCCTCAACTCCAACAGGAATACCAATTTCTCCACGTCTTAGATCATATAAAAGATTTGGAGTATTTACGGGAATATTAGCATTGACTGAGGTTGTACACTGACTTCCTCCAGCTACTCCAATAATTAATGCATCAGCTCCAGCTTGTTCAGATCTTAAAGCAGTCTTAGCATCCATAATTTGACCGCTAATTACTTTGACATCTTTACCAGCAAAAATTCTTTTTAATTCTCTAGTTGTATGGACAATTTCCATTCCGCCTTCCGGAGAATAAACTCTAAACATTCTGCAGCCAACTGCATATAGAGCTTCAGCTCTTTTAATTGCTTTAGATTTTGTATTTACTCCATCAAAATCTGCTTCAATGGCAGCGCCGATATTATTTATCCAAGAGTTTCTTAAAGCTATAAAATATTGTTTAGTTAATTTTTCTTTATCTAGTTTTTTAGTATTTATTCCAGATATTTCAGCAAATTTTTTAAGATGTTCTGCTTTGGGATTTAAGTCCTTAGGAAGCTCTACTGTTTTTAAGTAATTAATTATTTCTTGAACAAGTTCTGCTTGTTTTTCAATACTAGATAAAAGTTTATCTCTAGAAACAAATGCCATTCCGTTAGACATGGCAATCGTGGCATAGCTTAAAAAACTACCTACATCTGGTACTGAGCCTAAAGCAAATGGAATTCTAGCTTGTCCCATGATTACGCTTTCAATACCACTGTCAATTCTTTTTCTGCTTTGTCTGCCGTTAACTGGTTCAGGAGCAGTTATTTTTAAATCATCAAAACTAGAAACTTTTCCATGGGCTTCTTGTCTGTCCATAACTCTTGATCTACCAGGAATTGGAGCAACAAATGGATGGGATTTTGCTAGTTCAAGTCTAAATAAAAATCTTTCGGGTGTATTCCAGCGAGTTAAGTCATAAGATCTTTGTTCTCTAATTCTTTGTACTTCGTTTTCTGGAATTTTAATAAGTTTTGCCCCACTAGGGATATATGGTAAATCAAAAGGACTAAGTCTTGGAAGGTTTCCCATTAAAAAAGAATTTAAATTAAAATCTTCTTTAATAATTTCCGCTTGTAGGTTTTCAGGAATATAATTTTTTAACAGTTCTAGGCTTTCTTCCACCTTAGTAGCAACAGGAGTTCTTGAATGTTCTTCTGGAAAAGGAATAAAAGATGATAACTGTTTTCCTTTCATATAAATCCAAAAGGTATTCTACATCATATTTTTTTGTAAATCTATATGTTTTTTAAATCTTGAAAAAGAAGCTTAAAACACCTATATTCGTTGCAGTGAGAAGACACAGAAAATCTAATTTTGGCAAGCTAATATTTTTTCTTTTTGTAGTTATACTGCTTTTATTTGGATTATCAAAAATTAAAAGCAGTAATGTTCCTCAACTTGCCTATGGCGTTATTTCTCCACTTAGTAAAACTAGCGTGTTAGGAGAAAGTGTTAACACCAACACTTTGACTAATGATTTAGAAACGTATATTAAAAAAATTAAAAATGTTGATTTAGATAATCAAGGAATTGTAGCTATTAATTTAGAAACAGGTGAAGAGGCGCAGCTAAATTCTACTAAACAATTTCCAGCTGCAAGCTTATATAAGCTCTGGGTAATGGCAGTTGTGTACAAGCAAATTGAAGAAAAGAAAATATCACTGACTACAAATCTTTCAAAAAGCGTTGCTATCCTAAACGAAGAATTTAATTTGGATAAAGATACTGCGGAAAAAACTGATGGCACTATTTCTGAGACTGTCGAAGAAGCTTTAATTAAAATGATTACCATATCTGATAATTATTCAGCTTTACTGCTTGTTGACCAAGTTGGTGTAAATACCTTGCAGAAGTTTTTAGACGAAAATGGATTAACCGACTCTCATGTTTCACGAAGCGGTAGTCTACCTGAGACTAGCGCTTCAGATACTGCACTTTTTTTCTATAAACTCTATAACGGTGAATTGGCTAACAGCGTTACAACCTCGTCTATGATTAGTTTACTCTCAAAACAAGTACTTAATGATAAAATCCCAAATTATTTGCCTAAAAGCCTTATAATAGCTCACAAGACAGGGGAAATAGATGATTACAGTCATGACGCTGGCATTATCTATACTCCTGACACAAGATATATTTTAGTAGTACTTGCTAAATCATCTTCAAGAGATGCTGCCAATGAAGATATTGCTGAAATATCTAAAAAAATCTATGCATATTTTGAAAGATAGATTATTAATTTTAGTAGCATTAATTTCAGGATTGTTTTTCATTGCTTTTGCGCTGAATCTCTCCTCTATCTTGCGCGGCCCAGATGATCTTATTTTTGAATCACATTGGCCATATTATTTTGTAAATACTGTAAGTAAAATTTGGTTTCCAATTCTTGTCTCCATTTTAATTATTGGATTTTATTTTTTCTTTGAAAAAAGAATTAATAAGCTAAGTCTTAAAAAAGAAATCTTATTTTTAATGATTCTAGTAATTTTGCTGTTTGTTTTTCAAATAGCTTTAGTTTATTTTAGTCGATTTGGAATTGGAGTTTTATTTAGACGAATTGCCGATCCTGGAATTAATGGTTATTTTACTGCAAGTCTACATATTCAAAGTATTCCTGATTTTTTATATAACTACCCCAAACTTTTAATTACCTCTCTTCCTCAACATTCAAGAGGAGATCCACCTGGACCAATTCTTTTTATGTATTTAATAGTTAACTTTTTTAAAGCTTTCCCTGTTTTATATGCAGGAATAATAAATAACTTAAATTCTAGCGTTGGGGACTCAAAAGCGCTCTGGTTATCTTTACAAGATTTCCAAAAGTTCTCTGCGCTTTTTTTAGGATTTTTTATGCATTTTATATCAAGTCTTGTAATTATTCCCTTTTACTATTTATTAAAAAATTTAAGTAATAAAATTGTTGCCTTAAGAGGAGTAGTAATGTTTGGTTTAATTCCAAGTTTTGTTTTCTTTCCACTTTTTTTTGACCCTTTTTATGTAGCTTTTCCAATATTAACTTTTTTATTTTTAGTATTAGGATTTAAAGGAAAAAATAATAAGTTTTATTTTTTAGCAGGATTTATTTTTTCAATTGGACTGTTTTTTAACCTAGCATTACTTCCTTTGTTTTTATTTTTAGGTTTACTTTTTGTATTAATAAGATTAGAAGCACGACTTAAAATTTTACTTAGTTTTATTTTTGGTTTAACTGTTGTCCCATTTCTACTCTTATTTATTGGATACAACAGTTTATATTCAGGTTTAGTGTTGCTTCAGTCACAAACACCAAGATCATATTTAGATTGGGTTATCTATAATCCATACGATGTTTTTGTGTTCCTAGGGATTCCTTTATCTTTAATATTTTTAACAGTAAGCTACAAAATATTTAAAACAGAAAAATTAAATCTATTTAAAAAAATATTAATTAGTTTTTGGGTAATGTTTATAGCATTAGTTTTATCTGGTACAAGTCGAGGCGAAGTCGGCAGAATTTGGATTTTTTTAATGTTTATTCCTATTGGAATTTTGGCATATTTTGTAACTGAAAACTGGAGGTATTCAAAATTTAAAATAGTCTTTATTTTAATTTTACTTGTTATTCAATGTTTAGTTTTAGAAGAATTTTGGGTTCCAATTTGGTAAATATAACCTATTGTAAATTTTTAAATAAATCTTTACTATAAAAATATGGAATTAAACTATTTAGGAATTGTTGCTGCTACATTTGCTCAATTTATTTTCGGCTTTGTTTGGTATGGTCCTATTTTTGGAAAAATTTGGGGTCAAATTCATGGATTCGATAAGCTCTCCAAAGAAGTTCAGCAAAAAATGATGAAAGAAATGGGACCTTTTTATATCCTCCAAATATTAGTTACTGTTGTAACAACAGTAACCTTGTCCGTTATGCAAACAAATTTACCAAGCATGAATATTTACGTTTTAGCAGCACTTTTATGGTTAGGTTTTGTATTGCCAACTCAAGTTAGTGGAGTTGTGTTTGGTGGGACTGAAAAGAAATGGATGTTTCCTAAAATTGCAATTCAAGCTGGAGCTGCGTTTGGCTGTTTAATGATTGCCTCAGTTATTCTTCACTTGGTTTAAATTTCTTCAATAATCCCAATTTGTACCCATAAACATTTTTA
>CAZIOR010000018.1:5438-13195 GCA_964540925.1 uncultured Gammaproteobacteria bacterium | reverse complement strand
TAAGAAGAATTCATAATTTAATCTTTGCTCCCAATTTAGAAACAGTCGAAAAAATAAACGCAGAACTAGTGAGAAGGGGAGCAAATCTTAATGCTGACGGAAGACCGATAATTGGACTGTCTTCAAAAGCACTTTTAGAGTTAATTTTAGAGATCGATAAAAATTGCATGCTAATTCCATGTCATGTTTGGACTCCGCATTTTGGAGTTTATGGCTCTAAATCTGGCTTTGATTCTTTAACTGAGTGTTTTGAGGATTTAGAAAAATATGTTTATGGAATAGAGACTGGAATTTCGTCTGATCCGGAAATGAATTGGAGAATTAAAGAGCTTGAGAAAAGATCAATTCTTTCTTTTTCTGATGCGCATAGCCCTGCCAACATGGCTAGAGAAGCAACTGCATTTACTCTTTCAGAAATAACATATCCTAATCTCAAAAAAGCTATCGAGAGAAAGGGCGGAGTAGAAAATAGAATTAGTTATACGATCGAATTTTATCCCGAAGAGGGGAAATATCATTTCTCAGGACACAGAAATTGTGGAATTACACTTTCGCCATCAGAAATTATGCAAAATGGTAATATTTGCCCTGTTTGTAAAAGAGAATTAACTGATGGAGTGGCAATTAGAATTGATCAATTAGCAGGTCCAAATTTTTATAAAGACTATCAGGAAAAAGAAAGTCCACTAGGGATTAAATGGTATACAGATTTAGCCAAACATCACCCATCATATGTAAAATTAGTAAGACTTATTCAGATAGTAGCTGAAGGTATTGGCTCAACTGTTACTAGTCAAAAGAGCCTAGCAATTTACAACAGTTTAATGCAAGAATTTGGCGTCGAGTTAGATATATTGTTAAAAACAAGTTTGGCTGATATTTCTAGGGTTGCAGGCACAAAAATTGCTGAGGGAGTAGGAAAGGTTAGAAAAGGAGAAATAGAAATAAGACCAGGTTTTGATGGAGAATATGGGAAAGTTAAAATCTTTTCTGATGCAAAAAATCCAGATCCACAAAAGGAAAATAATATAAGCTCACAGATTGGCATTGACTTTTAATCTTAGGGGATATACTCTAAATTTGAAAGGAGGTGAATTAAATGGAAGTATTAGATACATACGCAAAACAAATCGCAAAACCACTTGAAGATGTTTATGCAAAAGTCCCATCTCTCCCAGCAAATATAAGAGAGCTTTTAGTTACAATAGCTCCTTGGTTATCATTAATTTTCGGTGTCCTTATGGTTTTAACTGGAGTAGGTGGACTAGGAGTATTAACAGCACTTTCTCCTTTCGTAGCAGCATATGCAGGAGGACTTAGTGTCTTTTTCTTAGTATCTTCAATCGTAGTAATCGTACAAGGTGTACTTATGCTTTTAGCCTTCTCTCCTCTTAAAAAAAGAGCAGTAAGAGGCTGGAATTTACTACTTTGGAGTGAAGTGCTAGCAATTTTAAGTTCTGTTGTAACCTTAAATGTTGGTAGCGTAATCGGAGCATTAATAGGAGCAGCAATCTCATTCTATTTCTTGTTCCAAATGAGATCTTACTATAAATAAGTTTATTTATAGAGAAACGTTTCTATCAAAGATTACCTGTGTAAAAAATAGGTAATCTTTGATTTTTGTCAAAACATGTTAAAATACTAATTATGAAATTAATTGTTGGCCTAGGAAATCCTGGAGAAAAACATGAATTCACAAGGCACAATTTAGGCTTTGTCATTTTAGATCATCTTCTTAAAGAAATTAAATCCTCTTCTGTTTTCGAAAGAAATGATAAATTTAAAAGTGAAATTATTCAACTTGAGTATGAGAGAAAGAGCGGAGAAGTAGAAAAAATACTCTTACTAAAACCACAAACATATATGAACAACAGTGGTTTAGCTGTTAGTTTGGTTGCTAGTTTTTATAAAATTAAGCCTGAGGATATTTGGATAGTTCACGATGAACTTGATTTACCTTTGGGAGCTATGAAAATAAGGTTGGGGGGGTCAGCAGCTGGGCATCATGGAATAGAGTCCATTATAGAAGCTTTAAAAGATGAGAAATTTTGGAGATTTAGAATGGGAATTGGGGTAACGCATAATAAAGATGAAATGGTTAAGCATGATTTTAAAAATGCTCAAGATTTTGTTTTAGGAAAGTTTAATCAACACGAACAGGGATCATTAAAACACTCAATTAAAAGAGGCGTTGAAGCCCTTTTAATGGCTCTAGAAAAAGATATTAACTCTTCCATGAATCGTTTTAATACAAAATAATGCAAAAAGTCTCACAGATACTTAAAAAATTTGATCCTACAAAAGATAAATATATTTCTCGCGATTTTCAAGCTTTTGGAATTTATCTAGCTGAAGAAATGAATGATTATGCACATAGGAGTATGTGGATTAGGCTGGCTAAAACAAATCATAGGGCAGTTTTAGAACAAGCCTTGTCTTTTGTAAAAGATAGTACGGCTGATAATAAAATAGGTTTATTTTTGTGGAAACTAAAAAAAATTAAAGATGAAAAATCTGCAGCTAGCAAAGCTAAATAAGGTTTTTTCCAATAAAATCTTCATCATAATTTTGTTTGCGCTTTCACTAGTTTTGTCTTTTGCTGGATTTTATTTTCAAGATTTTTTTGCACATTCAAAAGGTTGGGGGCTCTTAGGTATTTTTATTCTTAACTTCTTTTCAAGTGCGACTTTTTTTGTATCTGGACCAGCCTTTTTAACAATCATTGCTGGAGGCAACTTATACAATCCTTTCCTTGTTGCTATAGTGGCAGCAATTGCAGCATCGTTAGGCGATTTGGTTTCATTTACCCTAGGTTATTCTGGAAGAAACTTAACATATAAGCATCCTGAAAATCACAAATGGCTTTCTTTGATTGAATCCCATTTTAAAAAGTACGGATTATTAATTGTCTTTCTTTTTGCTTTAATTCCTAATCCCTTTTTTGACGCTATTGGTATAGTTGCTGGTATTTTTGGTTTAAAACCAGGTAAATTTTTTGTAATTATGCTTTGTGGACGTTTTTTAAGATTTATGGTGCTTGCATTTAGTGGAGCTAAATTTATATGACAGTTAGAATTTTCGTTTTAGGCTTTGTTCAAGGCGTAGGGTTTAGACGTTTTATTAGAAGAAATGCTCAGAAGTTAGGTATAAATGGTTGGGTTAGAAACACTTCTGATGGAAGAGTGGAGATAGTTGCTCAAGGAACAAAAGAGCAAATTGAACAACTTAAAGAAATTGCAGAGAAGGGGAGTATTTTTTCAGATGTAAAAGGAATTGTTGTAGATAATTTAGAAGAATCTGAAAAATTTGAAACCTTTGAATTAAGATTTTGATTTATAAGAAAAAAGGTATGCTGCAATAAAAGTTACAATTGGTACTGCTAAAAGTAAACCCATACTTCCTGCAATAGTTTTTATTATCTCATCAGCTAAGATTTCATTATTAAAAATTACCCAATATGGAATTTTACTAGGATTAAGCGCTAGGAAAATAAAGATAGCAAAAGCACTTCCTGCATAAGCTAAGATAAGAGTGTTAACTAAGGAGGCGATGTGTTCCTTGCCAACTTTGAAGCCTTTTTCAAACAAAGTGATTAAATCATATTTAGGATTAGCTTCTTTTAACTCCTGAATTGTGGCTGCTTGAGTTGTGGTTATATCATTTAAAGCCCCTAATGTACCAATAATAATTCCGCTTAAAAATAAGCCTTTAATATTAATAAAGCTCGTTTGGCCAAATTGGAGCATAAACGAATCTTCATCTCCAAGGCCTGTTATAAAATTTAAATTCATAGCCACGATTGCAAATCCAGCAGTTAAAAATAGGGCAATAAGTGTTGAAAACAGCGCAACAGTTGTTTTTTTAGATACTCCGTGTGCTAAATAAATAGAAGTAGTAAGAATAAAAATAGAGCCAATTAAAGTGTACTGTAATGGGTCATTGCCTTTGAGAATATTGGGAATTATAAAAACAATAATTGTACCCAGACTTACCAGCATTCCTAAGATTGAGCCAAGACCCTTAAGACCAGCTATTAAAACTACACTTAGGAAGAATATGCCAATAAAGAAAAAGAGCATATTTAATCTGTAGAAGTCATAAACAGCATATTGGGTTTGTCCGTTAGGGTAGGTGGTTTTAGCAACAACTATTGTTTGCCCTTTTTTAATTAATTGATCTTTATTAATTTGAGTTTGGCTTCCATTTTGAATGACCGTAAATTTTCCTGATTTTGAGCCATCATTTATTTTTACCCTTAAAGTTTGAAAATAGGCAGTAAAGCCTTCCATTTTTTTTTGTCCTTCATCAATAACTTCAACTACATTTGCAATGTAGAAATTTTGCTTTGGTGCTTGGAATTGTTTTTCCTGTGCAAAAGATGGCGCCGCGGATATTAAAAGAAAGAGAAGGGCAATAAATAAGATTTTTAGTTTCATAACCAGATTATAGCAGAGTAAATCTAACTATTGACAAATGCAAATGACTTGCATATAATATGCAAATAATTCGCATTTAGTATGACAAAAACAGAATTAAGTTCAGTATTAAAAGACACAGCAGGCCTTGCTCTTCAGGGAGGAATTTTTATGCCCGAGACTCCTTCTGGTATTGATCTGTCCCCAGCATTGCAGTCAATGGAAAAAAAATTAGTTGATAGCCTAAGAGAAAAAGGTAATGCTGTTTATGGATTAGATAATCCTCAAGGGATGGATTTTACAATGGCATTAGGACCATATGCAAAATTAATTCTAGTTTTTAATCAACGAAGAGAAACTTTACCAACTCCAGTGACAGCATTTGGAACTATTGCACCCGATTCAGGTTATTTATCTGGTCAATTAAGGTTGGCATTTATGGCAAGATATGGCAGTGGAGGATTTCAGGTTCCTTGGGAATATGATCCTGAAAATAAATTAACTAAGCCTTCTACTATTGACACTTATTTATCTGCAGTTAATCAGTTGGGAACAGTAGGAAATCATGAAGCCTCTCGTCCAGTTTCAGTTGCAGATCCTAGGCATTTACTTACGGCAATGAGTGAGTTTAATTTAGGATCAGTTGCGTCTTCGCAAATTAATGCTGTAGATACAGCTCAAAGGCCACACGTGGGTGATGTTTGGGAAGCAAATCGTGGAATGTTTCCAATTATTTCAGCTCAAGAAATGGGTAATTTACAGAACGATTTAGTATGGGCGCCATTTACAGTTACAAGAAATTATTCCAGGTCTGATCGTTTACCTTTTGGGGTCATGTTAAGACCAGAAAATCTTGATATAGAAGCATTAGGTAGGGGAAAGATTGTTCCTGTTAAGGCAAACATTCCTGGCTCTTTAGAAATGATTCAGCAATTAGGCTTTGCAACTCTTCTTACCAAAGGTAATGCTGTTGATAATTTTAAGAGAAGTTTAGAGAGGAGAGTTGTCTAAATGATGCCTCATGTTGAAGCTTACATTCCTCAGTCAAGGATTGAGCCAGTTGTTATGCAACCAAGTCAATCAGAATGGGAGTTTGGTGGAGCTATTTTTCAATTTGGCTCCATGGAAGAAATGCTTTCTGCTGCACAGCAGCCGATTGGAGAAGTCGGAGAGGTAAAGCTAGAGCCATCTTTAGTTATTGAAGACGATTTTTCTCGAGCTAAGAGAATTATAAGCGCGAACTTAGGTGCTTTTACCCAGTTACAAAGTTCAATTATGATGCGAGCTCAACAATTACAGATTGCTTGTCACCCCCATAATTCATCAATGACAACCATGACATCTCCAATGAGTAATTTGGGAAATAGTGAATTTACTAGCGGTGCATTTTTGGGAAATTTAGGGGGAGAAAAGCAAACTCATTCTACAGAGCAGCATGGCCATTGTGGTTCATGTGGAGCAGATTTAAAGGGTGGAAAATGTCCAAAATGTTCGTAAAAGGAGGTGATTAAGTGAAATTTTATAATGTTAAAACAAGACAATCCGTTGAGATTGATGACTCTAAAGTCCAGGTCATTACAATGAAAAACGGAAAGTTAGCAGCAAAAGCTGAAGATAATGGAATAGGTTTATTCAAAATATTAAGCAAGGAAGATGCTGCAAGGTTAAATAGATAATTGATCTGTATTTTACGCAATACATGGGAGACCTTTGGTCTCCCATGGTGTTTGCAAAAAGTTTGCATTAAATTTACAATATGATAATATCAGCCAGAATGAAAAATATTAAAGATCTAGGAATTAAATCAACTAACTCCAGAGTTGCTGTTCTAAATTTTTTAGAAAAAGCAGATAAGCCTTATGATGTCCAATCAATTATTGAATATCTTAGGGGATCTGGTTTATCTACTGATCAAGCAACGGTTTATAGAATTTTAGATTTATTTTATAAAAAGGGAGTAGTGCAGAAAATTGAATTAGGAGAGGGAAAATATAGATATGAAAAAACCCAAATCCATCATCATCACTTAATCTGTACAAATTGCGGAAGCATAGAAGATGTAAGCGGTGACTTTGTTTCAGATATAGAAGAAAATATTAAAAAAAATAAAGGCTTTGAGGTAAAGAGTCATTCATTGGAGTTTTTTGGATTATGCAAGAATTGTCAATCTTAACAAATATTATTGTTTTTACCATTATTGGAAGCGTTGCTTCTTTAATTGGTGGTATTTTTTTGTTATTTAACAAAAAACTTGTTGAAAAGGTATCGCATTTATTAATTTCCTTTGCTGCCGGTACTCTTTTGGGTACTGCTTTTTTTGATTTAATACCAGAAGCGCTAGAAGAATCAACTCCAGATGTCGTAATGGTTTCTACTTTATTTGGGTTTTTATTTTTCTTTATCTTAGAAAGATTTATTCATTGGATTCATCATCATCCTCATGCAGAAGGGGAAAAGCCAACTATTGCTTTAATAACCTTTGGAGATAGCGTTCATAACTTTATTGATGGAGTAGCAATAGCTGCTACATTTTTAGCTAATATGCCGCTTGGAATTGTCACAGCGCTTGCAGTTGGAGCACATGAAATTCCTCAGGAGATTGGTGACTTTGCAGTCATGTTGAAAAAAGGACTGAGTTCTAAAAAAGTATTAGGTTTTAATGTTGCCAGCGCTATGGTTTCTCTACTGGGAGCAATCTTAACCTTTTATTTCAGTAGCGCATTAGAAGGATTCTTGCCAGTCTTTATCTCAGTTACCGCGGGTTTCTTTATTTATATTTCAGCTTCAGATTTAATCCCTGAAATACATGAAAAGAATAAGAGAGGCTTTGCTTTATTTGAAACTTTGATGATTGTTCTAGGGGTAATAACGGTTTATGTTCTAATCTCTCTGCTTGAGCATTAATTATTCTTTTAATGCTGCTTCGATTTGGGCTTTTATTTGTGAATAGGGAACTGCTCCTGTAATTTGAACTCCATTAATAAAGGTTGCTGGTGTTCCGGTAACTCCAGCTGCTTGACCATCAGCTAGATCCTTATCAATATTAGCTTGATATTTTTTGCTACTTAAGCAGCTATTGAAGCTAGCGGTATCCATTCCTAAGGTTCCAGCTACTTGAGTTAATTTATCAACTGTATACATTGAAGTATCGCTTTCTGGTGGTTGATTGTCATAGAAATATTTATGCATATCCCAGAACTTACCTTGTTCATTTGCACATTCTGCAGCATTAGCTGCAACAACTGAAGGATCTCCTAAGAATGCAAACTGTCTAAAATAGAAAACTGCTTTTCCAGTATCAACGTATTCTTTAATAAATTGCTGTTCAGATTCTGTGTAAAG
>CAZIOR010000018.1:0-5338 GCA_964540925.1 uncultured Gammaproteobacteria bacterium | reverse complement strand
AGTATGGATTTGCCCTTTGGCATACAAGCATTTTATTTTTTTTGAAAACAGGTGTCAATAGGAAAAATCACTATACAAAAGGTAAGTAAAGAATTGTTTGACAACTCTAAATATATCGTATACTCTCAAACTAATGTACAAAGTAGTATTTTTTGAAATGGAGCCTTGGGAAGAGGAATATGTTAAAAAGACACTTAATTTGGAAAATTCAGTGTCTACTTCTGAAAAATTGACTTTAGCTAATGTAGAAAGTTTTACTGAAGCAGAAGCAATTTCCATTTTTATTTACTCAGAGATAACTAAAGAGTTAATTGATAAATTACCTAATCTTAAATTTATTACTACTAGATCAATGGGATATGATCATATAGATGTAAATTATTGTAAAGAGAAGGGAATTAAAGTTTCCTTTGTTCCAACCTATGGATCACATACTGTTGCAGAGCATACCTTCGCTTTAATGTTAGCTATTTCAAGAAAAATAGTTTCTTCTGTTGAAAGAGCAAGAAACGGCGAGTTTGGCAATGAGGGCTTGGAAGGCTTTGATTTATTTGGAAAGACAATTGGTTTAATTGGAACAGGGCATATTGGCAAAAATGTTGCTAGTCTTGCTTTAGCTTTTGGTATGAAAGTTTTAGCTTACAGTAGGCACGAAGATGAAGATCTTAAAGCTAAAGGAGTAAGCTTTGTAAGCCTAGATGAATTACTACAATCTGCAGATATTGTTTCTCTGCATCTTCCACATACAAAAGAAACAGAACATATTATTAATATGGAGTCATTGGCTAAGTTTAAAAAAGGAGTAGTGCTCATTAATACTGCAAGAGGAGCATTAATAGAAACCGCAGCTATTGCTGAAGGCTTAGAGAAGGGTATTTTTTCAGGTGTTGGCCTAGATGTTTTAGAGGAAGAGGCTGATTTAAGAGAAGAAAGAGAGCTTTTGTCTTCGGATTATTTAGCAAAAGTAGATTTAAAAACCCAACTTTTAAATCATGTATTGCTTACTCAGCAAGATGTAATTATTACGCCTCACAACGCATTTAACAGTAGAGAGGCTCTTCAAGAAATACTGGAAACTACGATTTCTAATGTAAAAGGATATTTACAGGGCAATCTAATCAACGTTATTGAATAAATATTTTATCCAGGGGGTTTGGTTACTATACTTTTATTCCATAGTTGACGAAATTAAAAAGTTTATGTAAATTAGAAAAGCAGATATGGCAGACTTAGTTTTAACAGATCAAAATTTTCAACAAGAAGTATTATCTTCAGAAATACCCGTCTTAGTAGATTTTTGGGCAACTTGGTGTGCTCCTTGCAGAATCGTTGGTCCAATTATTGAAGAGTTAGCAACTGAATATCAAGGGAAACTAAAAGTAGGTAAGCTAGACGTTGATGTAAATGGAGAAGCTTCTCAAAATTATGGAGTCATGAGTATTCCTACTGTTATGCTTTTTAAAAATGGACAACCAGTTAAGGTTTTAGTTGGAGCACAGAGTAAAGATAATTATAAAAGAGAAATAGAAGCTGTTTTAAACGGATAATCTGCTCTATACTTCAAATATGGAAAAAACGTACGACGTCATCATTATAGGAAGCGGTCCCGCAGGATTAACTGCTGCAATTTATAACACCAGAGCTGATTTAAAAACTTTGGTTATTGCTGGTGGCAAATGGGGAGGACAATTAATGCTAACAACTCTAGTTGAGAACTTTCCTGGTTTCCCAGAAGGAATTCAAGGTCCAGAGCTTATGGCAAATATGCGAAAGCAAGCAGAAAAGTTTGGAGCAGAGTTTTTGGATGAGGATTTTGTATCTGCAGATTTTTCGACTAAACCATTTGTAATTACCGCATCAGATAAGACCTTTAAAACAAAAAGCGTAATCATTGCTACCGGAGCAGATACTAAATGGCTAGGGGTTCCTGGAGAAGCAGAAAAAATTGGTAGAGGTGTATCAAGTTGTGCTCCTTGCGATGCAGTGTTTTTTAGAAATAAAAACGTAATTGTTGTTGGTGGAGGAGATAGCGCAATGGAAGAGGCAATGGTTTTAACTAAGTTCGCAAACTCAGTGACTTTAGTTCACAGAAAAGATAGTTTTAGGGCATCAGAAATTATGCAAAAAAGAGTTAAAGAAAATCCTAAGATTAAGATTATGTTTAATAGTGAAGTAGTCGAGGTTTTAGGAGAGACAAATGTAACTGGAGTTAAAGTTAAGAATAATCTAGATAACAGCATATCTGAAATGCCAATTGATGGAGTTTTTGTAGCTATCGGCCATATGCCTAACACCAAAGTGTTTAAAGATATTGATTTAGATGAGGCAGGGTTTGTAAAAGTTCATGATCATTTCTTAACTAATAAAGAAGGAGTATTCGTTGCGGGAGATGTTCACGATTCACATTATAAGCAAGCGATAACCGCTGCGGGATATGGATGCGCAGCCGCCTTAGAAGTAGAAAAATGGCTATCTGATATGTAGCTACTTATTGTTAAACCCGCCTCTATTATTTGACATTCTGATCTTAATTTACTAAACTCCGCTTATGAAAGTTGATAAACTAGCTTTAGTTGTTGGAGGAGCTTTAATCATTTTTGTAATTGCATATTTTATTATGCAGGCTCTAAAAGCAAATCCAAAATTTGGAGGGACATTTGGTACAACCGTAAAAACAAAAGTTTCACCAACACAAGCTCCTGGTCAAGTGGTAACAAATAATGGATCAACAGTAACTGCAAATTCAGGAAATATTATAGTTAATTCTCCTGTGTCAAATTCAAGCGTTAGTAGTGTTTTTGTGGTAAAAGGAAGCGCAAGAGTTTTTGAAAACAATGTAAATTATAGAGTTACAGATACAAAATCTAATGTTTTATTAGAAGGAAATGTAATGGCGAAAGCAAAAGACGCAGGTCAATTTGGTGATTTTAATTTCACAGTCTCGGGTCTAACAGGTAAAGGACAAATTATTCTACAAGTTTTTGATTACAGCGCAAAAGATGGTTCAGAAATTGATAAAGTTACTATTCCACTTAACTTAAATTAATCTTCATTTGACTCCAGAGATAATTAATGCAATCATAAAAGTGTGAATAAAATCTTTAAATTAATTTTATTGGTTTTAGTGTGCGAAGGAGTAGGGGTATTAGGTTCAATTTTTACAATCTCAGCAATTCCAAACTGGTATGCGGGATTAAATAAACCATTTTTTAGTCCACCAAATTTTGTTTTTGGTCCTGTCTGGACAACATTATATTTCTTAATGGGATTATCCTTGTTTTTAGTTTTAGAGAAGAAGTTGAAAAAGGATAGGCAAAAGATAATTTCCCTTTTTTCTTTACAACTATTTCTTAATTTTATTTGGTCTATTATTTTCTTTGAAGCTCAAAATCCAGCTTTAGCTTTTGTAAACATAATTGCTCTTTGGCTTTCAATTGCAATTTTAATATTTAAATTTTGGCCACATTCCAAAGCGGCTAGCTTATTGCTCGTTCCATATCTGGCTTGGGTAAGTTTTGCTTCAGTTTTAAATCTTTTTATTGTTATTTTAAATTAATTTGACAATTTAAAATAATAGGACTAGAATTTCTGGTGGATATGGCAGTTCAGAGATTAGAATTAAGCGGTAGAGAAGGAATCCACTCAGTAGTTGGTTACCCAACCAAAGAAGCAGTAATTAAACCAGTCGTATTTCATCCACATCGCCCAATTAAAGGGGTAGAAGCTGCTTTTCAAAGAGCAGATCAAGCTCATGCTAGGGCATTACAAGCTCATCATTAATTTTTTAAATCTTCTTAAGCACGACTTGACACTTATCTAGCCTTGTGATAATATCGATCTTGTGAATGAATCTAACCCAAAGTTTGCTTTGGAGTTACGAGGAAATTACTTTATGATGACACTAAAGACAATAACTTTTTTAAACCTTAAGGGTTTTTAGTGACTTCTTAAAATTTTCCTCAAAAACAATTCATCAGTAAAATTTTTTTCGTGGATGGCGAGGCACGGGCCCGAAGTTTACCCGGTTGAACGCCTCATTTGCAATGAGGAGGTAGGGAGTTCGACTCTCCTCGGGTCCACAAGTCTTTTGTTTATTTGCGCGTAGCGCTTTCCAAAATGTTTTGGACGCTACCCGCAAATAAGTAAGAGTTGGCTCTTTAAAAAGTGAAGAGAAGAATCTTTTAATCTATATATAATGCCAATAATGGATGCCTAGGAGGCTTTGACCGAGGAAAGACGCAGACGGCGGCGATACTCGTTGGGGAGGTGCCATCAACCTTTGATCCAGCGGTTTCTGAATAGGGAAACCTACTGCATTTGCAGTGGCCAAACAGGAATAAACTTTCGTAAGAAAGTTAATAGCGTTTGGCGGGGTACGGCGTGAACTGAAACATCTTAGTAACGCCAGGAATATAAATCATTTGAGATTCCGTCAGTAGCGGCGAGCGAAAGCGGAACAGTCTAAACTACTCGTAAGGGTAGGGTTGCAGGGCAGACGATATTCGATTAAGTTAAGGTAGCAGAAGAATCCGGAATGGTTCTCCATAGAGCGTGATAGACGTGTATGCGAAACTTTAGCTTACGATAGTTTGTTCCTAAGTACCATGGGGTACGATAAAACCCTGTGGGAATCTGGGGCGGCCACGCTCCAAGACTAAATATCAAAGTCTACCGATAGTGAACTAGTACCGCGAGGGAAAGGTGAAAAGCACCCCGGAAGGGGAATGAAATAGATCTGAAATTGTTGGCTGACAAGCAGACAGAGTGCGCGCAAGCGTATGATGTCGTGCCTATTGAAGAATGAACCGGTGAGTTTTTGATTACAGCGTTGGCTTAACCAAGTATATCTTGGGGAGGCAGAGTGAAAGCGTGCCCTAACTGGGCGATTAGTTGTAATCATTAGACCCGAAACTAGGTGAGCTAACCTTGAGCAGGTTGAATGTTTACGAAAGTAAACAGGAGGACCGAACCCGTGGCCGCAGCAATGGCTTGGGATGACTTGAGGTTAGGGGCAATATGCCAAACGAACCTAGAGATAGCTGGTTCTCCCCGAAATATATTTTGGTATAGCGGTCGTTTATTGTGTTATCGAGGTAGAGCACTGAATGGTTTTCTAGAGCGCAAGCCCTAGACACTAATCAAACTCCGAATGCGGTAACTCTTATGCGACTAGTCAGACATGTCGGGCTAAGCTGATGTGTCAAAAGGGAAACAGCCCAGACTCCCATCTAAGGCCTCTAAATAATAGCTAAGTTTTGAACGAAGTTAAGTTTCATAGACAACCAGGAAGTTGGCTTAGAAGCAGCCATCTTTTAAAGAAAGCGTAACAGCTCACTGG
>CAZIOR010000017.1:12759-14240 GCA_964540925.1 uncultured Gammaproteobacteria bacterium | reverse complement strand
ACCCAAATTTTGGCATACTCTGCCCATTCCTCTAATCCTCTTTTTTTAATTTCTTCTTCCATGTTAGGCATTTGCACCCATTGCGCCAAAGTTAAAAAACGAACAGGCGCATAAGTTTTATCATTATCTATTCTGGAAATTTCATAGGCTCTGGCTAAATCCGTTGCCTGATGAGTTATATATTCTTCTGCTCCCTGCAAAAAATCATCAAATAAACTTGGGATGGCATTTTTATCTTCAGGATCAAAATTTGTTTGCGATTTTATTCCATTTCTAGCAAATAAGAATCTGGCAACTTCTGGAGGTAAAATTTTTACCAAATCATGAGCTTTCAAACCTAATCCTTTAGACGAAGACATTTTTTTACCACCAATTAAAATAAATTCATAAGGCATTTTATATGGAGGATCATAATTAAATACCTCTTTACAAATCGCCATTGCAATATCATATGATCCACCTTTAGAAGCATGATCTTTACCAGCGCCTTCAATAGTAATACCAATAACTTTCCAGTGCGCTGCCCAATCAACTTTCCAAGGAAGTTTACCTGTACCACCAAAAGGAGAAACTTTTCCTTCATAACCACAACCTTGAGCCCATTTAACTAAGTTTGGCTCACATTTATATGTAACTTTTTCTCCATCCCAAGCAAATACTTTTGTTGTTCCTAATTTTCCACATTGTTCACAAATAACTTGAAAGGGGAGCCAACCAGATTCTTTTTTCTGACTACCAGAAATTCTTTGATAAATATCTTGAATTTTTTCTGCATTATCTAAGGCCAGTTTTATTACCTCATCAAATTTGCCCTCATGATAAAGTGCCCATGACGAAAGAATTTTAGGATTAACTCCTAAACTATTAATTGAATTAATAAAGTCAGTTCCAAATAAATCAGCCATGCTTTCAAATTTTGGATCTGGAGATTTAGCAAGTTTTAAAGGTTTACCAAGCTCTGACTCATGTGTTCCTCTTATTTCTGGAAGTAAATCATCAGCTGGATCAAAATCATTAATTACAAACGTAAACTCAACGTCTTTGCCTGCATCTTTAAGACTTTTGTAAATCATACTATGAATTACAGGTCCCATAAGTGATCCCACATGAGAAAAACCCGATGGGGTTTTCATATCATCAACCCAATAAGGCGTGTATTTGCCGCTTTGAATAATTTCTTCTGCTATTTTATCTGCCCAAAACATACGCTAATTATACAATATCTCCTTGACGTTCGTTTGCGAATTCATTTGTTCTGTGAAATATCAATCTCTCCATAGTTTCAGCTGATGCTTTTCCCATAAAAAAGAATCTATCTGCTACTTTTCGCCCTACATCATCAATAAAATCTTGCCATACAGGAATAGTTGTTGGATCCATTGAAATATATAAATCTATTCTATCTTGAGAAACTCCTAAGGCTCTTAACGCCTCAACCACATAGTATTTAACAGCTAATTCTTCAGTTTGATGTAAATACC
>CAZIOR010000017.1:11555-12659 GCA_964540925.1 uncultured Gammaproteobacteria bacterium | reverse complement strand
TTCTTTGTTCTTCTATAGCCATATAAATCACCCACTTTCCCATAAAAAAACCCCTCCAACGAGGGGTTAATCACAACAAGAAAACCCCTCTAGGAAAGGTTCATCTTAGTTGTAGTTGTAAAATTTAATCTCATACTTAATTTATTTTATCATTTAGCCTCGAAGATGTAAAGCTATTTAATAACCTGGAGTTCTTTACCGATCTTTTCAAAAGCAGCTAGGGCTTTATCTAGATCTTCTCTTGTGTGACCTGCTGAAGGAATTACTCTAATTCTAGCTTTACCTTTTGCTACCATAGGAAAAACAATTGGAGTTGCAAAAACATCTTCTTGATATAACTTTGCACTAAATTCTTTTGCAACTTCCTCATCGCCTAACATAACTGGAATAATTGGAGTTTCAGAATTACCCGTATCAAAACCAAGCTTTTTAAAACCTTCTTTTATATACTCAACGTTTTCCCAAAGTTTTCTTACTGGCGCATCTGATTCCAAAAGAATCTTAATTGCTTCAAGTGCTGCTGCAGTATCTGGCATTGATAAAGAAATAGAAAACAATCTTTGACGAGCTTTTAATTTATAAAATCCAATCAATGTTTTATTTCCGGCAATAAAACCACCAGTTGAGGAAAATGCTTTTGATAAACTACCTACTTCAATATCAACTTGACCCAAAAGTCCAAAATGATCAACAATTCCCCTTCCACCCTTTCCTAAAACTCCTTCTCCGTGAGCATCATCAACCATTGTTAATGCGTTGTATTTTTTAGCCAGCTCAACAATTTGCGGAAGAGGAGCTAAGTCTCCATCCATAGAGAAAACTCCATCTGTAACTATTAAAATTAAGGGTTTTTCACCATCTGACTTTGGTGTTTGACTAAGTTTTTCTGCTTCTTGTAGCCTTAACTCTAAATCAGCTGTATCAGCGTGTTTATAGATAAATTTGTTTTTTACACCAGAAAGTCTGACAGCATCAATAATCGAAGCGTGATTTAGCTCATCAGAAATCACAATATCTTCTTTACCAATAATAGTCTGAATAGCTGCTGCGTTTGCTAAGTATGCGCTAGAAAAAGTTACCGCCGCCTCTGTTCCTTTAAATTTT
>CAZIOR010000017.1:0-11455 GCA_964540925.1 uncultured Gammaproteobacteria bacterium | reverse complement strand
AATACAACTTTACCACATTTACCTGATTTCATAACTTCCATTGCCTTTTCAAATTCTGATAATTTGAATTTATGAGTAATAATCTTAGTTAAATCAACTTTTCCTGCATCTAAAAGATCAGATGTTTGATACCATGTTTCCCACAATCTTCTTCCAAATACACTAATTGCGCTTAATTCTTTATTAATAAAATATTTTCCAATCTCAATACTTGCCTCTTTTTTTGGAACTCCGAAAAATACAACTTTACCGCCAATTCTTGCAGCCTCTAAAATAGTATTCATAATTTCTGCATTACCACTTGTCTCAATTACAACCTCACAACTGTCTTTATATTTTTCAGGCAAATAATCATAAACTTCATCTGCTCCCATTTTCATAGCTAAATCTCTTCTATATTCGCCTCTATTAAAACCAATTACTTTTTTAGCTCCATAGGCTTTAGCAACTGATACGGCACACAAACCAACTGGTCCTAAACCAAAAATTGCAACTGTTTTTCCCGTAACCCCAGCTTTATCTATAACATGAACCGCATTCCCAAGTGGTTCTTGGGCTGTGATTACATCTGCTGGTATTTTGCCACTATTTTTCCAGCTTGTTCTGATTGGAATAACTGCATATTCTGCGAATCCACCATATTTTCCACCAATTCCAAAAAGCTGCATATTCTCACAAATATGCCTATTATTAATTTTACATTGATAACATTTATTGCAAAAAATATGAGTTTCTGAGGATACTAAATCGCCTACCTTGATCTCCGTTTCTTCATCAGAATTTATTTCTATTACTTCTCCTGCCAATTCGTGCCCTAAAGTAACTGGAAAATTTTGAATGTGTCCTTCTGCCCAAGGTGTCCAATCATATAAAGATATATCTGTTCCACAAATCGAAGCTGCTTTAACTTTTACGAGTAATTCTCCTTTTTGAGGTTTTGGGATAGGAATTTGGGAGAGCGTAACACCAGGAGCGGCTTTATCCTTTACTACGGCAAGCATTGTATCTGACATAAATTAATTTATCGACTCTATTTTATAGGAAATTTTTCCAGCTGGAGCTTCTACTTCAATATTCTCTCCAACCCTTTTTCCAATTAATGCTTTACCAAGAGGTGACTCGTGAGATATTTTTTTCTCTTTTGGATCTGCTTCCCATTCGCCAACTAAAGTGAATTCTTCTTTTTTGCCTTTTACATTTAAAATTACAATTGAACCCAACTTAACTGCTGAATGAGAACCCTTTCCGTGATCTTCTTGAATTATAGAAGCTTGAGTTATAATTTCTTCTAACTCATCTAATCTTCCATCAACAAAGGAAAGCTCATCTCTAGCTGCTGTATATTCTGCATTTTCAGATAAGTCTCCCATGCTTCTTGCTTGAGAAACTCTTTCTAAAAGCTCAGGTCTTCTAACAGAATTTAGCTGATCGTATTCCTTCTTAAGCTCTGCTAATCCCTCTTTTGTTAAATAAATTTTTTTTGCGTCCATATTTTAAAATAAAATCCCTCCAGAAATAATCCGAGGGAATAAATAAAATAAATACAATTAAATTGTCAAAATGAATAATAAACAATCCTAAAATCTTTGTCAATGACCTCTAGTTAATATATAGAGGACTTTATTTTAACAACGATAATTTGTATTTATACTCATCTAAAATTTGCTTTTCATAATTAATTGGATGAAATGCCAAGATATTATTTGAAACTTTTTCTCTGGTAATTTTTCTTTTCATATATTGCCATTGAATAAATCTGGCAAGCTTTTCAATTTTAATTATTTGTATGATTTGAATAATTTTTTCCCACAAAATACTTACATTTCTTACATAGTTTATTTCATAATTGTTAATTCTATGTGAGATATTGGGAAGAAAATTGTAAACCCATTTATTAGCATTAATAAATTTTTGATAAGTATTATCGACATTTAAAACCGGCAACATTTGCGTAATTTCATGAGCTAAATATAGGTTATGACTCGAATTACTAAAACCAAGAGCATTTTCTGAAATCAAATAATTTAAGCAAATTTTATTACTTACTACATGATCTTTACTTCTACGATAAACTCCTAAATTGATTAAAATCAGAACGCATATTAGTCTAGTAAACCAGGTAAGATTTGCTGTAGTAATAATAAATAAATCTATATCGTCTTCTGTATTTGAATTTCGCATAGCCAAACTTCCACTAATACCAATAAACTTTATTGTTGGGATAAAACTTAATTTTTTTATCAGTTTAAAAGCTTTTTTTAACTTCAAATTGTTTATTTTCTCTCTTGAAATCCTAAGATCCACATTTTGTTTGTTTTGAAAATAATAATAATTTTTATATTTAGGAATCTTTAACTTGTCTAATTTTTCAAAAAAATTAGACATATCTTCTTTGTATTCCAAAAATTGCCAGAGCTCTTCTTTTTGTGGCGGAAAATGGAAGATATCAAAATAGAGCAGTGTTTTTAAAACCTGTTTTCTATTGACCATACTTTTGCAGAACCTGTTTTAACCCCTGAGCAAATGGATCATAAGCGCTCTCAACTGAAGTGCCATTATTGATTGAATTAATTGCGTTTTCTAAATATGCATTCATCTCTTGATTTATACCAGTATCATAAGTACTATCAACTAAGTATGATGAGCCTGCAGTTTTAGCCTGGCTTACAAAAGGCACAAGCACAGGGTTTTCCTCTAGGGTTGAGCCTAAATCCGATCTACCATATAACTCACCAAATGCCCTAGTCTTAGCTTCTTCAAGATATAATGCTTGAACAGTTGATTTTGCTGTTAAATATTTCAAGAATAGGAATGCTTGTTTTTGTGCCTGAGTTTTTGCAGATACACCTACTGCCCAATAACTTGCCATGTTTTGTGGCTCACTAGAAAGCTGTGGAACCTTAGTAATTTCAAAATTTAAACTTGGATTTACTTGCTTTATTGAAAAATAATCCCAAGAATAACCGAAATACATTGCTAAGTTTCCTTTTGTAAAAGCAAGAATCGAAGGATCTAAGCTGTTATCCCAAACGTTATTTCCGTCAACAGAAAATGATGTATAGAAATTTAATGCACTTTGAATTCTATCCTTTGATGTATCAATATCAGATAAATCTACGCTATTTTGTAAAAATAAAAGAGACATAATATCTGGAGCATGAGTTACGTTTCCATAAGTACCCATAGCTGCACCCGCTGTTTTTATTTTTCCACCCTCATCTTTTACGGTTAAGGTTCTAGCTGCTGCAATAAAATCATTCCAATTAGTAGGAGCATTAATACCAGCTGCTGCAAAAATATCCTTGTTAACATATAAAGCTAATGTATCCATTGAATACGGAATGCCATAAATTGCTCCATTTTTTAATAAGTCATTTTGGGAAACTGGATAATAAGACTTAACAAAATCATCTTGAGTCAAAATATCACTTGGCACAGGCAATAGATAAGAAGCATACATTGGATACCAAGAATTATGAAAAAGAAATACATCTGGACCGTTATTATTATCAAGCCTGGTTGATAAAGTTTCTCTGTATTGCTTAATATCTTGCTTTGAGTATTCAATCTTAATTGATGGGTTTTGCTTTTCAAAATCTGCAATAATTGGTTGCATTATCCTACTATCCTCCCACAGTCCCCAAAATTTTAAGGTTACATTAGTTGGAGCTTGGGTATCACTATTACCAGCTAATTTAATAACTACAGCTGAACCCACAAAAAACAATATAAGCACTACAACTAAACCAATTATTAATCTAAAAATAAAAGCATGTTTGGATAATCTAAGCCTAGGTGGCTTAATATTTGAGCTGGGCTTTTGAGGAGGCGGATTAACAGCAATAGGTTGAGGTTGTGATACCGGCGGTGTGTATACTGGATTTGGGCTTACTGGAGGATTTGAAGGAGCAGGCACCCCAGGCACGCTTGCTACGGGAGCTTGAGGAGCACTATTTACTGGTTGATTGTTAAATACTGTCTGGTCTGTTTCCATGGCTTTTTATAGTATAATACAATATACCGTACCTACTCAATGAAGATCGATCTAAACAAACTTAAAACTAAATTTCGCTTTCGTTATTTTGCTCATTTGAAAAGAGCTTCAAAAAATCTATTTTGGTTTTTTACTGGTGCCTTTTTATCTTTATTTTTTCTAGTCGGAATTGTTTATTTCTTCTATCAAAAAACTAATGAAAATAGAATTTATCCAGGCATTTATGTAGGTAATGTTGATTTTGGAGGAAAAACTAAAGAAGATGTTAAGACATACTTTGATGATAAGAATGCAAAAATTGGACAATCAACCCTAACTATTACTAGTGACTATGGAGTTGCAACCGTATCAGCCAAAGAAATTAATTTCGGTTACAACAGCGAACTTTTATCAATTCAAGCATATAGCCTTGGTAGATCAGATAATATTTTTTCTAATATTAGTCTAATTTTACAAGCCTACCTCTCTGGAATAAGACTAGAATCAACCTATTCATATTCAAAAGAATCTGTAGAAAATGCAGTTAAACCTTTGCAACAAAAAATTAATAGAGACCCCATCGACGCTAAATTTGAATTTAAAAATGGAAGAGTAACAACTTTTTTAACATCAAGCGACGGTCAAGCTGTTGACATAGATAAATTACATCAGGCAATTCAAGACAAAACATTTACCATAGTTACTTCTGAAAAACCGCAAAACTTAAGTATTACTTTACCGATTAAAAAAATTTCTCCAGAAATAACAACTGAAAAAGCTAATAATCTGGGCATAAAAGAATTGATCGGTGAGGGGCATTCAAAATTTGCTCATTCAATTCCTAGTAGGATTTATAACGTTAATCTAGCAGCTTCAAGAATAAATGGAGTTTTAATTGCGCCCAATGAAGTCTTTTCTTTTGATAAAGCCTTAGGAGATGTTTCCGCTTTCACAGGATATAAACAAGCATATATTATTCAAAATGGGCGAACAGTCTTAGGCGATGGAGGTGGAGTTTGCCAAGTTTCTACAACTTTTTTTAGAGCAATACTTAATGCAGGACTTCCAATAGTTGAAAGACATGCTCACGCATACAGAGTTAGCTACTATGAAGAGGATTCAGATCCAGGAATTGATGCAACTGTTTATGTTCCCACTGTGGATTTAAAATTTAAAAATGATACTGGACACTATATTTTAGCCCAAAGTGTTATTGATTTAGAAAATCTAACTTTAGATTTTTATTTTTATGGAACCAAAGATGGAAGAGTCTCAACAATTTCAAAACCGGTAATTACAAGCCAGACTGCACCACCACCCCCTTTGTATCAAGACGATCCAAATCTACCGGTGGGACAGATTAAACAAGTAGATTTTGAAGCTTGGGGAGCAAATGTTTCTTTTACTAGAACCGTAACTAAAAATAATAAAGTTATCATCTCAGAAACATTTCCTTCCCGCTACCAACCTTGGCAAGCGGTATTCCTACGCGGAACCAAAACACCATGAGCAAAATTATCTCTATTAAAAAGGCAATTAAAATTTGCAAAACTGCTCACTCCAACAATAAAACAATAGTAATTGCAGGGGGATGTTTTGATATTTTACATTTAGGTCACATAAAGTTTTTAAAACAAGCAAAAAAACAAGGAAACATATTAATCATACTTTTAGAAAGCGATGAGTCAGTACAAAAATTAAAAGGTAAAGGTAGACCGATCAATCAACAGCTTGATCGAGCTGAAATTTTAGCAGCTGTAGAATTTGTTGATCATGTTGTTCCCTTAGAAGGTGTTTTGCAAAACGCTGATTGGGATAAATTAATCTTTAACTTAAACCCAAACATAATTGCAGTTACAAAAAAGGATCCACAAATAATTCACAACAAAAGACAAGCAGGAAAAATTAATGCCAAAATAATCGAAGTAATTGCTCGAATTAACAATCAATCTTCTACAAAACTTGCCCAATTAATTTCAGAGAATTTTTAATGAAAAACCGTTTAGTAATACTTTTAATATTAGGCATCTTATTTTTAAGCTTTATTGGTTTGCAAAAAACAACAACTAACAGTAAGCAAAGTGCAACAATAAATGGCGTAAACTTTAATCTAGAAATTGCCCAAACAAAAGAACAAAAATCAATCGGCTTAGCTAAATATAAAAAAATAGAAAAAAATTTTGCAATGTACTTCCCTTTTGAACGAAAAGATTATTACAGCTTTTGGATGAAAGACAT
The DNA here is from genome assembly GCA_964540925.1 of uncultured Gammaproteobacteria bacterium. Classification (GTDB taxonomy): domain Bacteria; phylum Patescibacteriota; class Microgenomatia; order Levybacterales; family UBA12049; genus CAZFRF01. The sequence goes on along the minus strand of CAZIOR010000017.1, from coordinate 5,244 downwards.
GAAGTTTCCAATTGATATTATCTATATTGATAATGGCAAAATTGTTGCTATATTTAAAAATGTACAAAATCCAAAATCACCTAATGATAAACTACAAGTATACAATCCTGAAAAATTAGCAGATAGTGTATTGGAAATATCTGCTGGATTATCTGACAAATATAATTTTAAAACAGGAGATAGAGTAAGTATTAAAAAATAAGATGAAAATATTAAGTATTGAAACAAGCTGCGATGAAACATCTGCAGCAATAATAGAAGGAAACATGCACTCTAACAAGGTAAAATTAATTAGTAATATTACCGCAACTTCCCTAGCTCTACATGCTAAAACCGGTGGAATTATTCCAGAAGTTGCAGCCAGAGAGCAACTAAAATATATTATTCCCACAATCACTGAAGCTACTAAAGACACGGATGTAGCAGAAATTGACGCAATTGCTGTAACCGTCGGTCCAGGACTTATTGGCTCTCTTTTAGTTGGAGTTGAAACTGCAAAAAGCTTATCTTATTTATGGAAAAAGCCTATCATTCCAGTTAATCATTTATTTGGACATATCTATGCAAATTGGATAGAAACAGAAAGCAATAAAGAAATAGAATTTCCTGCGATTTGCTTGGTGGTTTCTGGTGGACATACAGATTTGGTATTAATCCAAAAACATGGAGAGATAACTTGGCTGGGTGGAACAAGAGATGATGCAGCTGGAGAAGCTTATGACAAAATTGGCAGAGTATTAGATCTTCCTTATCCGGCTGGTCCAAAAATGGAAATGCTCGCAAAAGATGTAGTCAATGATTTATATAAATTTCCCAGACCAATTATTAACGAAAATAATTTTGACTTTTCTTTTTCAGGACTTAAGGCAGCTGCTGCAAGAAAAATTCAGGAAATTAAAAATAATCAAACTAAACTATCTGATACTGATTTAAAAAATATTTCATTTTCTGTTCAAGAAGCAATCTTTGATGTCTTAATCAAAAAATCTTTGAAAGCCTGTAGAGAATATAATGCCAAAACTTTACTCTTGGGAGGTGGCGTCGCTGCTAACCAAACATTGGGATCTAGATTTAAAAAAGCAATTGAAGAAAGTAACCTAAATATCTCGCTTTCCATTCCGCCAGCAAAACTTTGTACTGATAATGCAGCAATGATTGGAGCAGCAGCATTTTTTAATAACGCCACAGTTTCTTGGCAAGAAGTTGATGCCAACCCTGAACTATACTTTGACTAATAAACTTGCCAATAAATGGTAAAATAGAACAATGCAAATAGAACTGCTCATTTTAATATTTGTGATCATTGCCTCATTCGGAATAATACTGCTTTTCTTAAACAGAAAACTATCTCAATTAAACAATCACAAAACTGATGCAGCATTAATGGAATGGCTAAAGACAATGCAATCATCTATCAACTCTTCATCAATGGCCACAGTAAAAGTTTTACAAGAAAACTCTAAACAATTAAATGAAAGACTAGATACTGCAGCAAAAGTTATCAGAGATGTAGAAAAAGAAGTTGGAGAGATGAGCGAAATAGGCAGAAATATGAGAGAACTTCAAGATTTTTTAAAGAGCCCTAAATTAAGAGGAAATATAGGCGAGCAAGTATTGAAAGATTTAATCGGACAAATGTTTCCTAAAAGTAGTTTTTATTTACAATACAGTTTTAAATCAGGTGAAAAAGTTGATGCTGCTATTAAAACCGACGCCGGAATCCTATCAATAGATTCAAAGTTTCCAATGGAAAATTTTCAAAAAATGACAAAAGCGGATATGGAAAGTAAAAAAATATTTGAAAGAGAATTTGTAAAAGACGTAAAAAAACACATCGATGCTATCTCGCAAAAATACATACTACCCTCAGAAGGAACTATGGATTTTGCATTGATGTATATACCAAGCGAATCTGTATACTATGAAGTCGTTAATCTGCCAGAAATATTAGACTACGCAAGAAAACAAAGAGTATATATGGTTTCCCCTTCTACTCTTTATGCTCATCTACAAACAATACTACTTTCCTTTGAGGGTAAAAAAATTGAAAGTAAATCAAAAGAATTATTTGCACTGATTAGAAGCATTAGTTTGGAATATGGAAAAGTAGATGAGAACATGCAAACACTAGGAAAGCATATTAACAATTCATATAACCAATATTCAAATTTATCTGCAGGTTTTGCTAACCTAGGAAATAAGATTCAATTGACAAAAAACTTAGAATACGAAAAAAAAGAACTCGAAGAAAAAGGAGGTGAAATATGAATTCTAAAATTTTAGTTATTACAGCTTTTGTAGTATTGTTAATAGTTGCAGGAGCAACTTTCATGTCGATACAAGGCAAAAATAAACCAACTTCTACAACTAAGTCTCAAACAAACGCACCAGCTCAAGTTGTAGCTCCAGAATCAACAACTGTCTTACTTACAGCAAAAGGCTATGAACCAGCTGAGATAAAAATAAAAGCCGGGTCACAAGTTATCTGGACAAACAAAAGCGGGAATACAGCAACGGTTAATTCAGACAATCATCCAGCTCATCTACTATGGCCATTCTTAAACCTTGGAGCCTTTAAAGATGGAGAAACTGTTACCGTTATTTTTGATAAAGCTGGTACATATACATACCATAATCATTTTAATCCGACACAAAAAGGAACAGTTGTAGTTGAATAAAACTTTAGGGAGTATTATATTTCTGATACAATACCTAAGTGAATTCAAGTGTTAATTTGGATGACAATCAAAAAAAGGCAATAAATTTTAATGAGGGCCCTCTTCTTATTATTGCTGGGGCTGGAACTGGAAAAACTACCGTAATTACTCAAAGGATTAAATATTTAATTGTCGACAAAAATATTCAACCATATCAGATTCTGGCATTAACCTTTACGGAAAAAGCTGCACATGAAATGCAAGAAAGAGTAGATGTACTACTTCCTTATGGATACACCAATATTTGGATTCATACTTTTCATTCTTTTTGTGACAGAATTTTAAGAGATGAGGCTCATTCAATTGGTCTAGATTCAAGCTATAAATTAATATCAGAAGCAGAAGCCGTACTTCTTCTGAGACAAAATATTTTTGAATTAGGTCTTAAATTATTTAAGCCTTTAGGAAATCCTAATAAATTTTTAGATGCTTTACTAGTTCATTTCTCAAGACTTAAAGATGAAGACATAACTCCAAAAGACTATCTTAATTTTGCAGAAAAAATTCAAGACGAAGAAGAAAAGAAACAAACTTTAGAACTAGCAAATGCATATCAAAAATATGAAGAATTAAAAGTAAAAAACAGTTATATGGATTTTGCTGATCTAATCTCTAATACTCTTTTGCTTTTTAGAACAAGATCAAATATTTTAAAGAAATATCAAAATCAATTTAAGTATATTTTAGTCGATGAATTTCAAGATACAAATTTTGCTCAAAATGAATTAGCAATTCTTTTAGCTGGTAAAGAAAATAATATAAATGTTGTTGCGGATGATGATCAGTCTATTTATAGATTTAGAGGAGCTGCAGTTTCAAATGTTTTGCAGTTTAGGAAAAATTTTCCAAAAACTGAAATTATTACTTTAACAAATAATTATCGTTCTACTCAAAAAATACTAAACGCTTCTTATCAACTTATTCAACACAATAATCCAAATAGACTTGAAGTTGTTGAGAAGATAGATAAAAAATTAATTAGTCATTCAAAATTAAGTTATGATATTGAATTTATTCATACCACAAGAGCAGAAGATGAAGCAGAAGAAATTGCTAAAACAATAAAAAAAATTACTAAAAAAGATTATGAATATAAAGATATCGCAATATTAGTAAGGGCCAATAATCATGCACAAGCAATTACCACAGCGCTAACAAGACTAAGAATTCCTTATCAGTTTTTAGGACCTGGATATCTTTTTCAGCAAGAAGAAATTAAAGATTTAATCGCATATGTAAATTTCCTAACTAATCTTTCTGATTCAATTTCACTTTATAGAATATTATCAATGGATATATTTAATATTTCCTACGTTCAACTCAACTACTTATTAAATTTTGCAAAAAGAAAAAATTTATCTTTATTTGAAGCGATAAATTCTGGAAATTTAACTTTTCTTAATGAGGAAACTATAGAAAAATTAACCAATATTTCTAATATGATCAATAACCACTTAGCTAAAATTAAAAACGAACAGGCTGGACAAATCTTATATGATTTTTTAGTCGATTCAAAACTATTCGATACCCTTATGGAATCAAATTCCATAAAAGAAGAAAAAAGAGTTCAAAATATTGCTAAATTTTTTGATCGAATAAAATCTTTTGAAGCCGAAAGAATAGATGCAAATATTTTTGTTTTAAGAGAATGGTTAAATTTAATGATGCAAATGGGTGATAGTCCCCTTGCTGCCGATATTGATTTAAGAAACAATAATAGTGTTAACATTCTAACAGCACATTCTTCTAAGGGATTAGAATTCCCCGTTGTGTTTATGATTAACTTAGTTTCTGATAGATTCCCAACTCGTGAAAGAGTAGACAAAATACCACTCCCCGAAAACATTATCAAAGAAAAACTTACTCATGAAACAGATTTTCATCTAGAAGAGGAACGAAGATTATTTTATGTAGGCATGACTAGAGCAAAAGAAAAACTTTTCTTAACTGCTGCAGATTATTATGGAACTGGTAAGAGGACAAAGAAAATTTCTCAATTTGTATTTGAAGCATTACCGGAATTAAAACTACAAACTGTAACTAAACAAAAAGCAGAACAACTTTCTCTTCCTGATATCTTTGCACCATACCAACAAAAACCTGAAGAAGAAATTGCTAAGCAAAATCCTACTAGAGTAAATTACATAACCTACTCTAACCTACAGGCATTTGATATTTGTCCTTTACACTATAAAGCAAAAGTAATTTTTAGCTTACCAACTCCACCATCTGCTGTTTTAAGTTTTGGTATCTCACTACATAAAACTTTATATGATTTTTACAAATTAATAATTGAGGATCAAAAACCTAATCTTGAAACCTTAAAATCCCTCTTAAAAACAGACTGGGAAAATGATGGATACGAAAATAAAAAGCATGAAGAAGAACGATTTGAGCAAGCCAAAGAAATTTTAGAGAAATTTTATGAGACAGAATGTAACCCAGTAGTAAAGCCTTTAAAAATCGAAGAACCATTTAACTTTATGTTAAAAAATGGAATAAAAGTTTTTGGAAAAATAGACAGAAT
>CAZIOR010000016.1:0-14705 GCA_964540925.1 uncultured Gammaproteobacteria bacterium | reverse complement strand
TTAAGTCTTGGTCTAATTATTCCATCAATTAAAGTCTTCTTGGATACCTTCTTAAGCTCCTCTGCAAGAGCAAGATTGCTTAAGTCAACTTCATCTGAGAATCTTTCCTTAACTTTTTCTTCTGAAGTTTCTTCGGTAATTTTTGGTGGCCTTTGTGGTTGAGATAAAAATACTTTAATCTTTTCAGCAGATTCTAAAGAAATTCTAAGTCCAATTGCAAGATCATTAGTAATATGCCTTGCTCCAATTGGCACAACTGACGAATAAGCAACTGATCCTTCTACATAAATTGAGATATCTGTAGTTCCAGCTCCAATATCTACCAAAATTACACCAAGCTCTTTTTCGGTTTCAGAAAGTACTGCCATTGAACTAGCATATCCTGAGAAAATCACAGAATCCAAATCAACTCCTACATTAGAAAAGGCTTTCTCCATGTTTCTAATTGAAGTGCTGCTTGCGGAAATAATATGAGTATCAACTTCAAGCCTTACTCCAGTCATACCGATAGGATCTTTTATGCCCTCTTGACCGTCTACAATATAGCTTCTAGGCAAAACATGAATAATTTCTCTACTCGATGGCAAAGACACTGCTCTGGCCGCCTCAATCACTCTAGTAAGATCGTTTTCCGTGATCTCTCCTTCTGGCCTTGCTACTGCAACAACTCCCCTTGAATTTTGTGATTCAATATGACTTCCACCTATTGATGCAACCACATGAGATGCGTTATATCCAGCCATTCTTTCAGCAGCCTCTAATGAACTATTAATTGAGGCAACGGCCTCATCAATATCGACAATTTGACCTTTTCTCACACCTGAGGCGGGAACTTCAGATACACCCAGAACATTTACATATTCTTCGTCTACTTTTGCAATTACGGAAACAATTTTAGAGGTTCCAATATCTACACCGACTACTATTTTTCCATCATTCATATTAGTTAAAAGAAACAACAGGATTAGCAAACCTAAAATCTAAGGTTTTAAGCTTCTTACCTTCTATTGTAAGTCTAGACAAGACTAGTTGTAAAGAGGTTATTTGGTCAGAAATCTCTTTTTTTGGAGAAAAAATTATCTCACCTTCTGGATCTCTATTTACCATTACAGAACCATCCGCGTTTAAAGTAGTTCTTAAGTATTTTATTCCCTGCTTTCCTAAATCATCTTTTAGTTTATTTTCAAATGAATTATAAGATTTAGATAAAGGATTAACTAAAATATTGCTCCCAAAAGAAAAGTTATAGTAAAAAAAAGATCCCACCAAAGCAATTGCTATAGAGAATACTAAAATTGAAATGATATATCTAAATTTGAATTTAGATCTTTCTTTTTTAAAACTGCGTCTTTTTTGAAACATTATATAAAACCCTTATAATTTTCTGAGGAGCGTCATCGGTAATAATATTATCTCCATTTAGTTTATATTTTTTAAGGTTTGTAAACATTTTTTCAATTTCTGCAAAAAAACTATTTTCATCTAAATAATTTTCATCAGCAACCTCTGCAAGGCCTAGGCTTTTAGCTAATCTTGCATTCTTTAACTGTTCATTTCTTTGCGAAAAATGAATTGGAATTAAAAGACATGGTTTTTCAAGAAAAATTAACTCACAAACTGTATTTGCCCCTGCTCTAGCGATAACCAAATCTGATCCAGCAAAATTTACAGCAGCATCTTTAGAATTAACAAATTTTGTTAAAGTATATCTTTTTGCCAAATCTTCTTTTAAGTCTTTTTTCAACGCTGTTAATTTATCGAAATCATTAAACTGCTTAGCATCTCCAGTTTGATGAACAATTTCAAATTTTTCTAAAAGCTTTGCTAAATTTTTGTAAACTAAATCGTTAATCTTGTGTGATCCTAAGCTTCCACCAGTTATGTAGATTTTAGGCAAAGTATTTTTAGGAAATTTCTGATTTTTAACATCTAATATCTCCTGCTTTAAAGGAATTCCAGTCAGGACTGCTTTATTTTTAGGAAAAAACTCTCTTGAACTTTCAAATGAGATACAAATTTTTGTAGCAATCTTTGCCATCAATCTGTTTGAAAGCCCTGCTTCTAGAGTTTGTTCATGTAAAACTACAGGAATCCTTAAAAGCTTTGCAGCTAAAATAACAGGAATTTGTACATAACCACCAAATCCCAAAATAACATCAGGTTTTATTTCTTTTAATATTTTTACCGCATTAGAAACCCCAAATGGAAATCTAGTTAATGATAGAAATGTATGTTTTGATAATTTACGCTGTAGTCTTGCTGTTTTTAATTCATAAAACGGCAAACCCATTTCATTAATTACCTGAAATTCTAATGATAAAGCTAAGTCACCTTCTAAAGCATGTTTTCTACCAATAAAAAAAACTTCATCGTTTTTAAGGTTATTAATTATTGATATGGCTGGAGACAAATGTCCTCCAATTATTACAATTTTCATATTAACTTGATTGTCTCTTAATATTCAGTAAGATTCCAATTGATGTTAAATTCATAATCAAAGCACTTCCCCCGTGAGAAATAAAAGGCAATGGTATACCCGTTAAAGGAACTAAGGCAGTTTGAGCAGCTAAATTAATTAAAATTTGTCCAGCTAAAAACGTAGAAATACCTCCTGCTAAAAGTTTACCAAATAAATCATTAGCGTTTCTAGCAATAATAAAACCTCGCCAAATAATAACAATAAAAATTAAAATAATTGCAACAGCGCCTAAAAAACCTAACTCCTCTGCGATAATTGCAAAAATAGAATCAGTCGCGCTTTCTGGAAGATATGCATACTTTTGCAATGAATTACCAAGACCAACTCCCATTAGTCCTCCTGATCCCAAAGCAATCAAGATTTGTCTTACATGATATGAAGACTCAGCAACATCCTGATTAAAGTTTAGAAAAGTTGCAAGCCTTGCTGCTCTATAAGGCTCAAAAATTGCAACCAAAAATCCAATAAAACCAATAATTGGCCCAAGGATAAAAAAGTAAATTACTCTTGCGCCTGACAAAAAATAAACAGCAATTGCTTCCAGTAAAATAATAATTCCTGTTCCCATATCAGGCTGTAAAATTACTAAACCGAGTATCAAAGATAAAAGCAGCAAAAAAGCAGGCAACCTATTTTTTTCTTTAGAAGAAAACCAAGCTGCTAAATAAACTGCCAGAGCAAGCTTTACTAACTCTGAGGGCTGGATTGTAAAAAAATGTAAATCAATCCAGCGCCTTGCACCCAATAATTTTAATCCAAGCCCTGGAATAAAAACTAAAACCAATAAAAATATTGATACTAAAAGCCCAGGTAATGCTAAATTATAAAATTTTTTGTAATTAAAATGAGCAAAAAAGATTAAAGCAATTGAACCTAAAATAATCCAAAAGATTTGATCTTTAATAAAATGATATTTATCTGCAAAATCCCTAAAAGCTACATAAGATGAGGCGTCATAAATCATAAAAAGACCAAAAATGGTTATAAAATAAACACTTGCAAGCAGTACAAGATCGAGTTTCTTCATTATTTAATGAACGCGAGGTATAAACCCAAAATTGCAAAGAAAACTCCCAAAAGCCAACCCCTCATGACAATTTTTGGCTCGTCCCAACCTCTATGTAGAAAAAGTAAGTGCAATGGAGCTACAGGAAAAATTTTTCTTTTTAAAAACTTTTTACCTAAAATTTGAATAAGTGAAGATCCAACTTCTAAAACAAATACTCCGCCGATAACAACGATCGCTAAAGTCTTTCCTGTTAATAAACCAATTATCCCTAAAGATGCACCAAGCGCCATTGATCCAACATCACCTAGCCAAAGCCTAGCTCTGTAAATGTTAAAGTATAAAAAAGCACCAACACTTCCCATCAAAATTGCGATGAATGCACCTAAGCCTTGATCAACATTAGAATAAGAGATTGCTAAAAACGAAACTAAACATATAAGCAAAAGCCCTGGAGACAAACCATCTAAACCATCAGCAATATTAAATGCATTGGCAAAAGAAACAATAACAAAAGCGGCAAATGGAATATATAAAAAGCCGATATCGGCAGCGCCCAAACCTCTGATAAACAGGAAACTATATCCAAGATGGTAATACAAAAGTACTGCAGGAACTAGAGCAAGGCACCACTGAATAATAAATTTATGTCTAAATCTAAGACCAAAAAATGTGCGTGTCTTAGAATCTTTTACTAATTTTTTAGCGTCATCATAAAAACCTAATACTCCAAATGCAATAAAAGTAAACAAAATTACAAATAGTTCCCAAAGATTGACTTTAAAATTAAATATTCCTATGGTCCATAGGAATAAAGCAGTTACAACTCCAATAATAAGAATTCCGCCTCCGAATGGAGTTCCTACTTTCCAAGCATTAAATTTATCAAATACTGGAGTTGGTTTGTCAAAAATGTCTTTTGTTACTTGAACTTGCCTTCTAAGTTTTAGCTTATACAAAAAATCAATAAAAGGAATGATCAAAATAAAGGTAATTACTAAAGAAAGCAAAGTAAGTCCTAACATTTGTGCCATATTTCGATATTATATAACCTAGTTAGTCTATATACAAATACTTGTGGCTAAAATAGAGGATTAATTAGCCTGTTGCATCATCTGCTCAGCTTCTAAAAGTTCTTCTTTTGTATTAACGCCTCTCCAAGCAATATTCCCTGCTTTTTGTGTCTCCACTACTTCACCGTGCTTAATGCCAATATCAATCAAGCTAGTTATATAATATTCTCCAGAAACAGAGCTTTTTTTAACCATTGGTAAATATTTTTGTAAAAACTCTACGCTAAACAAATAACATCCTGGGTTTATTTCTTTAATATTTCTTTGTTCGTCAGTTGCGTCTTTTTCTTCTACGATAGAACTAAGTTTTCCGTTTTCATTACGAACAATTCTGCCAAGCCCAGTTGGATTATCTCTATCAATTGTTAGAAAAGTTAAGGCTGCATTTGATTCTGAATGAGTTTTAATTAAGTTTTCCAAAATTTCAGTTGTATAAAATGCACTATCATCCCCATTAACAACTAATACATGTTCTATTCCTGAGGCGATTTTTTTCAAACCGCAAGATACTGCATGTGCAGTTCCTAATCTTTTATTTTGAACAGCAAAAATTACTTTATTTCCCAAAACATTCATAACCGACTCTTTTGCAAAACCAACAACAACAACTATATCTGTAATATTCATTTTCTCTAAACGTTCGATTGTATGAATGATCATTGGCTTATCCATAAGAGGCATTGCAACCTTATTAACAGTAGTTGCTTTCATTCTACTTCCTTTACCAGCAGCTAAAATTATTGCACCAATTCTACCCATTATTCTTCCTCAATTCTTTGAATATTTGCGCCTAATTTTTTTAGTCTTTGCTCAAACTGTTCATATCCTCTGTCTAAATATTCAAGTCCAAATAAAACACTTTCACCTTCTGCTGCTAATGCTCCCAAAACCAAGGTTGCGCCACCTCTTAAATCTGGTATATCTAAAATTGCATTATGCAATACCACTGGACCTGAGATTCTAGCTGCGTGTAAGAATTTTTTCTTATCATCTTTGATATTAAAATTATAAAATTTTTCTGGGTTCTTAATTTCAGGATTAAAAAGTTCAATTTCTGCTCCCATCTTCAAGAGCTCGTCGACATATGTAAATCTGTTTTCATAAACTCTTTCGTGTAAGATAGAAGTGCCATTTGCAACTGTCATAAGCACAGCCCATGGACCCTGCCAGTCAGTCATAAAACCAGGATAGTATCCAGTTGTTACATCAGCGGCCCTTAATTCACCTTTGTAATAGAATCTAATTCCATTTGCTTTAACCTCATAGCCTGCACCAATTTGATCAAACATTTCCAAGAACTCCTCCAAACCCTTTTTCTGAACATCTTTAATGAACACATCACCTTTTGTAATAACTGCAGCAACTGCAAAAGTTACTACTTCGTTTCTATCTGGAAAAACTTTAAAGTTTGTTCCATGTAATTTTTCCACCCCTTGAACAACAATTCTTCTTGGCTTTTCTCTAACAATGTTTGCGCCCATTCTTTTTAAAAACTCTATTAATTCATCAACCTCTGGTTCTTGAGCGGCGTTTTCCAAAACTGTTTTTCCTTTTGCTAAAACCGCTGCTAGTATCATTGTTTCGGTTCCAGTATGCGTGCTTTTTTCAAATTTATAGTAGGCACCCTTTAATCCATCTGGTGCTTCTGAATGAAAGAATCCATCTCTACTTTGATATTTGATTTTTACTCCCATTTTCTTTAAACCCTCAACAACTCTATCGATTGGTCTTGCACCAATTCTGCAGCCGCCTGGATTTGGAATTATTGACTGTCTACTTCTAGCAAGAAGAGGAGCTAAAAACATATATGAAGTCCTAATTTCTGCAGCTTTATCTAGAGCAATTTTTTGACTTGCAAATTCTTTAACTTGAATTGTTAATTTATTGCCTTTAAATTCTACTTGCCCTCCCAAGTGTTCGATAATTTCTGCCATTATATGAACATCAGAAATAAGGGGAACATTATCAATTACTGTCTTTTCATCAGTTAAACAAGCTGCTACTAACAGTTTTAAAGCCACGTTTTTAGAACCAAAGATTGATACTTGGCCTTTAAGCTTCTTACCACCTGTAATTATAAATTTTTCCATATATTATTTTAAATCCTCTGCAATTTTATATATATTTCCAGCACCCATTGTAAGTATTACCCAATCAGAGTTATACGTATTTTCGTTCACATATTTTACCACATTGGGCAAATTTTCGACGTATTTTACTCTTCCAAATAGTTTTGCGATCTCGTTTGCTAACATTTGTGAGGAGATAGACTCATCTTTTTCTTCTCTAGCTGAAGAATAAATATCCGTAATGATAACTTCGTCTGCTAAAGATAACGAATACTTAAATTGATCGAATAATTTTTTTGTTCTTGAATAAGTATGCGGCTGGAAAATACAGAGAATTTTTTTGTTCGGAAAAGTTTTTCTAAATGCTTGTAGGGTACTTTTAATTTCAGTTGGATGATGAGCATAATCATCATACAAAACCGCTCCGTTTTCTAAATCTTTAATGTATTCAAATCTTCTTCTTGTACCTCTGAAACTGTTTAAAGCTGTTTTAATGTTTGCCAAAGATAAACCAAGCTCTAATGATACGATAATAGTTGCTAAAGCATTCAATGCATTATGATCCCCAGTAACATTTAAAGAAAACTCGCCTAAAGAAGTTTCCTTATTATTTACCCAAAAATACATTTTTTCTTTATCTATATGAATTTTATCAATATAAAAATCTGCATCTTTTGAAAAACCATAAGTTACCACATGACCTGCAACATTTTTTGCAAGCCTTCTAGTGATTTCATCATCAATATTTAAGACTAACGCTCCGTTAGTAGCAATGTTTTGTGAAAAAGCCAAAAAAGCTTTATATAAATCTTCAACTGAGGCATATAAATCAGGATGGTCGAGCTCAATATTTGTTATTACCGCAAATTGAGGCTTTTGCCACAAAAGCTTAGGTGTTAAATCATATTTTGGCTCAGTTGCGTATTCATCTGCTTCTGCAACAAAATAGTCTCCTTCTCCATAATGACCACTAGAATCTAAAAATGGAATATTACCCGTTCCAATCACAAATGACGGATCTAATCGACTATCTTTTAATACAGACGCAATCATTGCTGTTGTAGTGGTTTTTCCATGTGTTCCACTTACAGAAATTCCTTTAAGGCTTCTTCCAAATATTTCACCTTTCATAAACTCTCCTACGGCTTGTCCCTGAGTCCACATAGAAATACCAAGCTCTTTTGCTCTGCGTACTTCTGGATGATCAAATCCACCATGCGCTCCTGTGGTAATTAACAAATCAACACTTTCTAAATGATCTATGGAGAATCCTGTTTTTACTTCTATTCCTGATTTTTGCAAAACCTCATCAGTAATAAAAACTTCATCTAGGTCGCAACCCGTAACTTCAAAACCTGCTTCTTTAGCAATAACAGCCAAAGGCGCCATACCTACACCTTTTACCCCAACAAAATGTATATGCTTATTTTGCTTCATGCTTTAAGTTTAATGAAACTAGAATTTCATTTGCAACCCTGTATTCATCCCATGGCTCCTCACCATTACCCATGTTCATCGATGCCTCAGCAGCTTTTCCGGTTAATAATACTAAATCTCCTTTTTTAGCCATTTGAATTGCTGCTGTAATGGCTTGCTTTCTGTCTGGAATCTTAATAACTTCTGCCTTGGAATTTTCAATACCTCCTGCAATTTCTTCAATAATAGCGCTTACATCTTCTCCTCTTGGATCTTCTGCTGTTAAAACTATAATATCAGCAAAGCTAGCAGATATTTCACCCATATAAGGTCTTTTATTTACATCTCTTTCCCCTGCTGAACCAAAAACATGAATTATTTTTCCCTTAACTAAAGGTCTTAGACTTTTTAAAAGTTGCTCGAAAGCATTTGGTGTATGAGCGAAATCAATCATAACATTAAAATTTCCTTTATAAATAAAATCAAGCCTTCCTTTTGGTAATTCAAAAGTTTGTAAGGCTTTAATAATATCCTTATCATCTATTCCTAATTTTCTACATGTTGCCACCGCTGCTAAAATATTATATTTATTAAAATCACCAATTATTTTTGTATTAGGAATTTTGAAGACCAAAGGATTAATTTCTGCCGTCTCTGAAAGTCCATAGCTTATCCAATTTTCACTAGTTTTCTTAGATTTTGCGTTAACTAACATTTCATAAGCCTTATCATCCTTATTAACAATGTTGATATCAGAGGTCATTAAAAGCTTCTCTTTTGTTTTTAAATAGTTGTCGTATGTTTTGTGATAATCTAAGTGCTCTGAGGTAACATTAGTCAAAACCGCTATTTTAAAATGAATTCCGGCAATTCTATTCTGATCAATTGCATGAGATGTGGTTTCTAAGACAAAATATTCACATTTAGCGCTAACTGCTTTTCTTAAAATTTTTTGAGTAAGAAATGCACCTGGTGTAGTTACATGAAAGCCAATTGGATCAGTTTTATTAGAAATAACTGAACCAAGACTTGAAATCATTCCCACCTTTTTACCTGATTCTTTAAGAATATGATAAATAAGATTAACTGTAGTAGTTTTTCCATCTGTACCCGTAACACCTATAACAACTAACTTGTTTGATGGAAATAAAAACAGTAAATTCGCAAGGAATGCGTTAATTAAATGGTAAAAATTTTTAAACTTTCGCCACATATCCGTATTATACCTTCTTTATCTAAAAGCTACTAGTTTTATATAATAGCCGTATGCTTACAAATTTATCCCAAAAAAAGACATTAGAGCTTTCAATTCGCAGATTAAATGAATTAGAAAAACTAGTTGGACTTATTAAATTTAAAAACACCGGAGTATTTTTTACTACACGTTTTGGGGTCCATTCTTTTTTTCTAAAAGAAACTATTGAAGTAATAATTTTAGATAATAATAATGCAGTAAAATTAATAAAAAGCTTAAATCCTAATCGAATCTTTATCTGGAATCCTTTATTTACTAAAGTCTTAGAGCTACCTAAAGGATCTATTAAAGTTTTAAATTTAAAATTGGGCGACATTTTAAAATTTAATTAGAGTGATTTAGCTCTAAGTTTATCCCAGAATTCACCACGCCTACAAAGCTTTATCACATCTTGTTTATCTTTTAATAACATTTCTACAACTCTTTCCAAATAAAGAGTGTTTTGTGAACCCTTAACTAAAACCATATCTTTGGGTTGAATCAAATCGTAAATTTTTTCTTTTGCCTGAGTGTAATTTGCAAAAGACAAAACATTAAACTTTTCTTTTTTTAAAATTGGCTCAATGTATTTTTGTGATAAAGGACCGATTAAGATTACAAAATCCAAAGTATCTAAAATCTTTTTCGCTACCTCTTCATGAACTATTCTACTCATCGTTCCTAGCTCACGCATATCACCAATAATACCTACACGTCTTCTTGCTTTTCCGATGTCTTTAATAAAATCGAGTAAATCTAAAATCGGTGTTAAAGTCGCATTATTATATGATGAATCTATAAGTACAGTATCTTTAACACCTTTAAAAACAGTCATTCTACCCGCGGGCAGGGAAAAATTTTCTTCAAGTGCTTTTATACATTTATCGATATCTAGAATTCTTATTGAAGCCGAAGCTATTGCAAGCATAAATGAGTACGCAAAGTGTACGGGTAAAGGATTATCAATACTTATCTGATAATCTTGATTTTGATATCTAAAATCAACCACAAACTTATCTACAAAATTTTGCACTTTAGAAATATAAAAATCAGCAGATTTATTTTTTGCAGAAACAGTTAATTTAGTAGCTTTTATTTGTGAATCTAAGCTTTTAATATTCTCGTCATCTAAATTTACAATTGCATAGTCTTTTGTATCTAAAGACGTTAAAAGCAAACCTTCTTGTTTTTTAGTTAAATTTAAAATATTTTCTTCCCTGTTTTTCTCATTTTCTCCCAAAACTAACGGATCAAAATATTGACTATGTTCAAAGCCAATATTAGTTAACACAGATAAATTTGGTTTAACTATTTTAAGCAAATAGCTCATGTTCTTAGGCTCGAGCGGACCATCAATTCCCATTTCAACTACATAAATTGCATACTTTTGCCAATCAAACAAAACCTTAAGAGGAGCGAGAATAAAAATTTTTAACCAATCTCTTTTAGTATAATTTTTATTTACTAAATTCAAGATGTCTAAGGGAATTCCAGTTTCACTATTTTTACCTTTACTTTGTTTTACTTTAAAATTAGATTTTAAAATTAAATAAACAAAATTGGACAATGAAGTTTTACCGCTTGCCCCACCAACGCCGATAATAAAAGGATTAATCTTTTTAAGTTGTAGCTTTGCAAAGAATCTTAAATATCCTAAGACTAATTTAATAGCAATTTGCCTTAAATTCATACCTTATATTATACCTTATTGCTCTACTTCCGTAGGTGGCACTTGATAATAATTAAGAATTGCCCTAGCAATATCAAAAAAAGTAGGTGCTGCTGTTTCTGCACCATAAATAGAGGTTGTAGGTCTATTGTAGATAACAATCATAACGAATTTAGGATTTACAGCAGGCGCAAACCCTACAAATGAAGCAATTGTTTGATTGGGATCATAATGTCCGGCTATTGGAATTGAAGCTGTACCGGTTTTTCCAGCAATTCTGTAACCCTTAACGCGAGCAAACGACGCTTCCCCTTTATTAACTGCGTTAACCATAATTTCAGCCATTACCCTAGCGGTATTTGGGCTAATAGCGTGATCAAGTTCTCTTGGCTTAATATTAACTTTATTTCCATCAGGATTGATAATCGTAGTTACTACATGTGGTTCCATTCTTTTTCCATCATTTGCAATCGCGCCAACCGCTGAAAGAATTTGAAGCGGAGTAACAGAAATTCCTTGACCGAATCCAGTTGTAGCTAAATCAACTGGATACCAATATGCAGGGGGCTTAAGAGGCGCTGAAACCTCTCCCTGCAAGTCAATTCCAGTATTACTACCTATACCAAATTTATTTAGTGAATTAATCATCCCATTTACCCCTAATTTCTGAGCAACGAATACCATACCTGTATTATCTGAATGTTGAATTGTCTCAATCATATTAATATTTTTTATGTATTTATCATTCCAGGTATGAATATCATAGCCTCCTATTGCTACTGGCCCGGCACAAATATCGCATTGAGTTTTAGGAGTAACTAGTCTTGCATCAAGAGCTGAGGACATAACTAAAGGTTTAAACGTAGATCCAGGCTCATAAAGATCAGATACAAAGGGATTCTTATATAACTCGTCCGAGTATTCCCAATATTCCCTTTGATCAAATGAAGGATAATTAGCCAAAGCTAAAATATTACCTGTTTTAGGATCCATAACACCTACCATTCCAGATGTAGCTCCAAATTTCTCTACTCCTTCTTTTATCTTTTTTTCTACTAAATACTGAATGGATCTATCAATTGACAGTACAAGACTTGATCCATCAATTTCTCCAGAAGAGGCACTCATTTTTGCTAAAATTGGCCTCCCAAATGCATCGTTAACTGAAACAGCAACGCCCGCAACACCTTTAAGCAAACGATTATAGTACCCTTCTAAACCAAAATATCCTTTATCATTGCCTTCATCATCTTTTCCTACAAATCCAAGTAATGTTGCTGCCATCGAAGCCTCTGGATAAAACCGAGAATATTTTTCAGAAAAACCTATCCCTTTTAATCCTAAGTCTTCAATTTTTTTCTTTGTATCAACATCAACATCGTTTTTAATTGGAACCCAAACCCTATCTAAGCTCAGACTGCCGCTAATTGATGCAGAATCGACTGATAACAAAGTGCCCAGCAATTGAGACACTTGTTCTTTATTTTTAACTTCTTTAGGATTTGCAAAAATTTGATATGAAATTTTATTGGTAGCTATTGGAAAATCATCAGAAGTTCTTATTTCTCCTCTTTTAGGAAATAGTTTAATTGCATTACCATACTGAAGCTGACCCAAGGTGGATAATTCACTTGCTTTAACAATTTGCCAATAAAAAAGCCTACTAACTACAAGTAAGAAGCCGAAAATAATAATTAACAAACAAACCTTATATCTCCAAATCATGGTTTGGCAGCAATTGGTAGCTTTGAGCTTATCACATATGAAGTCTTTCCATCAACATATCCCATTGTAGAAGCTTTTTTCTCAATACTCGTAAGAGATGCTTCTTCGTAGACTTTTTGAGCTAAGATTGCATTCTCAGTTTGGAGTTTTGCTAATTGCTCTTCTGTATCGCCAAGCATTACTCCTGAGGTAGCAATACTATTTGATACAAAAGTTTTAACTATTGATAATATTACAACTACTATTACCAAAACTAATATTAATAGGGCAGATTTTTTCATATTAATTTTTCTCCATGACTCTTAAAATTGCACTTCTTGCTCTAGAATTAACCCTTGTCTCTTCTTCGTTTGCTTTAATAATTTCTTGATTAATTATTTTTCCCATATTTTTCTTTTCTAAATTTATAAAAAAGTCTTTTACTATTTTGTCTTCTTTGGAATGAAAGCTAATTACAGCTATTCTTCCTTTCGACTCTAAGAGTGCAAAAGCTTTTGGCAAAACTTCCTCTAAGCTTCCCAGCTCATCATTTACTGCTATTCTTAAGGCCTGAAATACTTTCTGACTAATTTTATTTTTTGTAAAATCAGATATTTCACCTTTAATTCCTAGCGCTTTTGCTATTACTTCAGTCAGCTCTTTGGTCGTCTTAATTGCTTTTATCTTTCTTTCTTCTAAAATAGTCTTGGCAATTACCCTTGAATTTATTTCTCCCTGACTAAAAAACAAATCTGCTAATTCATCTTTTCCAAGCAAATTTACTAAATAATCAGCTGTTACCGGACTTTCTTTATCCATTCTCATGTCTAAAGGCCCGTCCTTTAAGAAACTAAAACCGCGATCAGAAGAATCTATTTGATGAGATGAAACTCCAAGGTCAAATAAAATTCCTGAAACTTTACTAAATCCATTTTCGTTTGCGATTTTATCTAGCTGTCTAAAGTTTCCCTTAGCTAAAACCAATTGGTCTTTATACTCACTTGTCTCTAGTTTCTCTTTAACGTAATTTAAAGCGTCTTGATCCTGATCGATTCCTAATACTCTTCCTCCGTTTTGCAAAATTGCAAAAGTATGTCCTCCCCCACCTAGAGTAGCGTCTATATATTGTCCTTTTGGTTTTATTTGTAAAAGATCTATTACTTCCCTTAGTAATACTGATATGTGATAGTTATCCATTTTTCTCGCCTTCCTGGGCAAGTCTTTGCGAAATTACGTCTATTCTTTTCGCTAAACCTTTTTGATACTCTTCCCAAATGTCTTTATCCCAAATCTCAATGTAACGTGATAAACCTACGAATACGACTGCGTTTTTAATTTGTCCAAATTGTCTAAGATAGTCTGGTAATATAAACCTGCCCTTAGAGTCGAGCTCAATGTCTGATGCTCCTCCAAGAAGGAAACGTTGAGTCTCCCTTGTCTCGGATTGAATAAAAGGTTTGCCTTCTGTTCCTTCCAAGAGTGCTTTCCAATTTTTTTCTGATACAACAATGAGTGAGTTTTCATAACCTTTAGTAATAATTAATTTATCACCAAGAATTTCTCTAAATTTTTTAGGTAATGCACTTCTTCCTTTTTGATCAACTTTAGCTTCATGTTGTCCTATTAACATCTCCTGCCTCCTTTTTCCCACTATTTCCCTTTTTTTCCCACTTTATATCATTTTGAATCAGTTTGAGACACATGTCAATAGGTATTTGAGGTCGATTAGTGTCTTAAAAAGACAAAATCACTATATCTAGTAAGAAGAATATTTTATCTTTCTTTTCGAGGAAATACAGGTGGGTTTGCAATTGCTTCTTGGCATCTCTGCACCCATGGAGCTAGCTCTGCAACTGGTTGTATGTCAGATAATAAAAGTCTTCGATCCTCTTGCTGCTCACTAATCCTATATCTAAAAGGGGCGTTTCCATCAATAACTTGATCAATTAATGGCTGAGTTGGTGAGACAGAAATTCGCTCAATTGGAATTGGATTGTGAATTAATACTTCAGGCAAAGAAAAATCTTCTCCATCTCTTAATTTTTGTAAATAATC
>CAZIOR010000015.1:5079-14930 GCA_964540925.1 uncultured Gammaproteobacteria bacterium | reverse complement strand
ATGCAAGAATCAACTCTTTGCAAAAATTTACCAAAAAAATATAAAGATACTCATAACTGTTGGGGATTTGGCATTTACGGTAAAAAAGTGACTAGTTTTGACAGTTTTTCTCAAGCCATAGATGTAGTTACTAAAACTTTAGCCACACAGTATATAGCAAAAGGCTTAAAAACCCCAGAAGAATTGATGAGTAAATATAACCCCGTAAGTGTCAATGGCAGCTGGGCAAAATGGATCGCGGTCTATATGGATAGGCTCGATTATAAAGAAAACAACCTATAGTTACCCCCTTGACAAACCTATAGTTATCTGATATACTTCGTACTAGATCCTAAGGTATGTCCTTCCAAATACATACGTTAGGATTTTTTATTGGGCAAAAAGCCCAAATAAAAATATGAAGAATAAAATATTGCCAGTACTTATTGCTGCAATAATAATCATTATTCCTCAAAAAGCCTATTCGCAGCAAAAAGCTTCAGCATCCTCTGCAAAAATTATCTCAACTGCCGTTGAATACAATACGGACGGGGATTATCGTGTAAAAACACTTAAAGCTTTCTTAGAAAAGTATGATTCTCCTTTGGCGCCTTATGCAAGAGATTTCGTATCAGAAGCTGATAGATATAATTTAGACTGGAAGCTAGTTGCAGCTATTTCAGGTACTGAATCTACTTTTGGTAAGGCTATTCCTTATAACTCATATAACGGATGGGGTTGGGGAGTATATGGAGACAACGTTATTAACTTTTCCTCATGGAATGAAGGTATTCATACTATCTCTGAGGGTTTAAGAGAAAAATATATGGATAAGTGGAATGCTAAAAATGTCTATGAAATAGGAAGAATCTATGCTTCATCTCCAGTATGGGCTGATCATGTTACTTTCTATATGAATAGAATTAACGAATTTGCTTTAAACGATACTAAAAACACACTTTCGCTTTCGCTATAAATAGGATATAATAAGCGCTGTCACTAAAGGGGCAGGAGACGTGTATTTGCAAGCGGACGTGGTGAAATGGCAGACACGCAAGGTTTAGGACCTTGTGCCCTTTAAAGGCGTGGGGGTTCAACTCCTCTCGTCCGCACAAAGAAATATGGATATTAAATCAACATTTAAAAAATTAGAAGATGGAACAATAGACTTTTTAATCTCAGTTCCTTGGACAATAGTTTTACAAACTAAAGACCAAGTCATTACTGAACACGTAAGAGATGCTGAAGTTCCAGGATTTAGAAAAGGTATGGCTCCTAAAAACATGGTTGAGCAAAGCCTTTCTAAAGATCATGTTAAAGAAGACATTTTAAGAAGACTTTTGCCTCAAGCATATAGCCAAGCTATTGCAGCAAATAAAGTTACTCCAATTGTATCTCCAAGAATTAACATAGTTAAAATTGATGACAATGCAGATTGGGAATTTCATGCTTTAACTTGCGAAATGCCAGTTATTACCATTACTAACTATAAAGAGGAAGTAAAGGCTGTTAATGCTAAAGCTAAAGTAGTTGAACCAGGCAAACCTCAACAACCAGTTAGCTTTGATGAAATAGCTAAAATTTTGATGGCTAAAGGAAGCGTCGTAATCCCTTCAGTTATTATTGAAAGTGAAGTAGAAAAGCTTTTATCTCAAACTTTGGATGAGATTAGAAAATTAGGCTTAACCTTAGAACAATATCTTTCTTCTACAGGTAGAACCGTAGATAATTTGAAAGCAGAATTTGCTAAAAAAGCTGAAACTGATGTTAAACTTGAATTCATCTTGCAACAGATTGCTAAAGAAGAAAACATTATCGCAGAAGAAAAAGAAGTAAATGAAGCAATAGCTACTGCAAAATCTGACGCAGAAAGACAAAATTTGGAAGCTAATAAATATCTCCTTGCTTCTATAATCAGGCAGCAAAAAACGCTTGATTTCCTTAGGTCTCTGTGATATACCCAAACTAGTTAAATATGCCAAAAAACCCATTTAAAATATTACGTGAAGTAGATAAACTTGAGGCAAGCTTTGAGCTCGCAGGTGATGTCGCGCATTCATTTACCAATGACCTAATCAAAGAAGGCTCTAAAGATATTATGCGTGAGCTTTTGGGATTGGATAAGTTTGCAGCAGAAACCCAAAGTGCAGCACATCATGCCTCTGGAGACCTCCAGGAAGGCCAGGAAGTATCTTTTGGTAAAGAAAAGGCAAATGAGAGGCGTGCTGAAATCGAGCCTGGAATCGATTATACCGGTGAGATTATCCATGCTGAAGCTAGAAGAATGCAGACAGAAAACAGAGAAGTATCTCAAAGACTTGAGGAAATTAGAGTCGAACTAGTTAAAATAAGACAAGCTTCTAAAGAATTAGAATCAGCCTTTAAAGATGTAACCAGAGAAACTATGACTCAAGCAGTTAAACCTGGTAAATACCATCTCAATTTCTTTGAATGGATGTTATCAACTATTCAAAATGCTAGAGTCAGAATTGAGTCTAGCGCAAGCTGGGTTAATGCTTTATCTGGTAAAAAAGGTAGAAAAGACTTCTGGAGCCTAGCTAAATCTCATGGAACTAGCTACAGCATGTCCTCAGAGCGTGCAGTTGCACAACAGGTTGGATAATACTATAATACCTATTATGAACTATAGATTTGAATTAAAGAGCAAGAATAACTTCCTTAAAGGAGGTTTATTTGCGTAACTAAAAATTAGCAAATAACAAATAGACCTCCCAAATTGGGAGGTTTTTTATTATTTATTATGATAAGTACACTTGAATTAGACAGAAGAATAACTCATCCACACGCAGGAATACGCGTGGTTGCTCCTGCTCCTGTGCGTGAAGTTTTATCTTCAATAAGACAAAGAACTACTATCATTGATGGACAAAGAGTTCATACGCCTTTAAACCCAAGCGAAAGAGAATCCCTCTGGACACCGGAACACAAAGCTAGAATTCAATTGATGTTAGCTAGTAAAATTACAGCTCGTAGATATCCTGAAAGAAGATTAGGCGAAATTTTTATGGATCAAGTTGATACTGGAAGACATATCGAACTTCTAGATATGGCTGACAGCATGTCTGATCATATTGTTTCGAAATGGAGAACAATTGATCCTCAAGAAGATATAGCGGTTGTTCTTTTCGGATCTGTTGCAACCGGTCTTGTAAAATCAAGACTTCATCCTGATCCAAGCAATATTGATTTAGCAGTTGTCGGAAACTTTACCCAAGAAACAACCACAGCTCTTTTAAATGCTGTTAGAGAAGAAAGAACAGCTCTAGGTGAAAGAATTAGATCAACATGTCCAAATGTCGACAGAACCTTAGACCCGCTACCTGGAAATGTAGGAGTATTCGTGCAAAGACCAGAGGTTCTAACTAAAGATCACTATGGTGAAGCAAGAGTTTATCTTGCTTCAGGTGCATATGCCCTACATGATCCAGCTGGAATTTGGGCAGGAATAGATAAAGGAGCAATTGAATATCAAGCTAGTGTACTTGCTAAAAGAGCAGCACATACCCACAAAGGTCGCTAAAACCAATTGTAAGAATGTACCCGGAAAACTTGACACAACAATAGATAAGTACTACAATAACTTTCTTAATATGAAATTTGTTTGTAGAAATTTTGCAGATCTTATTAACGCCTAACGGCGGGGATTCGTTGCAAAAATTTACCCGCCTAATATAACAGGCGGTTTTTTTTGTTTAAAAATATGATTACAACTGAATTAGGAAAACAACCAGGATTTACACCAGATATGGCAGCAGCCCAGTTTATGGGCAGGCAAGCTGTGGGCAAAAGACCTGCCGCTAGCTCAGCTACTCCTGAATATCAAATAACTTTGCCTAGATTTGGGGTAAGGGTGATAGCACCAGAGCACACAGCTAGAGTCATGGCCTTAGCTAGACAACATAAAGCTGAAGGAACACGATTTACAGATGAAGAAAAGGCTAACTTATGGCCAGTTGAAGAAAAAGTAAGATTAGCAATTATGAAAAATTGTGCAATCTTAGCTAAAAGATATCCAACAAAAGAAGCAGGAAGAGCCTATATGCTAGACGTTGATTATGATAGGCGAGAACAACTTTTAACTCAGGCAGGTAAATTAACAACACATATTGTAGAAAAATGGAGAGAAATTGATCCAACTCAAGAAGTTGCAGTTTTACTATTCGGATCTGTTGCAAAAGGTTTAGTTAAAAGACCTGATCATCCTGATCCAAGCAATATCGACTTAGCGGTAATTGGTAATATTTCCGATGAGCAAAGGGATCAACTGTTAACCAGTATTAGGCCAGAAAGAGATAGATTAAGAGACGAAATTTTAGCAGGTGTTCCAGTATTAGACTCTAGTGAAAGAAATCCTGGCAATGCAGGAGTTATGGTTCAACACGTATCTAAACTAACTAATGGTTCATATTATGGAGCCAGAAACTATATTGCTTCAGGAGCAATTCCTTTACATGATCCAACAGGAATTTGGAGAGGAATTGAACGAGAAGCCTTAGCTTTCAGTGTAGAAAACGCAACTGATCCAAGAGGACATAAACGAAGAAGATTAGGCATACCAGCTCTATCTACAAGGCCTCAATATTAGAAACGGCCCTTGCTGCTTCATAAACACTTGCTAAAGCATTAGCAACGCCTTTATATAATGATTTTTCAGGCATTCCTTTAATAACAACTCTCATTCCATTGTCTCCGACAAATCTTGGTACAGCATGAACATGAACATGAGGAATCTCTTGTCCCGCTTCAGGACCAATATTAGCTACAATATTTACTGAAGAAGCATGATAAACTTCTGTTATAACAGGAATAAAACCTACTGCAGCTTCAAAAACTTGTCCAAATTGTTTTACTCCTAATCCTCTTTCTAAATCAGATTTTTCGATGTGACTATTTGGGAAAAAAAGTGGATGTCCTTCAAGAGAAATAACACCAGTAACTCCAGGTTCTGATAAGAATTTATGAGCCTTCTGACTTCCTTTTACCATTCTGCAAAATACGCAGTTTTCATGCCCTTCCACGCCAGAAAGACCTGAATCAACACTTGAGTCAGGCAGAATCAAACCAGTGGGTGAACCTTCTGGAGATCTAATCATTTGCAGTATTTTATCATTAATTGAGGCTAATATCAAGCCTATAATATTTACTATTTAGCTTTAATTGCCTTTATAAGCTTTGTTTGTTAAAATTAGCAGAGAAACGGGCTCTTAGCTCAGTTGGTTAGAGCGTTACATTGACATTGTAAAGGTCAGAAGTTCGACTCTTCTAGGGCCCACAATTTGCTACAATATTTATATGACTCGAGAAGAAGCATATAAACTTTTAACAGATAATGTTAAAAGCCCCAATTTAATTAAGCACATGTTTGCAGCGGAAGCCGTAATGCGCGCTTTGTATCTTCGTTTAAATGAAAATCCCAACGCTCAAGCGCTAGAGGAGTGGGGACTAGTTGGACTTTTGCATGACATAGATTATGAAAAATCTAAGGATCATCCTGAAAAACATGGAATGTTAGCTAAAGACATTTTAGGCGGAAAAATAGACGAGTCCTTAATTTATGCAATTATGGCTCACAATTATAAATATACAAAAGTTGAGCCTCAATCTTTACTTGATTGGAGTATTTGTTGCTGCGACGAATTAACCGGCCTTATTGTTGCTTGCGCGCTAATTAGTCCTGATAAAAAACTTGATGGAATTGATTTAAATTTTGTTTTAAATAGATTTAAAGAAAAAAGCTTTGCCAAGGGCGCTAAAAGAGAAAATATTAAAATGTGTGAAGAAAAATTAAATATTCCAATAAATGAATTTATTCAAATAGCCTTAAACTCTATGCAGGGGATAGCCCCTTATCTTGGTCTTTAGCTTGACAAGTTAGAAATTTTGCTTCATGCTTTAGTTATGGAACCACACGAAGCTGTACATAAAAAAAGAAGAGGTCAAATATTAATTGATAATTTTCTGGGAGGAATAGCTTGGGCTCTTGGCGCAACCGTTGGCCTTGCCGTAATAGTTACTCTTTTAGGCTTTATTCTGCAACACGTTAACTTGGTCCCATTTGTCGGTGGTTTCATAGCTGATATCATAAATTTTGTCATAGCTAAAAACCCACAGCTTATGCAACGCTAGCTTTGTGTACAAAATTTATAAAAGCTGATAAAATACGCTCATGGATTTAAAAGATCATAAACAATTAGGTCAAGAATTAGAACTTTTTTTCTCCCACGAATATGCACCTGGTGCACCATTTTGGCTTCCCAAAGGCATGATCATTTTCAAGGAACTCGAAAAATATATTAGACAGCTATTAGATAAAGCAGGTTATCAAGAAATCTCAACCCCAATCATGATTAAATCCCAACTTTTCAAAGAATCAGGTCACTGGACCAAATTTGGCGAGCACAATATGTACAATCTGCATTTGTCAGATGATCCAGAAAACGATTCAAAAGGTGAACAATATACCCTAAAACCCATGAATTGTCCTGAAGCAACCATTGCCTACAGATTTAGACCAAGATCATATAGAGAACTTCCTTTAAGGCTTTCTGAAATTGGCAGACTTCACAGACGAGAAAAGAGTGGAGAAGTAAATGGACTTTTAAGAGTAAGGCAAATAACTATGGATGACGCTCATATTTTTGCTTCAGAAGATGATATTTTCTCAGAAGTGTCTAAAATTTTAGATATGATGATTGAATTCTATACTAAATTCGGTTTTGAATTTGATTTTAGACTTGCCACTAGACCAGAGCTCTTTGCAGGCACAGAAGATAATTGGACTAAAGCTGAAAAAGATCTTGAGGAAGCTTTAAAAAAGAAAAATTTAAAATATTCCCTTAAAGAAGGAGATGGCGCATTTTATGGTCCAAAGATTGATGTTCATATTAAAGATTCTTTAGGACGCGAATGGCAACTAGCTACGGTTCAGTTGGACTTTCATATGCCTGAAGCATTTGACTTAAAATTTGTACAAAAAGACGGAAAATTCGGTAGACCAGTTATGATCCACAGAGCAATCTTAGGTAGCTTTGAAAGATATATCGGCATCTTAACAGAACATTATCAAGGTAACTTCCCATTGTGGTTGTCTCCAGTTCAAGTAGCGCTTTTACCTATTACAGAAGAACAGATGGAATTTGCTCGAAATCTCTCGGAAAAATTAGCTGATCTTGGAGTAAGAGTATATTTAGATGACTCTAGTGATCCATTAAGAGAAAAGATCAAAAACGCTACTTTGCAAAAAATTCCATTTTTAGGTATAATAGGAGGCAAGGAAGTCGAAAATGACAGTGTCTCCTTAAGGCTAAGAGATGGAAAAGACTTAGGAGTATTGAAAATTTCAGATTTTCTAACAAAGGTAAAAGACGAAATTGATAAAAAAGTTTAAAAAAGACGATAGAAAATTTTATCGCACTAACGAACGAATTTTTGCAACTGAACTTCGGGTTTTGGACTCAGAAGGAAAGCAAATCGGAGTACTCTCCAAATTTGAAGCTTTAAATTTGGCAAGAGAACAAGGGCTTGATCTAGTAGAAATAGCCCCAATGGCTAAGCCACCGGTAGCAAAATTAATAGATTTTAAGAAGTTTTTGTATCAGGAAGAAAAGAAAAAGAGAGAAGAGAAAAGAAATGCAAAAACATCAGAAACTAAAGAAGTTCGCTTAGGGCCATTCATGGGAGACAATGATCTTTCCGTAATGGTGCAAAGAGCAAGAGATTTCTTGCAAAACGGAGATAAGGTAAGATTAGTCGTCTCTTTTAGCGGAAGGCAAATAACGCACCCAGAGTTTGGACATAGAACTTTGGACAAAGCTTTAGACATGCTTTCTGATATATCAAAGGTAGATAGAGAAAGAAGATTAGAAGGACGTAAATTAATAGTTTTAATTTCACCAGAAAGGAAAAAACAAAATGACAAAGATGAAAGTCAAGAAATCAGTAGCCAAGAGGTTTAAAGTTACCAAAAAAGGTAAGGTAATGTTTGAACATCAATACGGCAGTCACAAAAAGAAAAATAAATCAAAATCTAGAATTAGAAGGCAAAAAGAGCCAGCAGTTTTAGGTGGTAGATTTGGTAGAAATATCAAGAAATTATTAGGAGAACTATAATATGGCAAGAGTTAAAAGAGGATTAGTTTCCAAAAGAAAACATAATAAATTAAAAGTCTTAACCAAAGGCTATAGAGGCACAAAATCAAGACTTACTAAAATGCAACATGAAGCAAGTCTTCATGCTGGTGCTTATGCATTTCATGGTAGAAAATTAAGAAAAAGAAACATGAGATCATTGTGGCAAATAAGAATTGGTGAAGCTGCTAAAAAAGAAGGTACTTCATACAGCGTACTTATCGGAAAACTTAAGAAAGATAAAATTGAATTAGATAGAAAAATCTTAGCTGATTTAGTTACCAACGATCCAGCAACATTCACAAAATTAGTTGCTTCAGTAAAATAAAAATCTGGTATAATCTCCAAAATGCCAAGAATCACAAAAGAAGCACCATTTAATCCTGCAAGGTATTTATTAGATTCAAATGGTCAACAAATTGACATTTTAGTACATACAAGCGCTCTTCCCAAACCTGAAGATTTTAAATCAGATGATATGGCAATACGCAGGGGAAGATTTCAAATTCCTGGTCAATTTACCCCTCCTTCAGATTACGGAGAATGGGGATATGGTAAAGTAGTTAAAACTACCGAAGGTCCAACTTCAGACTGGATTAAATATGTATTAAGTCTTCCACCGCATTATCAAGAAGGTACAGATTGGGATGGAATAATTAATACCGTTGCAACACTAAATTCTGTTTTAGATAGATTAAATTTCTCTGATCAAAAATCTCAAGCCACTGTACCACAATTACAAATTGTAGATCTACCACTTGGACAAACGGGAGTAGCGGGCTGGCCTTTAAGTGCTGAAATAACACCAACTCTTGGAAATTTTATAGAAGAAGAGGCTGCAAACAATAATTTTCCTCAACTACAAACTGAGGTAAATAGATCAATGTTCTATGCATATTCAACAATGATTAGACTTGGAACAGAGAGCTATCAAAATTTTAGATTAGAAAATGAAGGCACACTATCATTACACGTAGATAGACCAACCCCAGCATCTTTACACACATCTAATACATATGGAGATGGAGGATTTTATCTTATGCCTCACAACGTAATTGTTCCACAACAACAACTTTCTCTTTTTGCTGGGTTAGCAAGATTAGGTGGACTAGCAAGCCAAAAAATTGGCTTTTAATAAATTATGAGAATCGTTCCATTTACAAAACAAGGTTTTCAAGAACTTCAAGAAAAACTTGAAGCTTTAAATTTAAAAAGACCAAGCGCTGTATCTACATTAAAAAGAGCCAGAGAAATGGGTGATTTATCAGAAAATGGTTTATACAAAGCAGCCAAATTTGAACTTTCAGATATAGATAGAGAAATACGTAATTTAAAATACTTATTAAAATCTGCAAAAATATATTCCCCTGAACACAATGAATTTATTCAAATAGGACATAGGATTAAAATTAAAAATGAAAAAATTGAAAAAGAATATTTAATCGTTGGAGAATTCGAAGCAAATCCATCACTTGGAAAAATTTCTAACAAATCTCCTTTTGGCTACGCATTAATGGGAAAAAAGATAGGGGAGACTGCACAAATAAAAACACCAACAGGAATTGTAGAATACATAGTTATTTCTATTGAATAACGTGATCCTATCTGCTATATTGTCTATATGAAATTAAGAAACTTTTTTGGTTTTTACTTTACTATCCCTAACGGGAGGTAAATAAGTGCCAAAAAGCATTTGACCTCCCAACCGGGAGGTTTTTTTATTG
>CAZIOR010000015.1:0-4979 GCA_964540925.1 uncultured Gammaproteobacteria bacterium | reverse complement strand
GTACCGGTTGAAAAAAGACCTGCTGTTGGCGTACTTGCTAATGATGTAAAACAAACTATTGAAGACGCCCTTGAGGACAAAAAACAAAGTTTAAGCCATAAAAGAAAAGTAAGTTTAATTGAAAAAATTGATGTAACTAATCCTGGTCTTAAACCTAGCATCGGACACTTACATTTAGTAACTCAGGCAATTTCAGAAATTGAATCTATTTTTGAAAAGATTGGATTTATTAGAGTTAGATATCCAGAAGTAGAATATGATTGGTATGCATTTGAAGCCTTAAACTTTTCCAAGAATCATCCAGCCAGAGATGATTGGGAAACTTTCTTTATTGACGAAAATGAAAGTAGTAAGTATGGACCAATGCTTTTAACCCCCCATACATCTAGTGGTCAGATCAGAGAACTGACAACAACCAAACCTCCTATTAAAATGTTAAACATAGCTAAATGCTATAGAAGACAGTCCGATGTTTCGCATACTCCAATGTTTCATCAATTCGAAGGACTAGCTGTCGATAAAGATTTATCAATTGCAAACTTAAAGGGTGTACTTGATTATTTTGTTAAAAGTTACTTTGGAAATGATCGAGTATCGAGAATTAGACCATATCATTTTGAATTTACCGAACCATCCTTTGAAATTGATGTCAGTTGTGGTGTTTGTAAGGGTAAAGGCTGCAAGCTTTGTAAAGAAGGCTGGCTAGAAATGGGTGGGGCTGGCATGGTTCATCCAAATGTTTTAAAAAATTGTGGAGTTGATCCAAAAATATATAACGGGTTTGCGTTTGGTTGGGGAGTAGAGAGAGTACTGATGATGAAAGAAGGAATTGAAATTGATGATCTACGTTTATTGTACGCAAACAAAATGGAATTCTTAGAGCAGTTTTAATATGAATATAAAAATAGTTGATTCATGGTTAAGGGAATTTTTAGAAACACAAGAAAACGCTGAGACTATTGCTAAAGATCTCTCGTTAGTGAGCGTTTCTGTAGAAAAAACAGAAAAAATAAATGACGATATTGTCTATGACATTGAAGTAACAACTAATAGACCAGATTTAATGTCGGTTAAAAATATTGCCAAAGAGGCAGCGCTTGCTCTAAACGAAAATGGTAAAAAAGCTACATTTAAAAACCCAAAATCCACAACTATTTCCAAATCCACAGAAAAATTTCCAATAAAAATAAAAGCAGATCCAAAACTTGTAAATAGAATCTGTGCAGTTGTTATGGAAGTGGAAATCGGCGACAGCCCTTCTGAAGTTAGCAAAAGACTAGAGCTTTCTGGAATCAGAAGCTTAAATAACTTAATTGATGTAACTAATTATGTAATGCGTGAAACAGGTCATCCAACACATGTATTCGATTTTGATTTATTATCCTCTAAAGAATTTATAGTTCGAGAAAGTAAAAAAGGAGAAAAACTAACAACTCTTGACGGAAAGACATACACCCTAAATGGAGGAGATATTGTTGCAGATGATGGTAAAGGAACAATTATTGATTTACTAGGTATTATGGGAACACAAAATAGTGTTGTAAATAACAACACAAAGAGAATCATGTTTTTCATGGATAATAATAATCCAGTTAACATCAGGAAAACTTCAATGAATTTAGGCATCAGAACAGAAGCAGCAATTATTAATGAAAAAGGTCTAGATCCTGAATTAATGGGAAAAGCCTTAGAAAGAGGAATTGAACTTTATAAACAAAATGCTAATGGAAAAGTTATTTCAGAAATCTTTGATTATTATCCTAACAAACCTGTTGTAAATAAAATTAATGTTTCGCTTGCAAAAATTAACTCAATAATTGGCGCAAATCTTTCGCTAGATAAGTGTACAAATATTTTAATTGACCTTGGGTTTAATGTTAAAAAATTAAAGGATGGTCTAGAAGTAGAAACACCAACCGAAAGACCAGATGTAAAAATCGAAGAAGATGTTATTGAAGAAATTGCTAGAATTTATGGATACCATAAAATCGAAAGTATTGTTCCAACATTTTTAAGCTCCAAAAAACTTCCATACGCGAATAATTTTTATTTTGAACAAAGAATAAAGAATGCCTTAAAATATCTAGGCTTTACAGAAGTTTATACTTATTCATTTGTTTCAGAAGATTTATTTGAGGGACCAATTGAGGACGCAGTAAAAATTAAAAATCCTTTAACTTCTGACATGGAATACTTAAGGAATACATTAATTCCAAGTTTACTTTTAGTTGAAAAAGAAAATAGCTCTAAAGAAACTCTTAAAATTTT
This sequence comes from uncultured Gammaproteobacteria bacterium, assembly GCA_964540925.1. GTDB lineage: Bacteria > Patescibacteriota > Microgenomatia > Levybacterales > UBA12049 > CAZFRF01. Next base: position 2,711 of record CAZIOR010000015.1, on the reverse strand, counting down.
TGAAGTTGCCAATGTTTACCTAAAGCAAAAAAATGATCTACCAAAAGAAGTCTTAACTTTGTCTGGAATTGTTAAAGAAAGACATCTTAATTTCTTTGCAGTAAAAGGACTTATTGAAGGTATATGTGAAGATTTGGGAATTAAAAACTTAGTCTTTAAAAAATCTCAAAAAGGAGGAACTGGCGCATCAATTTATTTAGAAAAAAATTATCTTGGAGAAATTGAAGTCCTCAATGAAAACATTGTTGATTTTGAATTAAATTTAGAAATTATTTTAGAACATGCAAATCTAAAAAAGATTTTTGTTCCTTTTGCAAAGTTTCCTCCAATAACACAAGATATTTCTCTTATCACTACTGGAGAGACACAAGAAATAATTAATGAGATTAAAAGCATCAATAAACTTATTGTTGACGTAACCTTATTAGATACATTTGAAAACAGCAGAACATTTCATATTGTCTTTCAAGATTATGAAAAAAATTTAACCAAAGAAGAAGTCGGAGAAATTAGAGTAAAAATTTTAGGAATGCTTAAGTCCAAATTTGACGCTCAAATTAAGGAGTAGGGGTTAACGTTAAAGTAGGTAAAATACCCGTTGGAGTTGGTGTAGTTGTTAGAGTTGGCGTAGGATTATTGTTATTTGAATTATTTTCCCCATACTTATAATCTGATGTTTCTGTTGGAGGATAATATTCAGGATGATCAGCTGCAAAAGTTTTCTTAAGCCAAGCAATGATTCCATCTTGCCATCTATTTTTTCCATCAACTGATATTGGATCTTTTTCTGCAAATACTATGAAATCTTTTGTGTCATAATCTCCAGCTGAAATCTCAGCAGAATTAGCTAGTTTTCCTCCCTGATGTTTAGATAATTTTACTTTCTGATAAATTGCTGCAGGAGTCGTTGGCTCTGTTCCTTTTATAAAATACTCACTTCTTGTTGGTCTGCCATCAACCGGCAAGCCACCGCCGTATGCATCTATAGTTAAGGCGTTAACGTTATCAGGTTTTTGTGGAGGCTCATCTGATTTTCCTTTTAACACATAAGTCATAATTCTATTCCAAATTGGAGCTGCACCTGTAATACCTGAGGAGATATTTCCCATTGGTGTATTATTATTATTTCCAACCCAAGCACCGACAACAAAGGACTTTGTATATCCAATTGTCCAGTTATCTCTTTTTTGATCAGTTGTTCCAGTTTTTACTGAAACACTTGGATGATTGGGCACAGTTAAATATGAGTATTGTCCAAAAGTTGCACTTCTGGCTGTATTATCAAGTAAAATATGGGAAATAAGAAAACTTATTTCTTGAGAAAATACTCTTTGAGAAGAGGGCGGGTTGTATTTATATATTACATTTCCTTTTGCATCCCTTACTTCCAAAATAGAAACTAAAGGTTGTTTTTCTCCGCCATTTGCAAAAACACCATATGCTTCCATCTCATCAATTAAACGCACATCCCTTCCTCCCAAAACTAAAGAGTAACCAACATTTCTTAAGTTTTCATCAGTTGGCTGCCAGTTATCAATTCCCATGTCATAACCCTTTTGCATTACATTTTTTACACCTACCATCGCTAACATTTTAACTGCTGGAATGTTTAATGAGTTAGCAAGAGCAAATCTAACCTGAACAGGACCCCTAAACTTACCATCATAATTTCCAGGAATATAGTCTTTCTCACTATCAGTTGATTTAAAATTTGTCTCTGTATCCATTAAAAGAGTAGAGGGTGTGTAGCCTTTAGAAAAGGCTACAGCATAAGTAACAGGCTTTAGTGATGAACCTGGTTGTCTATATGCAGTAGCAGCATTAAAATTACCATCATTTTTTACATTAAAATAATCTTCACTTCCAACCATAGCAAGGATTTCGCCAGTTCTTGGATTAGTAACCATTGCAGCACCATTTCCAACTTTATAATTTTTTAATTTTCCAATTTCTTCTTTAACAACTTTTTCTGATTCTTTTTCAATTTTATAATCTAAAGTTGTTTTAACCCTTAAGCCTCCGCTTTCAACAGCAGCCTCTCCAAACTGATTCATTAAAAGCTGTTTTACATAAAAAACAAAGTGAGGGGCTTTAATGCCCACTGGACTTTGAGCAAATTTCTTTGCCTCAATTTCCTTATATGCTTTATCTGCCTGAGACCTAGTTACATAACCTTGATTTACCATTTGGTTTAAAACTGCCTGAGTTCTAGCTAGATAATATTTATTACCAGAAAAAGGTGAATATAAACTTGGTCCTTGAGGAAGACCTGCAAGAAAAGCTGATTCGCCTAGATTTAAATCTTTTACATCTTTGCCAAAATATACTTGGGCTGCTGCCTGAACACCAATTGCAGTTCCTCCATACGGTACATCATTTAAATACATTTCCAAAATTTCATTTTTAGAATATTTTCTATCAACCTGAATTGAAAGCATCAATTCTTTTACTTTACGAGGCAAAGTTCTTTCGCTAGTAAGTAAAACATTTTTAACTAACTGCTGGGTTATAGTAGATCCTCCAGTAATTCTTCTTCTTAAAATTGGATCGATTATTAAACCCCTGATGTAACCTGTAAAAGAGAAACCTTTGTTTGCATAGAAATTTTTATCCTCAATAGCGATTGTTCCTTGTTGAAGATATTTTGGAATTTTATCTAGTTTTACATAAATTCTGTTTTGATCTTGATAAACAGAGTAGAGAAGTTCACC
>CAZIOR010000014.1:0-15503 GCA_964540925.1 uncultured Gammaproteobacteria bacterium | reverse complement strand
CTTGTGCCACAGCTTGCTCCAAGTACATCTTGGTCTGTTTTTTTTAGAAATATGTATCTAAAGCCAGCAACCAGGGAAGATGTAAGAATAATTTTTGAGGCATATAAGAAAAGATCAGGTTTTAAGCTAAATACTGAATATGAAACCTATTTTTTTGATTTAGTTGATGGATATACCCAATACTTACAACTGGCATTAATTTTTCTACATGAAAAAGGGAATATGATTAAAACTAAAGAAGATCTTTATCAAGGCTTACTAAATGATGAAAGAATTAGTTTTCAGTCAGAAGAACTTTGGGAAACTTTAGATAAAAAAGAACAGGATATTTTAATTAAAGTTGCTAAAAAAGAAAACATATTGCCAGAAGAAAAGAAAGAGGGAGCGTATTTATGGGATACAGGATTTATCACAACCAAAGGCGCAAATAATTCTATATTTAGCTTGCTTTTTGAGGAATTTGTTTTAAATAAATCCTTACAAACTGAAGCTAAGGATAATGCAAAAGAATTTAGTAAAAAAGAAAATATACTCTTTAATTTTTTGTTAGAAAATAAAGACAAGATTTGCGAAAGAGAAGAAATAATTGAAGTTGTTTGGCCAGAGGAGGAAGAATTAGGTGTGTCAGATTGGGCAGTTGATAAATTAGTTGCAAGAGTGAGAAGTAAATTGAAGAATCAAGCTAATAATTTTGAAATTTTAACAGTTAAAACCAGGGGATATAAGTTAGTTGAAGCTGCATTGAGTTAGCCTCGAGGCTATGTTAAAATAGCTTAATGGACAAAGTTTACGATCATAAAGCCACAGAAGAGAAAAATTATAAAGTTTGGGAAGAAAAAGGTTTTTTTAAGCCAGAAATAAATCCACACGGAAAACCATTTTCAATAATTTTGCCACCACCAAATGCTAATGGCGCACTCCATTTTGGTCACGCAATGTTTACCGTGGAAGACATTTTAATTAGATATCACAGAATGTTAGGCGATAAAACCCTTTGGCTTCCGGGCACAGATCATGCTGGAATTGAAACTCAATTTGTTTTTGAAAAAAAACTAAAAGCAGAAGGTAAATCTAGGTTAGATTTTGATCAAGAAACACTTTATAAAATGATCTTTGAATACGTAGAAGAGAATAGGGGAGGAATTGAGAATCAGTTAAGAAAACTTGGTCTTTCTCTAGATTGGTCAAGAGAAAAGTATACCCTAGATCCAGATATTGTGAAGCTGGTTTATCAAACATTTAAGAAAATGTATGACGACTCATTAGTCTATAGAGATTATAAACTAGTAAACTATTGTACGTTTGATGGGACGAGCTTTTCAGACCTGGAGGTTGTTTATGAAGAGAGAAATAATCCTTTGTATTACATTAAATATGGTCCACTAGTTTTAGCCACAACTAGACCGGAAACTAAGTTTGGAGATACAGCTGTAGCCGTAAATCCTAAAGACAAGCGCTATCTGGAATACATTGGTAAAGAAATTGAAATAGAAACAGTTTTAGGCAAGGCTAAGATCAAGGTTGTTGCTGATGAGTTTGTGGATCCGGAGTTCGGTACAGGTGTTGTAAAAATTACTCCAGCCCATGATTTCGACGATTTTGAAGTTTCTAAGAGACATAATTTGCCTTTAGTTCAGGTTATTGGTTATGACGGTAAAATGATGGCTAAAGCTGGTAAGTTTGAGGGTTTATATGCAAAAGAAGCTAGAAAGCAGGTTGTTGCTGAAATGCAAGAAAAGGGACTAATTGATCATATAGATGAAAACTATGTTCATAGAATTGCTCTTTGCTATAAATGCAAAAACCCAATTGAACCGCTTCCATTAGAGCAATGGTTTGTTAAGGTAGATGGTTTAAAGAAAAAAGCAATTGAAGTAGTAAAAACAGGAAAAATTAAAATTACACCTAAAAATTTTGAAACAATCTATTTCCAATGGTTAGATGGATTAAAAGATTGGAATATTTCCAGGCAAATTGTTTGGGGCATTAGAATTCCAGCTTGGAAATGTCAGGACTGTGGGGAGTGGAGCGTAACAGAGGGTGAAATTAGGGAAAAATGCGGGAAATGCTCGGGAAATAATTTAGTTCAAGATACTGACACTTTTGATACTTGGTTTTCTTCGGGGCAATGGCCATATGTTACTTTAAAAACAGCAGAAAAAGAAGACTTTGCAACATTTTATCCAACTTCAGTTATGGAAACTGCTTATGACATTCTTAAAGCTTGGGTTTCAAGAATGGTAATACTTGGAGTTTATGTAACAGGGGAGATACCATTTAAAAATGTTTTATTCCATGGATTAGTAAATGATCCTTATGGTAAAAAAATGAGCAAAAGCAAAGGAAATGTTGTTAATCCTTTAGAATTAATAGATCAATATGGGGCTGATGCGGTAAGATTTGCTCTCATTTATGGTAATGCCACTGGTAACGATCAATCGTTGTCATATACTAAGCTAGATGCAGCCAGAAAATTTGCCAATAAGCTTTGGAATATGGCTAGATTTATTGAATATCAAATGAGTCAGAAGCCAGAGCTAAAAGTTTCAAGTCTAAGTTTAAACGAGTTATTAGAAGGATTAAAAGATTATAAATCCGATTCAACCAAAGAGCTTGCTTCGGAAATAAAAGATTTAAGCTTAGATATTACTAAAAATATAGATTCCTTCCAATTCAATTTAGCCTCAGAAAAGCTCTATGATTTTGCATGGCATAGATTTGCTGACTATTTTATTGAAAAATCTAAAGAGTCACTAAGTAAAAACGATGAAGAATCTAAGATAACATTTAAAGTATTAACTTCAAGCTTTTTAATAATTTTAAAACTTTTACATCCATTCATGCCTTTTATTACAGAAGAGATCTTCCAGAAACTATGGGGAAGTGGGGAATACCTTATGATTTCTAAGTGGCCAAGATTTGAAGCTAAATATTTAGCAGATGAAGAAATTAACGAATAAATTCCCGAGCATTTCCCGAAGATTTACCGAAAATTCAGTTTTTATGGTTTTTATAAAAAAATGGCAAAACTTTAAAAAAGCCTCAGTAGTAAAAAAGAGTATTATTGTTACATCAACAATTTTAGCCTTAATTTTAATAGTAATTTTAGCAAGCTTGACAATTTTTTTAACTTTTAAATTTTCACAAAACCTGGATACTTATACTAAAGTGTCTTCACAAAGATCTCAAATATATGGAAAAATTAATTTTTGGAAATCAATCACGCAAAAATATGAAGGATATTCAGAAGGGTATTTTAATATTGCCATTTTATACTACCAGTTAGGTAAATTTAACGATAGTCGTAGTTTTTTAGATATTGCGATAAGATATAGTCCAAACGAAAAACAAGCACTTGATTTGGATAAAAAATTAAGACAAATGGGGTATTAAGCTTCTTTTGGTGCTTCTTCGGTTTCTGCTGGTGCTTCGCCTTCAGCTGCTGGTTGTTCAGACCCTTCTGCTGGTGCTTCGCCTTCAGCGCCTTCAGCTTTTGCTGCTTCAGCTGCTGCAGCTTCTTCAGCTGCCTGTTCTTGAGCTTCTTTAGAGACTAATTCATCTATTTTAGCTACGATTTGACCTGCGTCAGTTAAAACTGTAACTTCTGGGCTTAACTTTAGATCAGCAACGGTAATTTGATCTCCAACATTAGTAAGATTCTCTACATTTACTTCAATTTTTTCTGGAAGATCTGCTGGAAGAGCTTCAACTTCAATCTCAGAGATAATATTCATTAAAATTCCAACTTTTTCAGTAACTGCTTTTGGCTCACCAATAACTTCGAGTGGAATATTAGCTTTAACTTTTTCTTTTAAGTTGACTTTGAAAAAGTCTGCGTGGAGATAATTTTGTCTAAAATCTTGATAAACGTTTTGAATTAAGACTGGAATTGTTTTTCCGTCTAATTCTAAGTCTACAAGTCCGGTTTCACCAGTTTTAGAATAAACATCCATAAATGCTTGAGTTGGAACTTGTACAGCAGTTGATTCAATATCTTTTCCGTAGACATTAGCAGGTAGTATCCCTTCGCGTCTTAGTTTTCTAACTTTCTTGCCTAAGACTTTTCTTTCTTCTACTTTAAGCTTTTCATGCTTCATAGTTAACTATTCTACCTGAATGCATGAGGTTTAGCAAGTGATATAATCGAAAAATGAGAATCCTCGGAATTGATCCTGGAATAGGTAGATGCGGTTGGGCAATTGTTGATTTTAGTGGTTCTAAGCTTAAAGCTATAGATTATGGTTGTATCGAGACAGACTCCAAAAAAGCAGTAGAGAAGAGGTTGGAGGAAATTTATTTATTTTTAGAAAAAACAATTAAAAAACATAAGCCAGATACTTTATCTATTGAAGAATTGTTTTTCGGAAGTAATGCTAAAACAGCATTTGCAGTTGGACAAGCAAGAGGCGTAGTTCTACTGCTAGCGTCGCAGAATAATTTAGAGTTGGGGATCTATACGCCTTTACAAATAAAAATGGCAATTACTGGTTATGGTAGAGCTGATAAGAAACAAATTGGTCAAATGATTAAGCTTTTATATGGACTAAAAGAGATTCCCAAGCTTGATGATACTGCCGATGCATTAGCAATTGCAGCAACATATGCATTTTCTGCAAAATCTGTTAAGTTTTCTAAATAAGCTGTGTTATAATCAGTAAAGTTTATGATAGGCTCCCTCAAAGGAAAAATTGATCTTCTTAAAAGACCGTATGTATTAATTGATGTAAGTGGTGTTGGATACAAAGTTTTAGTGTCAGATAATGTTTATAAGAAATTAACCGTTGGTCAAGTAATTAAGCTTTATACATTTACTTATGTTCGCGAAGACGCTTTAGATTTATTTGGTTTTTCAGAAGTTGAAGATTTAGATCTTTTTGAAGATTTAATTTCAGTTTCAGGCATTGGTCCAAAAACAGCTTTAAATATTTTCTCATTTGGTGAGCGAAAAGACATAATTGATGCGATAGTTAAGGGAAATGTTGGTTTTTTTACAGCTGTACCAAGGTTAGGTACAAAAAATGCGCAAAAGGTGATAATTGAGCTTAAAAATAAGATGGGAAACACTTCGCAGTTAGATTTATCAGGTAAGGATTTTGAAGATAACAAAGATGTAATTGAAGCATTAAAGAATTTTGGATTTAGCGTCGCAGAATCTCAGAAGGCATTAGGAGAAATTAAAGATCAAGGTCTTTCGGTTGATGCAAAGATAAAGTTTGCTTTAAAAAGCTTAGGTAAATGAAAGATAATTCTAAAGTAAAAAACAAAAAAGAGGAAAAAACCCCAGAAGAGGAAATTTTATTCACTTCCCTACGTGCATCTTCGTGGACTGAGTTTTATGGCCAAGAAAATTTAAAAAAATCGCTACAAATTTCTATATCAGCAGCCAAAAAACGTAAAGAATCAATTGAGCATGTTCTTTTGTATGGTCCTCCTGGTCTTGGTAAAACTACGCTTTCTCATTTAATAGCTAAGGAGATGGGCGTAAATATTAGAGTAACTTCAGGGCCGGCTATAGAAAGAGCTGGTGATTTAGCCTCAATTTTAACTAATTTGGAAAAAGGTGACATTCTGTTTATTGATGAAATCCATAGATTAAATAAAGTAGTTGAAGAAACTCTTTATCCAGCAATGGAAGATTATGCTTTAGACATTATTATTGGTAAAGGTCCATCAGCACGTACTTTACGGCTAGATCTTCCCCCCTTCACAATAATTGGCGCAACTACTCGTATAGGACTTATGTCAGCGCCACTTAGAGATAGATTTGGTGTGACTCAAAGATTATCTTTTTATGAACCTAAAGACCTAGAGGAAATAATTAGAAAAGCTGCTTTAAAATTAAAAATGCCAATTGATCTGGAATCAATAAAGGAAATTGCTAAAAGGGCAAGAGGTACGCCAAGAATTGGTTTAAAGCTTTTAAAAAGAGCTAGGGATTTTGTACAAGTTGAAGGAGATGGAAAGTTAGTTAAAGAAATGGTTAAAAAAGCATTAGATTTATTAGAAGTTGATGAGGTTGGACTAGATTCTTCAGATGTAAGGTATTTGAAAGCAATTATCCAAAAACATGGTGGTGGTCCGGTTGGGGTTGAGACAATTGCCTCAACTATCTCAGAAGATTTAGGAACAATAGAGGAAGTTGTTGAACCGTATTTAATGCAAATTGGTTTTTTGAAAAAGACAGCAAGAGGAAGAGTTGCTACAGAACTTGCGTATCAACATCTTAATCTTCCCTACCCAAAGAAATAAGTTCGTTTGACAATCTATTTCTTAATTGCTATATTCCTAAACGCCTATGAAAGAAAAATCTACTGTTCATCATCATGCCGAAATTGTAGGAAATAATGGAGATACTAGGGTTAAGCTATATAGTACAGATGACTTAGGTAATGTTTGGGGAGAAGAATTTGAATCTGTTAAGAGGGCAAATTGTGTTCTTGGAAGAAGACAATTTGGGTTAAACATGTTGTCTACTTCGATTGCAACAGCTGCCTATTCACTCCCTTTGGTATTAGAGTTAAATGTTGTTAAAAGAAATAAAGCAGTAAGAGCATTGACTGGACTTGCTGTAATGGGTTTAGGTAAAGGACTTTTAGATTGGAGACAGGGAATAAGTGAGATGGTTTCTGAAACTAAGGGTAGAATATCTGCTTTAGAAGAGGCTCAAAGACGAGAAAGTTGACTTAAATGATACTATTTGATATATTTACCCGATGTCAAGATTAGAAGCTCGTGCAGATAGACACGCAAATATAATTGCAGATAATGCCAATAGAGGCGCTCATGTTGCTGAAAGATTATCAAATTTAGCTCTTGTTGCAGCTGGTGGTTTAACTGCGTTAGAGCTCTATAAAAAAAGAACATTTATTAGTCCTAAAACAACTTTGGCAATTTTTGCAGCTGGAGTTGTATTAAAAGCAACAAGTGGAGTTTTAGATATGGTAGTTGATAGGGTTAATACTACAAATGGTTTAAGCTAATTCTTCAAGAATTACTACTTTTGAATTCTTAACTGCTTTTTTAAATTCTTCTTCAGCTTCCTTAAAACTTCCTTTTAATGGTTTTTTGTAATGCATGGGGATAGTAATTTTTGCAGCAATTGTATTTGCAGCTTCTGCTCCTTCTTGCCAGTCCATAGTATAAGTTCCTCCTATTGGAAGCATGGCTATATCTAGATTTGCAGAATTTAAATTTTTCATTTCTTCAATAAAGTCCGTGTCTCCTGCGTGGTAAATTTTTAAACCATTTAAATTAAAAATATAACCAACCCAATTATTTTGCTTGGGATGAAAACCTAATTTTTGTGGATGAGTATTGTATGCCGGAACTGTTTTGAAGGGAAAACCTTTCACGATATAGTTTTTATTTGGTTCAACTTTAATTTTTTGTGAAGGCTCAACACTTAATTTATCTAATACATCAGATGTTGCGACGATAAAAGTATCAGGTTTAATAATCTCATCAATATCTTCTTGGGAGAAATGATCAGGATGTGCATGGGTAATAAAAATAATATCTGCTTTTTCTTTAGACCTGTTTTTAAGCTCAAAAGGGTCAACAAAATATATTTTATTACCGTTTAAATCTAAAAATGAAAAACTTGCATGCCCAAGCCAATTAATGTTGTCCATAATTTATCGCCTGCTACCTCGTGGCCTTCCGCCCTTATCTCGTCTTTCTCCTTTAGGATGTTTTGGAGATCTCGTACTGCCAGTTCTTGTACCGTTTAAATACTCCTGCGTTCTTCCGCGAACTGATCGGTCTAAGAAAAATCCCAATCCTTGGACATCTTCTGGTGCTCTGCCATCTGCAAATTCTTGCAGCCTTTGATTAGCTCTACTTTTAGCAAGAGTTCTATAGCTTGGCGTTGCTTCGTCAGGAAAACTTGTTGAGGCAGGTGTGTCAATTGGTTGATGAATACCAGTTGCTAAAAAAGAGGCAATTTCATGAGGCATGGCATCTCTTCCGTTTCCACCTGTGCCACCGAGTACGTGTCCTTGTCCATCAGACAAAGGAACAGCTCGTCTTTGTGGCGTGGTTGACCTATAGCGATCAGCAAGTTTTTCTTGAAGTGTTCTTTCTTGGCGAGGCTGGGGTGGTTCACCAGGCTCATTTCTTCCTCTTAAGTATTCAAATCTATTGGGACCCATTGTGTTTTAATTTATTTTAAAAGCCATTTATTGTCAATAACTAATATTAAACAATAATTATACTTTCGGTATTAGGCCCAGTCGAAATATATGAAATTTTAACTCCAATAAGTTTTTCTAAAGTATTTAAGTAGTTAAGTGCATTTTTAGGTAAGTCCTTAATATTAGTTATATTTTCTGTTTTACTATCCCAACCTTTAAGAGTTATATAAGTTGGTTTAATTTTTTCTAAATTTTCAGCGCTGAGCTCTTCATATTTAACTTTTTTACCATTTAACTTATACCCAGTACAAACTTTTAATTCTGTAAATTTATCTAAAACATCAAGTTTGGTAATGGCTATATCAGTTAGTCCATTTATTTTTGCTGCAAAACGTAATAGTTCGGCATCAAACCAACCGCAACGCCTTGGTCTTCCGGTAGTTGTTCCAAATTCATGCCCTTCTTCTCTTATTTGTTCGCCAATTTTATTATTTAATTCGGTTGGGAAAGGCCCAGCTCCAACCCTTGTTGTGTATGCTTTAGAAACTCCAATTATTTTCCCAATTTTATTGACTGGAATCCCAAGTCCTTGAGGGGCGCTGGCTATTAGTACGTTTGATCCTGTTACAAACGGATATGTGCCCCAGTCATTATCTAAAAACATACCATGAGCACCCTCCACTAATACATTTTTATTATTAGTTAAAGTTTTATCAATAAACTCGTATGGTTCTTTGATGAAGTTTTTAATTTTTAAATATAATTTAAAATATTGCTCTTCAATATCTGATTGTTTTAAAGGTTTTTCGCCTAAGGATTTTAAGATTTTATTTTTTATTTTAAGTTGAATGGCTAATTTTTCTTGAAAAACTTTTTTATTTTGTAAATCAAATAGTCTTATGCCGTTATAACTGACTTTATCTGAATAACAAGGCCCAATGCCTCTACCAGTGGTTCCAGTTTTTTTACTGCCTTTTTGCTCTTCATAAAGTCTGTCTAAGATTTTGTGATAAGGCATGATGATGTGGCATCTAGGAGAAATATATAATCTGTTTTTTAGATTAATTTTTGCTTTTTGTAGCATTTCTATTTCTGAAACTAAAACATCTAAATCTAAAATTGCTCCATTACCAATTACTGCTTTTGCTTTTGTATTAAATATTCCAGAAGGGATGAGGTGCATAGCGAATTTACCATGCTTATTTATTACCGTATGTCCTGCATTATTTCCGCCATGGGATCTTGCGACGATTTGAGCATTTTTGGAAAGATAATCAATTATTTTTCCTTTACCTTCGTCTCCCCATTGTGCTCCAATTAATATTGTTGCAGCCATAATCCAAGGGTATTCTAGAAGACTAAGTTAGTAAAAGCAATAGGTAAAGTGCTACAATAGCCACACTATGGATGAAGTTTCCCAAATTAGAGAAAAAATAGATTTAGTTGCATTTTTATCTGAATATCTACCTTTAAAAAAAATGGGTAGGAATTTTAAGACAAATTGTCCATTTCATAATGAAAAATCTCCATCATTTGTGGTTTCACCTGAAAGGCAAATTTGGCATTGCTTTGGTTGTGGCAAAGGTGGAGATGCTTTTTCATTCTTAATGGAGTATGAGAACATGGAATTTCCAGAGGCATTAAGAGCTTTAGCTAAAAAAGCAGGTGTAGAAATTAAAGAATCTGAATTTAAAAAAGGACAAAGTTTTGAAAAAGAAAAAATATTTCAAATAAATAAACTGGCATTAAAATTTTATACTTTTATTTTAAATCAACATAAGGTCGGCACTACGGCAAGAGAATATCTCCTTACGAAACGTAAATTAAATGAAAAGTTAATTAATACTTTTGAAATTGGTTATGCTCCAGGTGGAAACACTTTGACAAACTTTTTAATTAATAAAAAAAATTATAAAGCTAAAGATTTAATAAATGCTGGAATAGCTTTTGAAAATAAAGGTAAGGTTTTTGATTTTTTCAGAAACAGAATTATTTTCCCGCTTTATGATTACAGAGGAAATATTTGTGGTTTTTCAGGAAGAGCGATGGATGATATTCAAATGCCTAAATATATTAACACTAAAGAAACAGCCGTATATCACAAGGGTAGCATGTTTTTTGGAATGAATATGGCAAAGGATGAAATTAAAGCAAAACAAGATGTAATTATTGTAGAAGGAGAATTTGATGCAATTTCTCTTTTCTCTGAAGGAATTACAAATGCAGTTGCAATTAAAGGAACGGCATTAACTGAAGAGCAGGTAAATTTATTATCAAGATTTACTCCAAAAGTAACGCTTTGCCTAGACCAGGATGAAGCAGGATTTGAAGCAACTAAAAGAAGCTTAGGAATTATTGAAAAAAAAGGTTTGGTTGTAAACATAATATCCTTAACTGATGGGAAAGATCCTGACGAAGTAATAAAAAATAATCCCCTACTTTTTAAAAAAGCCTTAAAAGAAAGCGGAAGTATTTATGATTATTTAATTAATTATTATGTTAATAAATTTAATCCAAATACAATGGATGGGAAGAAAAAAATTACAGACAACATCCTGCCTTTAATTGGTCAAATTTCTAACGAAATAATAAAAGAGCATTATATTAAAAAATTAAGTTCAAATATTGACACCTCAATAGATAGTATTGCAAAAGAAATTGATAAATTTCAGGCAAACAAAGAACAAGAGAAAATAAAAATTTTGCCTAAAGATAAAAGGCCAAGAAGAGATGTATTAGAAGAATATCTAATTGCCTTAATAATTCAATACCAAAATCCAAATAATATTTTGGAGAAAAACCAGGAAAATCTGGCAAAGTATAAATTTCAAACAAAATCTTTTGTAGTAATTCTTGATGCTTTAAAAGATTATTTTATTAAAAATCAAACATTTGATAATAAAAACTTTGCTAATTTTCTGCCTACCGATGTAATAAAGTTATATGATTTTTGTTACTTATATCCTTTGCCAAAATTTGAAAAAGAAGATACATATCAAGAAGAGATAAAGAAAGTAATTACAGAGCTTTTAGCAGTTTATGCAAAAGAAAGAGTAAAGGAAATTTCAGAAGAAATTAAGGAGAAGGAAAAAAATGGAGAAGATGTAATAAATTTAAGAGAAGAATTTAATAATTTACTACCTTTTCTTAAAAAATAGCTAAATCTTCCAATTAGTCTTAATTCGTGGTAAAATAAAGGTTACTTTCATGAAACAGCCCAATTTAATTTCTGAGATTGTGTCCAGTGCGAAAAAAAGAGGATACGTAACTCAGGAAGAAATACTTCAACTGTATCCTAAACCAGAGGAACATTTAGAAGAGCTTGACACGCTCTATGATAAGTTAATGCGCTCAGATATCGATGTTTTTGAATCTGTTGCTGCAAATAACGAGGAAGAAAAACCAATTGAAGATTTGGAGAAAGAATTAGAAGCTTTAACTGTTTTAACAGAAGGAACAGTTTCTGATCCAGTTAGAATGTACTTAAAAGAAATTGGCAGAATCCCCCTACTTAATTTTGATCAAGAAATTGCCCTTGCTAAAAAAGTTGAAAAGGGTGACAAAAGATCAAAACAAGTCTTAATTAATTCCAACTTAAGACTAGTTGTTTCAATTGCTAAAAAATATGTAGGTAGAGGCTTAACTTTACTTGATTTAATCCAAGAAGGAAATCAGGGTTTGATTAGAGCTGTTGAAAAATATGATTGGAGAAGAGGTTATAAATTTTCAACATATGCTACTTGGTGGATTAGGCAATCTATAACAAGAGCTATTGCTGATCAAGCAAGAACAATTAGAATTCCTGTCCACATGGTTGAAAATATTAATAGATTTTTAAGAGCTTCTAGAAAATTAATGCAAGAATTAGGTCGTGAACCCACCCCAGAAGAAGTTGCAAAAGCATTGGGTATTGAGCCAGATAAAGCATTAGAAATTATTAAAATTTCTCAAGAGCCAGCAAGTTTAGAATCTCCAGTTGGAGACGAAGAGGATTCAAGGCTTGGAGATTTTATTCATGATAGTTCTGCGCCTACGCTTTTTGATACAGCAAGCAGAGAGCTTCTTAAAGAACAAATAGAACAAGTATTATCAACTCTTTCTGATAGAGAAAAAAGAGTTTTAGAAGAGAGATTTGGTCTTAAAGATGGTAGGCCAAAAACATTAGAGGAAGTTGGAAAAATGTTTGCTGTTACAAGAGAAAGAATAAGGCAAATAGAAGCAAAAGCGTTAAGAAAATTAAGACATCCATCCCGTGGAAATAAATTAAAAGATTATTTAGGTTAAGCTTACGATTCTAATAGTTGAGGTTCCGGCATCTGAAGTCCAATAGTCACCATGTAAAACAATAAATAAATCTCCTTTTTCAGCCATATTTTTTTCTTTCAAGAAATCCATTGCTTTACTAATATCTTCTTTAAGTATTTCATCTTTTTTTACTGAATCTTGCAAGATTGGTGTTACTCCAAAACTTAAAGCCAGATTTTGGGCAACATTACTGGTCGGGCAAAAAGCAAAAATATTTACATGGGGTCTATATCTAGATAGCATCTTTGCAGTTTTTCCAGTATGTGTAAAAACAATAAAGCCTTTTGGTTTTTGATTTTTTGTTTTTAAAGATTTATATAAATTAAACGCGCTATCGCAAACCATTTTTGATAAATCGCCTAAATCATAGTTATATAAATTGCGAATATCTAAATGTCTATCTTTATTTTCCGAAAAACTTGCAACCTTAGCCATTACTTTTACTGCTTCTTTTGGAAAAGATCCGTTTGCTGTTTCTCCGGAAAGCATGATTGCATCTGTATAGTCGTAAATTGCGTTTGCAACATCTGAAACTTCTGCTCGAGTTGGAATTTTTTTAGAAATCATTGACTCAAGCATTTGAGTAGCAGTTATAACAGGAATACCTAATTCAATACATTTTTTAATAATTTCTTTTTGATAAAAGGGAACTTCTTCTAAAGGCATTTCTACACCAAGATCTCCCCTAGCTATCATGATTGCGTCTGTTTCTTGTAAAATTTTATCAATATTTTCGATTGCTTTTGGAGTTTCGATTTTTGCTACTATTTTAGATTTTAACTCTAATTTATCCATCTCTTCTTTTAAAATGATTAAATCATTTTCATTTCTAACAAAAGACAGGGCAATAAAGTCTAAATTAAATTCCTTAGCTAGCATTAGTCCTTGTCTATCTCGATCATGAATTACGGGAAAATCAAAATCTAGATCGACTATGTTTACTGTTTTTCTATTGCCCAAAATTCCAGTGGTTTTAGACAATAAAAATGTATTTTCATTTTCTTTTAAAACTTCAAATTCGAAATTTCCATCATCAGCTAAAACCCTTTGACCAGTTTTTAAAAGGTTAATTATTTCTGGATCTGATAAAGTAATTCCTTTTTCTTTTGTTTCTAAAACGTCTGGAGAAAGTAAAATTTTTTCATTCTCAGAAATTTCCATTTTATCAAAAGGTATTGCTAGTCTTATTTCTGGTCCCTGAAGGTCTAAAAGCGTTGCGATGGGTAAGTTAATTTTTTTGGAAACTTCTAAAACTCTTTTTATTCTTTCTTTGTGCCATTCAATATCACTATGTTTAAAATTAAATCTAAAAACATTAACACCTAATCTTATTAATTCTTCAATTGTTTCTAGGCTATCAGAAGAGGGGCCAATTGTTGCAATGATTTTTGTTAATTTATTCACAGAAACTATTTTACCTTATAAAGCTTGTATGGTAAAGGTTAAGCTGCTTTTTGAAGGGGAGCAGTAAATATTAATCCAGTTTGATGTTGGGCAACATATTGTGTTTCTTGACTTACGCCTGATAGTACAGCTAGGTATCTTCTAGCAGCAGTAACGCTTCCAATATTTTCAGCAGGTGAGAATCTACCTGGGTAAAAATGTAATAACCTATCTCTTTCTCTTAAAAGTATTCCTTTAGTTTCGGTTGTAAAATCATCTTTTCCCATTCTTTGTGAAACGTCTGGTGTAAAAGTTAAATCAACAATTAAGGATAACTGAGGATCTAAATCTAATCCAAAAAGAGGGCCGGGTCTTCTAATTATTTCTTGACTAGTAGCTGTCGTTAAAACCTCTTCTTGCGTTAAAGGAGTGTCAATTTGAAAATCCTGTCTTGTTTGTTTTATTTTTTCTAGATTTCCAGTTTGTAGCCAATATGAAAGTAGGGCTTCCTGTAATAATCCACTTAAATTCCAAAAATTACTGTCGTTTACGTATCTTCCAAAATCTGCTGGGTTTGGAATGAATGCATCCATATGAGCTCTAAATAAAGGTAAAGTTCCTTTTTCTGAAGAAGCAGTCATAAATTAAAAAGTACCCCTTAAGTCTTCTTGGGCTCTTTTTTCGGCTTCAATTAAGTAATTTCTAAATCTATTTAGTGCAACTAATCTCATCCATTCTCCAGGTGTTGCTGTAAAAGGTGGTGGCTCAGCAGGGGCAGTAGGAATTTGTCCAACAGGCTCAGTTGTCACTCCGAGATCTTTTCTTGTATCAGGTGGGGGTGCCAACAGTCTACATTTTATCTCAGCTGGTGCAATAGCCATATATGCATAATCTTATTTTTAAAATATTTTGTCAAGAGATTAGATTGATATATAAGGATAATATAAAAATTTTAAATTGATTAAAGCTTGAAATAAATATATTTATCATTTAAAATCTGCAAAATATGCTTGCTCCAGTTAAAGAAGGTCCACCTGTTTTAAGAAGATATAGAAATGGAATAGATGCAGTAGTAGATCCAAATTCTCTTGTCGATTCAGCTAGGAAAGGTTTTGATTATGAACAGCTAGTTTTTAAACATTTATTAACTAATGCAAGTCCTACAGAATTTGTTATTGGTCCTAATTTATTTGATTTAGCAGCTTATTTAAGAGATGATTTTTTTCATTTGGTTCGTTGGGACATATCCATATTGGAAGGAAATACCTTAACTGGAATAGTAGAAGCTAAAAGGACAAGGCATGTTGGTTTAAATAGAAAGATGTTGGGTTTTTCAGACTGTTTAGCCAATTTTAGGGCTGATCCTACTTTGTTTCCTACGATAATAAATGATGCTGCACAAGAATTAGTTTTGCCACCCGTAATAACGATTCCGGAGGATAGTGATATTCCTGTGTTTTTTAAATCAACAGGCAGGTATACCAGAGAGGTTGAAAGAGTAAGAGGTTGTGAATTAGTAGCATATCGAAGTAATTTTCCTATCCCCTCTCAATCTTGAGTAAAACTACATAAAATGGTAAAATTAGAATCGTTCTAACAGAAATACATTCCGTGGTAGCTCAATGGTAGAGCAGGTCGCTGTTAACGACAAGGTTCTAGGTTCGAGTCCTAGCCGCGGAGCAA
>CAZIOR010000013.1:4828-15735 GCA_964540925.1 uncultured Gammaproteobacteria bacterium | reverse complement strand
ATACTATTCATATTCAAACTGTTGAAATAAACCGCGTAGGAGCGTATTATATTTAAACTTATGGATAACATCATTTGTCCCCATTGCGGAAAAGACGTAGAAATATCTGAAGCAATTGTTCATCAGCTTTCGCAAAAAGTTAGAGAAGAAGAAAGAAAACTTTTACAAGCTCAGTTTGAAAAAGAAAAGGCAAAAGAGGCTGAAGAAAAAGAAAAATTACTTAGAAAAGAATTTGAAGAAGAAAATAAACAAAATGAAAAAGCTCTTTTTGAAGCTAAAAAAGCTGAACAAGAACTTAAAGATAAACTTGAAAGGCAATTAAAGGAAAGAGAAGAGGCTGAAGAAAAAATTAAAGAAGATGCTAAAAAAGCTGCTCAAAAAGAAGCTCAAGACGCCCAAGCATTAACACTAAAAGAAAAAGATATCCAGATGGAGCAGGTTAAAAAACTTGCTGAAGAACTAAGAAGAGCTAATGAAGATTTAAAGAAAAAACTTGAACAAGGTTCTCAACAACTACAAGGAGAAGCTCTGGAATTAAATCTCGAAGAAAAACTTAAAGATACATTTCCTAACGACGAATTTTTACCAATACCCAAAGGCGTAGAAGGAGCAGATATTTGGCAAAAGATTAAGTTTAATGGAAAAGTTGTTGGTTCTATTGTTTGGGAGACAAAAAGAACCAAAGCCTGGAGCAACTCTTGGTTAACAAAATTAAAAGATGATTCAGCAAAAGTTTCTGCATCAGAGGCAATAATTGTTTCTCAAATTTTACCTGAAGGAGTTACGGGCTTTGATAGAAAAGACGGAATTTGGGTTACAAGTTACGAAAATGCAATTAACATCTGTAGATTTGTTAGATATTTAATAACTAATATTGCAACAGCAAAATCTGGAGCAAGTCATACAGAAGAAGAGTGGAGCGCAATCAGAGATTATATTATCTCTGATTCATTTAAACACAGAATGCAAGCTCATTTCGATGCAGTTAATGCTTTAAGAGATTCTTTAGAAAAAGAAAAAAGATCTGCAACGCTTAGATGGAAAGAACAGGAAAAACAGGTTGATAAATTAGATATGAATACTGCAAATTTCTATGGAGAACTAAAAGCAATTGTCAGTAACCTACCTGAACTCTCTGATGTTGAAACACCACAGCTAATAGAAGCAGAAAATGACTCAACCCTCTTTTAAAGAAGAACAATTACTCTGGTCTCAAGGATTTTTACATGTTGCTGGCGTAGATGAGGTGGGCAGAGGTGCGTTTGCAGGGCCCATTGTTGCAGCGTCTGTAATTTTACCCCCTAATTTTGAAATTAAAAACATTAATGACTCCAAGAAGCTAACTCCCAAACAAAGAGAAGAATTAAATGAATATATCCAAGCTAACGCAATTTGTGTATCAATAGAAGAAGTTAGCGTTAATGTAATTAATGAATTAGGTATTGGCAAAGCAAATCAACTTGCTTTTATTAATTCATTAAAAAAACTTAAAGAAAAATTTAACTTTGCTTTAGTTGATGGATTTTTAATTAAAGACTTAGATTTAAAATTACAAAGAGCAATTATAAAAGGGGATAGTATTTCAGTTTCAATTGCAGCGGCGTCTATTGTAGCTAAAGTCTATAGAGATAAATTAATGCAAAAACTTCATCTGGATTTTCCAGAGTATAATTTTTTAGAAAACAAGGGCTATGGAACCAAATATCATAGGGAGGCTTTAAAAAAATATGGATTATCTAAATTGCATCGAACAAGTTTTAATTTAGATAAATTTTTATAATTATCTGTTGTTGGCTTTTTCACCTAAATTTTTAAGAGCAACAGAGCCTAAGACTGTAAAAAGCAACGCTAAATCATCAGCTAATCCAATTGCACTGCCCAGTGGTCCATGTAAATAGTGATTAATTACTTCACTTGCCAAAACAACAACCATAAGACCAGAGACAATGTCAGAAGCTTTAGTTAAAAATTCTTTTCTAATTTCATGAGCACTACCTCTTTGCTCAAGACCAAGGTATTGCGCAAGCATTAAGGTATCCATTACACGCTCTCTAAGTTCTTGAGAAGTTAACCTTTCATAAGGACCACTTTTTTCTTTATTGTATCTTTTATGCTCTGCCTTAGTGCGCCTTGCCACTTCATCAACAATTGAGTATCTTTGATCAGAAACTGGTTTTTCATCAGGAGCGGGAATTCTACCTAATAATCTATGTTTTATTTCATCCTCAGTTAAAACATCTTTATAGGTTGCAAAGAAAGCAGGGAGTGATTCCTCGAAGTCTTGATCAGAAACCTCAGCCAATCCTTCAAGATATTCTTTTCGGTTGAAATTTAACCTCCTACTTACAGGTGCTATTGTTTCACCGATAAATGCACCACCAAATCCACTTACTAAATCTGAAGCAACAGTTGAAACAGTTGGATCTGGAATCATAACCGCAGCAGCAGTGGCTCCAACCATAATTGCAACTGATCTAGTTAATTTTTTTGGATCCTCATTGCCATCTGTGGCACCAGTAAACTCATCAAATCTTTCAATAACATGCTCTAGTTTATGAATAGGGGAACGAGATCTAAGCCTTGCAACTGCAACGCTTTTTCTCGCAACATCTTCAGGAGTTGGCCTAAAAGGTCTTTCCATCTAAGTATTATATCTTATAGTATATAATTAGTCAATTTTATTTTACTACAACGGGCTCTTTTTGAGGCTTGAAGAAGAAAAGAAAAACTAAAGCAGCTACTAAAACTACTACACCTGCTACTACAATTGGAGCTTCAGGTGATAAATCTGCGGCTATAAAACCAGATAAAATCGGAGGAATAGCTTGGGCTAGGGCCTGAACGCTAGCATTTACTCCTAAAATTTCACCTTGAACTGACCAATCAACAGACTTACTAACCAAAGCAGAAGAATTTGCCTGATTTAAACCATTAAATGCTGCAAAGAAGGGAATTATGAATAAAAACTGCCAGCCTTGAGTTGGAAGTAAGAACATTAAAGTAATAATTGCACTTCCTAAAAAAGTTACTCTTAGTATTGTTACGTCATTAAATCTTTTGCCAATTGCTCTGGTTAAGACAACTTGAGTAAATGCTACCCAAAGACCAACGTACGCAAAGAAATCACCAATACCACCTTGGGTAAAACCAAATTTATGAATTAAATAAACACTAAAAAAGGTTACAAAGAAAGAAAAACCAGCTTGAAATAGAAAATTAGTTAAGAATAAGACTCTTAATTTTTCTAAATTGTAAGCATGAACAATATTCATTATTGATCTTGTCCATTTAATTTCTAGATCGTGTCTTCTTTCCTTTAGAGTTTCAGGGAAGAAGAGTAAAACTGAAAATATATTTATAAGGCTTAACACTGCTGCGAAAAGAAAAGGTGTCATTGCATTAAACCAAGAAACAACATTTGGATCTGACAATTTTCCTCCCAAGAAAGGACCAATTATAAAACCAATTCCAAAAGCAGCCCCCATTAAACCGAAATTCTTTGCTCTATTTTGGGGAGTTGTTATATCAGCAATTGATGCTTGGGCGACTGAAATATTACCTCCAGTTAAGCCATCAAAAAATCTTGAAAGAAATAATAAAGGAATATTTTTAGTCATTATCCCTAAAGCAAAGATTAGATATGAAATACAAGTCCCAGCTAGAGATAAAGCTAAAATATTTTTTCTACCAAATTTATCTGATAATTCTCCTAAAATTGGAGTAGCTAAGAATTGGCCAATAGGAAAGACTGCAGTTAAAAAGCCTAATAAAATATAACCTTGAGAAAGATTTAAATTACCTGGTAGTAAAAAAAATGGTGAATCTGGATTAGCCAAGAGCTGTGGTATAACTGGTATTAAAATACCAAAACCCAGTAAGTCTACGAAGACTGTAAAGATAATAACAAACAAAGGATGTCTTAGTTTCGCGAGCATTTTATAATTATAACCTATAAATAATACTGTTGTTCAAGTAGGAAAATGTACGCCTGGAGGGACTTGAACCCCCGACCCTCTCGTCCGAAGCGAGATGCTCTAAATCCACTGAGCTACAGGCGCGAAATAATTGTCTATCTAGCTGTATTATAGTATACTTAACGGGCAATATAAACCAAAAGGGCCGCTAGCTCAACTGGCTAGAGCAATTCCCTCTTAAGGAATAGGTTCTGAGTTCGACCCTCAGGCGGCTCACAAACGCAAAATATCTACTTATCAATCAGAAGTTTATCTTCTTTAATAAATTAAGTAACCTATAATATTGTATTTTAGCTTCATATGTGCTATTATTACATATCCTATTATGAAAGAGTTTAATAGACCAAGACCAGCAACAGAAAAAAGAATAAATGCTTATCTAGAAAAGCGTGGAATTTTTGTGGGAAAAAGACATCCAAGAGAAATTCAAGTTGATCTAGGAGATGACGTTACAGCCACAATAAGAGGCGGAGACCCGATGGAAACTATTGATATTCACACTCAAGTAAGAAATGTTCACGTTCAAAATGGTGGAGATGTTGTAATGGTTGTTGACGCTGAGCATATTACAGACGGTAATCATGATTTTTATTTACTAGGAGACAACTCATTCGAAAGATTAACTGAAGTACGCGGAAGAAAAAATTTAGCTCTAGAACTTGCTGTTGCCTTAAGAATGGGCTCTACAGAAGATCCTATGGTTAAAAGAGCATTAAGAGTTTTTCCTCATGAGCATGTTCACGAAGACGCAGTTCATCACATTTTATCTTCTAAACCAAGAGCTTTAGATCATTAATTTTTTTCTCTTGATTTAAATACCTCATTTCAGCTAAGCTAAGATTATCTGTATTTATTGTCATGGCAAAATTACTTAGCTTAAACTTAATAAAAAAGATTTTTACTACTATTAGAAACCACAAAAAATTAAGTTTATTTTTCATTTTTATCCTAATTCTAGTCATAGTAGTCTTCTGGCCAAAAAATAAAGTTCAAATCGCAACTCAAAAAGTAACAGCCAAAGATCTTCAACAAACTGTTTCTATTACTGGAAAAATTGAGGCACAAAATTCAGCTAATTTAACTTTTCAAAGCCTTGAAACACTTTCTGCAATCTACGTTAAAGTAGGCGATATTGTTAAAAAAGGTCAAGTTATTGCTTGTATCGATGAACAAAAACTTCAAGCAAGTTATAGACAGGCTCAACAAGATTTTACAGCTGCTAAGGCTGCTTCTCAACAATATTACGATGATCATAATAACGATACTGAATCGAATGCAGAAAAAGTTGAAAGAACTGCAATTGATGCAGCGCAAAACAAAGCCTATGATCAAATCTTAAAAGTACAACATGATTTAAATAATTCCTGCCTTTATGCACCACTCGAAGGAGTAATTACTAGAGTTGATGCTGATACACCAGGAGTTAATGTTAATTCTACAACTGTCTTTACAGTCACTGATCCTAATGGATTAGATTTTGCTATGGATGTTGATGAAGCAGATATTGGAAAAATCTCTCAAGGTGAATTGGTTGATCTTAACTTAGATACTTACCCAGATGAAAATATTAAGCTCCATGTTAATTCAATTGATTTTGTCACTCATACAACCTCAACTGGAGGCAATGCCTACACAGTAAAAGCCAATTTAAATGCAGATAATTCTGAATTTAAATATCGAGTTGGCATGAGTGGCAATGCCGAAATTATTGTTAAAGAAGTAAAAAATGTATTGACTATTCCTTTATCCAGCTTTTTAGATGATAAGACTGTATATGTTAAAAAGAATGGTAAATATGTTAAAACCACAGTTAAACCTGGTCTACAAAGTGATACAGAAAGCGAAATTAAAGAAGGTCTTAACTTAAATGACGAAGTAGTCCTAGACCCAACCCAGGTTAAATAATTATTCATGAAATCTTCAGCAGCATTAATAAAACTGTCTAATATTTACAAGGATTACGTTTCTGAAGACGTTGTTACTAATGTACTAAAAGGAATTACTTTAACAATAAATAAAGGCGAGTTTGTTGCAATTACAGGCAGGTCAGGTAGCGGCAAATCAACTCTCATGAATATCCTTGGCCTCTTAGATATCCCGACAAAAGGAGAATATATTTTAAATGACATTGACGTTAGTCGCATGAGTGAAGACAACCAAGCTTTAACTCGCAATAAAGAATTAGGTTTTGTTTTTCAATCTTTCAATCTTTTACCGAGAGCAACTACTCTTGAGAACGTAATTTTACCTGCAATTTATGCTGGAATTAGCGAAGAAGAAAGAACGCAAAGAGCCAAAAATCTTTTAACTCGTATTGGCTTAGGAGAGAAGATGAATAGCAAACCAAACCAATTATCTGGAGGACAGCAACAAAGAGTAGCAATCGCCAGAGCATTAATGAATAATCCTGAATTAATCCTAGCCGATGAACCAACAGGCAATTTAGATACTAATTCAGGTAATGAAGTCATGAAAATTCTCAAGGAATTAAACGATGAAGGCAAAACTGTTGTTTTAATAACCCACGAATTTGATATAGCCAAAAAAGCCAAAAAAATAATTCAATTAGAAGATGGCTTAATAAAAAATTAATATGCAATATTCTGAACTTTTGAAAATATCTTTTAATGCAATTTCTTCAAATAAGTTAAGAAGCTTCTTAACAACTCTGGGAATTATTATTGGAGTATTTGCCATTATTTTATTAGTTTCAATTGGTACAGGTCTACAAAAATACATAACTGATCAGATCAATGGTTTTGGAGCAAATAATATTTATCTTATTCCAGGAAGAATTGGTGGAGCCAGAACTCCAGGAGGGGTAGTGACCAACAAACTCTTAATCTCAGACGCTGACACGCTTGCCATTAAATTAAGAGGTCTTGCTAACGTTGCTCCAGTTATTTCTCAACCCGCTAACACCCGATATAGAAACAAAGAGAATAAAGGAACAAGTATTTTTGGTACAACATCTTTTTATCCTAAGACTGATAAAAATGTAAAACTAGTAAAGGGAACTTTCTTTTCTCTAAGTCAGGAGAAATCTGGTGCCAGAGTGGCAGTCTTAGGACAAACTGTTGTCGACAATTTATTTAAAACAGAAAATCCAATCGGTAAAAAGATTTTTGTTGGCAACAATGTTTATACAGTAATTGGGGTTTTAGCTAAAAGAGGTTCTGTCTTTGGACTAGACCAAGATAATATTGCCGTGGTTCCAATTCAAGCAACGCAAAACCAATTTGGAATCAATAATATTAATTCCGCATACATTTCGGTTATAGATGATCATAAAGTAAAGTTTGTTTTAAATTTATCTAAAAAAACTCTTCTTAAAAGGCTAAGCGAAGACGATTTTACTCTTCAGGCAGCTGAATCATCTCTTGAACTCGTAAATAATATTACTAATATCTTGTCTCTAGCATTAGGTGGAATTGCTGCAATTTCTCTATTAGTAGGCGGAATAGGCGTTGCCAATATCATGCTTGTTTCAGTTACAGAAAGAACTAAAGAAATTGGACTTAGAAAAGCCTTAGGAGCAAGGCGTATTGATATCTTAACTCAGTTTTTACTTGAAGCAATTATTATTTCTTTATTTGGAGGAGTAATAGGTATTGTAATTGGACTTATTTCCTCATACATTCTATCCTTATTCCTAGTATCCCAAGTTACACCACTGTCAATATTCTTGGCATTTGGCTTTTCAGTATTAATTGGTGTAGTATTCGGAATGGCGCCGGCAATCAGAGCTTCTAAGCTAAATCCAATTGATGCCTTAAGATATGAATAAATTATTTTCAGCAATTAAATACTTAATAGGATGGCCTTTATCATTTATCGCACTTTTATTTATTTTTAAATTAATTTTTATTAATGGTTCAAAAACTTTGTCGCAAATTGGAAATATAAATTTTATTTATCTTAGTATTTCAATACTTTTATTCATTGTTTATTTTTTACTACGTAGTAAATTGTGGCTTTTAATTTTAGGGGAGAAGGGAAGACATTTTAATTTTAAGCAAAGCACCTATCTTTGGCTTATTTCTGAACTTAAAAGATATGTGCCAGGAAGCATTTGGGCATTCACTTCAAGAACAACTGCTTTTGAACACAAAGAATTATCTAAAAAAGAAATTTTTGTTTTACTTGCTCACGAATCTTTGGTAGTTGCCGGAGCTGCCTATATTTTCTCGCTGTTTTATATTTTATATTTAAATACAAATTCAAGCTTAAACTCGCTTGCCATTTTATTTGGCTTAGTAATTTTAATAACTTATGTTTTTGCTGGTAAATTTATTTTTAAATTTAAACAACATGAAAAAATTCATAAATTTTTATCTTTGCTTTTTCCTCAAGATAGTTTTTTAAATAATTTTAAAATTTTAGGTTATGGAATTTTGACTTTTTTTATCTTCGGTCTAGCATCGTATTTTTCAGCAATTTCTATTACCTATATTGATATTAGGCAAATTTTAATAGTTAGTAGCTTATTTACTTTTTCCTATTTTCTAGGCTACATCTCTTTAATTACACCAATGGGTCTGGGCGTAAGAGAGGGAACTGTTGCCTTTGGACTCCTAGGCTTCACCACTCAAGCAATTGCAGCCGTTGCATCAATTTACACTAGAATTATCTCTATCTTTGCAGAACTTTTAATTATTTTTCTTGCTTTTCTAGTTACTAAAATAAAAAATAAATATTTAGTAAAAATTGAAGACTACATAGGCACTCACAAAACCGAATTAGTTTTAATTATTTTTGTGGCAATTTATATTGCCTATTTTACAACCGCAAGTTTTTTAAGGTACACCAATTTTTATACTGGTAGGTTTGACTTGGGAAACATGGATCAAACTGTATGGAATACAATTCATGGTAGAATTTTTCAACTAACAGATCCTGATGGAGTAAATACAATTTCTAGATTATCCGTCCATGCAGATTTTATTTTAATTTTAATTTCACCGCTTTATCTAATTTGGTCTACGCCAAAAATGTTACTTTTACTACAAACTGTAATTTTAGGTTTTGGAGCATTTTTTGTGTATTTAATCTCAAAAGAAGTTTTAAAACATAAAAATATATCTTTAATTTTTGCAATGTCTTTTCTACTTACGCCTGCGGTGCAATACACTAACCTCTATGATTTTCATGCAGTAACTCTAGCTACAACCTTTTTATTAGGAACCTTTTATTACTATTTAAAAAAGAATTATTATTTGTTTTTAGTTTTTGGAATTCTAGCAGGCCTTTGTAAAGAAGAGCTCTGGGCAGTAATAGGCATTTTTGGCTTATTTATTGCAGCTAGATCTTTTATTGAAAATAAACGCAAAATCATCTGGAAAGATTTTTCTTTGGGTATGATTATTTTTTACTTAGGTGGAATAACTACCTATCTTTTAGTATCCAAAATTATTCCTTCTGTTAAGGGTTCTGATCATTTTGCTCTAAGTTATTATGCAGATTTTGGTAGCTCCACAGGAGAAGTAGTAACCAACATTTTACTTAATCCGGTTAAACTCTTGGGAACAATTTTTGAAAAATCTCGTCTTGTTTTCCTTAATCAAATCTTCTTACCCGTTGGTTTCTTAAGCTTTGCTTCGCCTGTCTTTTTACTTTTTGCATTACCAGATTTATTAATTGACTTGCTAAGCAATAACGCACAATTACATCAAATCTATTATCAATATACTGCAGCAATTACTCCATTTATTTTTGTCTCTGCAATTTTTGGCGTCAGATTTATTTTAGGAAAATTCAAATTTATTAGAATCGAACATATTATGCTTTATTTAATCCTAACAACCCTTTGGTCAGCATACACAATAGGACCTCTACCAGGCTCCAAAAAACCTAATGCTGATATGTTTGCAAAGCAAATGAACAATGGAGCTGAGATTTCTAAATTCCTAAATAGTATCCCAAAAAAATATAGTATCGCTGCGACAAATAATTTAGGGTCACATTTATCTAGAAGACAAAATATTTATAATATTCCTTTAGGTCTTGATAGGGCAGATGTTATTGTTTTTCTAATAGATCATGGGTTTTCAGAGCAAAGCATTCAAGAACAAAGAGACATGATAAACAAATACAAAATGGATAAAAATTATGTAGTTTTTTATGAAACCAAAGACTTTATAGCTTTCAAAAAACCTTTTGTTGTTTTAAAAACTAAAATGTAGCGTTTTGAGCAAGCTTTACTCTTTCAAACCTATCTGCCATAAACCCATTCGGAACCGTTTTTAACTTATCTGCATATAACAAAAAACCATTTCTAATTGTGTAGTCACCAAACTTATCATTAAGCTTATCTATGGTTTTTAAAACCTTATGTTTTTTATCTAGATTTTCAAATAAATTCAAATTTAGAAAATGTCCATCAGAAAGATTAGATGCGCCAATGCTTATTCTTCTTATGTAATCATTTTGTCCAAAGTAAAAACTATTATCCTCTAAGATAGACAAGCAGGCTTTGAAGATATCTTTTCCGCCTTCAAATTCATTTACGGTTTTACTTGCATGTATTGATTTACTACCTCCTAGATAGAAAAAGACGGTTTTGCCAAGTTTTCCTAAACGCCTTAATTTTAAAGCTATTTCCTCAGATAATTCATAAACGTTTTGCAAAACTACCCGAAAATCATATTCATTCTGAGGAAGACAGTAATTGCGTCCCACAGATTTAGTTTCTGGAGCAAGATAATAGGGAATAACTGGTAAGTCGTCTTTTCCAAAGCCAACATTTTGCAAAAATTTAGCTTCAACATTACCAAACTCTAACTTTAATCTATAAAAGGGGATTTGTCTTAAATCTAAGAGGCTATAAACTCCAAGCTTATTAAGCCTTAAAGCAATTCGCTCGCCAATACCACAAATATCCGTTAACTTACATTTTTTATATATCTCATCTAAATTTTCTTGAGTTATCTCACA
>CAZIOR010000013.1:0-4728 GCA_964540925.1 uncultured Gammaproteobacteria bacterium | reverse complement strand
CCGTTAACTTACATTTTTTATATATCTCATCTAAATTTTCTTGAGTTATCTCACAGAATCCATTTGGCTTATTTAACCCAGACCCAAGCTTTGCAAGTAGCTTATTTGAAGACATACCAACCGACACAGTGATATATTCACCAATCTCGTTTTTAATTCTTTCCTTAATTATTCTAACTAGTTCATATTTATCCTTAAATAGATATTGAGTACTACTAATATCCATAAATACCTCGTCTAAGGAAAATATTTCTACATATGGGGAATAATCTTTGCAGATATTGATAAACTTTTGCGTTATTTCCCAGTATTTTCTAAATTGACCAGGTACAAAAATAATATTAGGCACAATATTACTAGCCTCCCAAGTAGCAGAAGGAGATTTAACACCTAATCTTTTAGCCTCACGACTAGCTGCAATAATGCAATGTCTACCATTAGTAGCTGTAACCCCAATTGGTTTGCCTCGTAAAGCAGGATTAAATTGTTGTTCGCAGGAAGCAAAATATGAATCAAAATCTATATGTAGAATGGTTTTTTGCATTAAAGTAAAAACCAGAAAGCATACATTTTTAAGAGTTTAGTAAGTAATTGAAAGGGCAGCATATATTATTAATTTAATCGAATTTAATACGAAAATCAATAGAACAAAATACAACAGACTACGTCAATATTAATATCCTATAGTTGACAATTTGAGGCTAGTTAGCTATAATAATTCTTCATGAGAAATTTAGAAATAGATTATCCAAAAACAGGAGTAGGAATAGATTTTGCACCTATTCTAAGTCAAATCCCTACTGACCCTATATCTAGCACAAAAATGGAAATTAAGAGTGCTTCGGGGAGAATTTTAAATGCACAAGTAGGTCAAAATTATTTATATCTTAAAGATGCAGACAGAGCAAATGATAGATATTGTTTAGAAGCATATGTAGATAGACAAAGATTATTAAGATTTACTTTATTTACGCGCTTAGAACCAAAACCCGGGGGCATTCAAGCACCAGTTCATCCAGATTTTTTTGCTGGTAAATTTGTCGGGGTAGCATTGGCTCATATGCAAAGATTTGGAAATATTGACGCAATTGTAAGTGAATGGGGCGAGAAAAGTGTAGGATATGCTGCTTTTATGCAAGCGTACGAAAAAACAGGAGATAAAATAGGATCTGCTAAAAAAACATGGTCTTGGAAAACCTTTTCTGCACACGGATTTAGTGCTATAAGAAGCATACAAATTGACCAAGACCCTCATTGGCCCAATTTAGTAACTACAACTTTTACAAGACCAAGCTAAAGACCTATAGTTGATTCTTGGCGCTAAATTGTAGTAAAATGGACGATTATGCCATTAAAATCAGAACTATTAACAAGCTTTCAATTTCCTACACAAGGAAAACCAGACTATGATTATCTTTATGTCCATTCTTTTTGCAATGAAGACGGAATTACTGATGTTTTGCCACAACTAAAGCAAAAAAGAACAATGAGGCCTGGAGGAATAGGCTTAGTTGTCGGAAGTGGAGGAGTATTTTCTTGGCTTCCTCATTTAGACTTAGACGGTGTAATTATAATGGACACTCATCCAGTAGTATTAGGTGTAACAAAGATAGTTGGCGCAAGCATTGTAGGATCAGATAATCCAACTCAGGCACGAGAACGTATATTTAAATATTTTCCATACAACCTATATGAAGTAGATCCTGAACATCCCATATCACCCATGTACATAAAAAAATCATTTGAAAAGCAATTTGACAGAGAAGTAGATTATTTCGATCAAACGCATTGGACAAACCCAGATGCATTTGAACAAACTAAGCAAGCTGTGCAAGCAACAACTAC
The DNA here is from genome assembly GCA_964540925.1 of uncultured Gammaproteobacteria bacterium. Taxonomy (GTDB): domain Bacteria; phylum Patescibacteriota; class Microgenomatia; order Levybacterales; family UBA12049; genus CAZFRF01. The sequence goes on along the minus strand of CAZIOR010000013.1, from coordinate 2,883 downwards.
TACATTTGCACAAAGAGACATAAGAAGTATACCCTTCTATTATGAATTAAGGGGTGTTCTTGAATCCATTGGGTTACCCTTAACTTATGTCAACTTTTCTAATGTCCATTTATGGATTAATTCTAATAAGCCCTTACTTGAAATAGCTGAATTAGTTGATCCAAATGGTGTAATTCAATTTTCAAACCCCGGATTTCAAAAAGCACCCTTAACAGTAACTCTTGCAGAATCATTAGACGATTTTAGAAAAAGAACTATTGATTTTTAAATATGCCAATAAAAACTGAATTACGACCATATTTTAAATTTGACAATACCGAACCAGTTGCTCAGGCGGACATGCTTGGTCATATAGCTTGCAATGAGATAGTTAAACCTGATTTTTTAGCGAATTTAACTAAGCAAAGAGCTCAAAAACCTGGTGGAATAGGTTTAGCTATTGGCTCTGGGGGCAGTTTTTCATTACTTCCTTTTCTTGATTTAGAAGGTATTATCTTGGTTGACGTTAATCCAGCAGTATTAGGATTCACTCAATTCGTTGGAGACTGCATTGCTCAAGCACAAAACCCAGACCATGCAAAAGAAATGATTATTCATGAATTACCTCAGGACCTACATGAATTAGAGTTACAAAGAAATTCACCTCTTTTACCAACACTTAATCATATTGCTGCAGAAAAATTGCAAAGAGAAGCATCTTATTTTGGAGATATCCACTGGACAAACCCACATGCTTTTCCAGGAGTTCAAGAGGCAATTGCACAAACTACAGTAGCATATGCAAATAGAAATATAACCTCAGCTGCTTTTTATGCTGAATTAAGCACAGTTTTAAGAAAAGTTGGTGAGCCCTTAACATACCTTAATTTCTCTAACGTACATCATTTCCTAGCTTCAACCCGTCCACTTCAAGGTCTTGAAAGATTAGCTGATCCAGAAGCAACCGTTCAATATTCAACTCATCCGTTAAAAGATGGTGGTCCACTTTTTGCAACTCTTGCAGATTCATTTGGTCAATACTTAGATATAACTTCAGGAGAAATTCAAACTTTAGGTAAAAAATCAGCTACAGGCCGTAGTATGCCAAGGTGGAGTTCCCGACCCTAGTTCGATGAATCGTCATCATAAAGCTATCACACTGATCCTGACCTGGAATTTCAGAAAACGCCACTGTATAACCTAATCTTTGTAACGTAGCTGCAGCACGATCACTTAAAGCTCCGTATGGATAAGTAAAAGTATCAACTTTCTGACCAGTATTTTCTTCTATTTCTTTTTGAGCAGTTGTAATTTCATATTCTAATTTTTCCTGGCTTCCCTGATTCATTGGATGATGCGACCAAGTATGATTTGAGAAATATATTAATCCACTAGCTTTTAGATCCCTGACTTGATTCCAAGAAAGCATATTTGAATTGCCCATAAGCCCACTTGCCAACATAATATTTGCTTTTACCCCATATTTTCTTAAAATAGGAAGCGCATAAATAAAATTATCTTCATAACCATCGTCTATTGTTATAACAACGGATTTTGCTGGTAGTTGTTGTTTATTTATTAAAGCATTAGCTAATTCATTAGCAAAAAGGGTTGTGTAGCCATTTTGCACTAAATATTGCATTTGCGTGTCAAAAGCTCCACTATCAACAGTTAATGCTGTTTGTCCTAAAGTTTTTGCAACTTCATAAGGCTGGATATGGTGATACATCAAAACTGGTACGCGTAAACAAAATCCTGTTAAAGGTACACTAGTAGGTGTTTCTTTGGGAGTTGGGGTAGGTGACACTTTATATATCTTCTCTGCTGACTTAACATCTTTTCTAACAACAAATTCCGGAGAGTACTTAATAGGCTTAAAATGAGAAATGGAATTTAAGTTTAAAGCTGTATATAGATAGTAAAGACCAAAAACAGCAGCAACCAATACAAATAGCGTAGTTTTAGCAGAAATAAATACTTTAGCTTTTTTCTTTGTTCGTTTTGTGCGTGCCATCAGTTTGTAAGTATATCATTTTTAGCTTCTATTTGCTATATACAGGCCTAAAGTGTGCTATAATAGATGGGCAGCGAAAGCTGCTTTTATTATGGATAACTTTACATCAGAAAATATTAGAAATGTTGCGGTTATTGCTCACGTTGATCATGGCAAAACAACCTTAGTTGATTTCATGCTTAAACAATCTCATACCTTTAGAGAAAATGAGGCTGAAATGAATCAAACTACTATATTAGATAGTAATCCACTTGAAAGAGAAAGAGGAATTACTATTTTAGCCAAAAATACCGCGATTTATTACAAGAATTACAAAATCAATATTATTGATACTCCAGGACATGCTGATTTTTCTGGAGAAGTTGAAAGAACGCTTAACATGGCAGATGGGGCACTCCTTATTATTGATGCTCAAGAAGGTCCTATGCCACAAACAAAATTTGTTTTAAAGAAAGCTTTAGAACTTGGTCTTAAAATTATTGTTGTTATCAATAAAATTGATAAGCCACTAGCTGATATAAATAAAACTATTGATAAAACTCATGATCTCTTTTTAGAGCTTGCAACTCATACAGATCATTTAGATTTTCCAACTATTTATGCTATCGGTAGAGAAGGAAGAGCATCTAAAAACTTAAACGAAGTTGCAACAGCACCAACTCTAGAGCCAATTTTAGATGAAATCATTAGCTTTGTTCCAGCACCACTGGTTGAAGAAGGAGACTTTCAAATGGTTGTTACAAGCCTAGACTTTGATTCACATAAAGGTAAGCACATTATTGGCAGAATCAGAAGGGGAACTCTAACTAAAAACCAACCTTTAGTTTTAATTGGTGAAAATGACACGAAAATCACAGGTAAAGCAGATAGTATTAGGGTTTCTCATGGTT
>CAZIOR010000012.1:0-17071 GCA_964540925.1 uncultured Gammaproteobacteria bacterium | reverse complement strand
AGAATAAACTTGTTTATTTACTGACAGAAACACAATTGCAGGAAAACCAAAAATAGATTGAATCACACCTAATACGACCAATATTTTTAAAACATTTACCATCGGCAACCATTGTTTTCCCAAAAAAAATTCAATTAATCCGTTTGCAAAAAAGAAAACTACAAAACCAAATGGAACTGTTATGGCTATCAATAACAGTTCTGTTTTGAAAAAAGCTTTTTTTAATCTTTCTATGTCTTCAGAGAACTTAGAGTATACTGGAAATGTTACTTTTGAAATAACATCTGCAACATCTGTAATAGGCAACATTGCAATATTGTAAGACATTTCATACAAACCAAGATTATAAGTTCCTAAAAATTTACCAACAATGATATTGTCTAAATTATGAAACAAATAATTGAATACCCCACTTAATGTAATCCACTTTCCTTGATTAATGATTCTATAGATATATAAGCGTTTAAATATTATTTGTGGTCTGGGTTTTATTAGCAAAAAAGAAAATAATACTTGAAAAACTACACCTGTTAACATACCAAAGACTAAACCTGAAATATTCTTAAGTGTTAATACTAAAAATATTGTTGCAAACATATCTATTAAAGCTACGGACATTCTATAAATAAAATCTTTATCAAAATTGATTTCTTTTTGAAATTTAATTTCTGCTGGATTAATAAATCCTCTTATTAAAGGAATAAAGCTAAATAAGATTAAAATATTTTTTATATTTGGAGATTTAAAATAATCTGCAATAAATCCAGAGAATACGAGAAATACTAAGAAAATTATAATTCCCCTTATGATCGAGACAATCCATGCTGAATTAATATATTTACTTAAGTTTTCTTTTTTCTGAATAAGAAAAACATTTACCCCTGTTTCGGTTAATGTTTCTAATAAAGCTAGTATTAATAATGAGATACCGAAATCACCAAATTCTCTTGGGGTCAAAATCCTAGCTAATATTAAGATTTTAAAAAATGAAATACCTCTTACAAATATACTTTGAGCCCAAGCCCATGATAGACCGTGAATAGTTCTAGAAGAATAGCCCATATTGGTGATTGAAATTATAACATTTTCATGTTTATAATAATATGCTGCCCCATAAAAATGAAAGTTAACCAGTGTAGATCTTGTGGATCAAAGAATTTATTGAAAATAGTATCCTTAGGTAAGCAATACTTGTCTGACTTTACAAAGACAAGTAAAAAACCTAAGTCTTTTCCCTTAACAATGGTTGTATGTAAACGATGCTTTTTAGTTCAACTTGATTACAATACCCCGCAGAAATATTTATATACTCCTAGATATGGATATAAATCAGGAATAAATCAAACGATGCATGACGAATTAAAAGGTATTGCGCATGAAGCGTTTGAAAAGATTAAAAAAACGAAAGAAAAAACAGTCGTCATTGATATAGGAGCAAACGACGGAACCCTACTAAGTTACTATCCAAAAAATATTCACAGAATTTCGGTTGAGCCAATAAAAAAACTTGCTGAAATTTCAAAAAAACACGCTAATGAGGTTGTAAATAATTTTTTCAGCTATGAAGCGTATAAAAGGAAAACAAAGAACTTGAAAGCAGATGTTATTTCAGCAATATCTTGCTTTTATGATATGGAAGATCCAAATAAATTTGTAGCAGATGTAAAAAAAATAATGAAAGAAGACGGAATTTTCATAATTCAACAAAATTATCTAGTTAGCATGTTAAAAATTAATGCATTCGATAATATCGTACATGAACATTTAGAATATTATTCTCTCCTTTCTTTAAATAATCTTCTAGAAAGACATGGCATGGAAGTATTTGATGTTGAAACAAGAATCTTAAATGGTGGTAGCTTCAGAACATATATTGCACTTAAGGGTAAAAGAAAAATATCTAAAAGAGTTTTAGATATGCAGAAAATGGAAAAAAGACTGAAATTAAATAATAAAAAGATTTATCTTGATTTTGCTAAAAGAATTGCAAAAGAAAAAGAAAAAATTACAGAATTTATTAAAAAAGAGGTAAAAAAAGGAAAAAGAGTTTATTTATATGGGGCTTCAACCAGAGGAAATACCATGCTTCAGTATTTCGGGATAGATCATAAATTAATTCCGTTTGCTGTGGAAAGAAACCCAGAAAAATTTGGAAAAATTATTTCTTCAGTTGGAATACCAATTATTTCTGAGGAGCAAGCTAGAAAAGATAAACCAGAATACATGTTAGTTTTGCCATGGTTTTTTAAAGAAGAATTTCTAAAAAGAGAAAAAGACTATCTCAAAAAAGGTGGTCATTTCATATTCCCCTTACCCAAATTAGAGATTATTTAGATAATCTTAACTTAATAACGTAAAATAACGAAACCAATAATTCCTGAATATTAACATTAGATTTTCCATAAATTCTATAATTCCAAGTAATTGGAACTTCTGCTATTATATATTTCTGTTTATTTATTTTATATAAAACTTCAGATAAAGTAATAAAACCTTTTGATTCAATTTTTGTTTTTAGTAAAAAACTAACACTTTTTCTTGAATATAATCTAAAACCACTTGTAAAATCTGATACCCTAACATTTAACCAAAATTTTAAGTAAAAATTTATTACCCTACTTAAAATTGTTCTATTTTTTGTAATATTTTTAATCTTACTTCCCTTCAAATATCTTGACCCAATAATTAAATCATATTGGCTAGTTTTACTTTTTTCTAAAAATCTTTTAATTTCTACTGGGTCATGAGCCAAATCTGAATCCATTTCAAGAAAATATTGAATATTTTTTAATTTGTAAGCTTCCTTAAAGCCTAACATTACTGCGCTTCCTCTTCCAGACTTTCTCATGCGTGAAATAAGTTTTACATTTGAATATAGGCGTATTGCTTTTTTAATTTTTTCATTTTCCTCACTCTTAGAATCGTCAATAATAAATATTTTAAAAGTGGGATATAGATTTCTAATTTTTTTAACTAGAATTTTAAGATTTTCTGATTCATTATACGAAGGAATAATAACTGCAAAATTATTTGTCATTTTTTATAAATACTTATTTCCAATGGGCTTTGAACGATCGCTGCCATATAGTAGTTTAAATCATTTGTAAACAGAAATAAATATTTAAAATTAGGAGAAAACTTTTTTAGCAATTTATATTTATTTTCCTGTAAATTTTTATATATATCTTTTGTTTCTGAATTATGTTTGTATTTTGTTTCGACACCAACATTAGTTAAGATTACATATTGTGGATACGTATTATCAGTTGCCAAAATAATTTTATACTTAAATTTATTATTATTTTCTACTCTGTATTGACTGTAATAAAACTCTTTAACTACTTGATCAGGTAAACCTTGATAAATTGGTATATTTTGTATACCAATAGTGGAGTTAACTGGTATATTTTTATTAATCCAAATTGTCGACAATTGACGAGGATCATTAAATAACTTAACAGGTAGCCATGAAAATGATTCTATTAATTGAAGAATGATAATAAAAATCGTAAAAATAAAAATTAAAAAATTATTAAATTTATTAGATAAAAATTTAATAAAGTAACTTACAAAATACGCCAAAAACGGTATTAGAATTAATACTCGATTGTTTGTTGCATCTAGCTTCAGGGGAATTAAGCTACAAACAAATAAAATAAAAACTGCAATAAAAATAACTAAAATTCTATTATCAAAAATATATTTAAATTTATTTCTTGAAAAAAATAAATTCCAAAGTAAAATACAAATTAGTATCGCTGCTCCTAAAATACCCACGATATAAAAAGCATGACTAAAAAGTGTTGGAAATAAATCTAATAATAAATATGGCCAAATTTTATTACTAATTTGAAAATTTGCAGCATTAAAATCTGGAGTTCTCGATAAAGTAGATGAAAGATATTCATTTAAACTACCCTTTCCCAAAAGAATATCTATAACTCCAAATAATAGAAAAGTAGAAACATAAATTAATCCGCCCTTTACTAATATGAAAAGACGTTTTTTCCAATCTTTATCAAAGATAAATACTAATCCTAATATCGGTATTAAAGCAAAAGGTGAAAGTTTTATAGATAAAGCTAGTGCCGAAAGAAAACACGCAAAATAGAAATTGTAATATTTAAACTCTTTAAGATATTTAAACATAAATAATATCGCCAACAAAGTCCAAAACATTAATGCGATATCATACTTAAAATACCCACTTAACATTAACCACATTGGATTAAAAGTAAAAAATAAAGTAGAAATTGATGGGTTAATTTTTAAAAATTTCTTTGATAAATAATAAAATACAGTAATACTTAATACCCCAAATAAAATTGTATTTGTACGCAAAACAATAAACAAAGTTTGCTGAATATCTACATTTAACACAGATGATTTAATCAAAAAAGGATTCACAATTTTTGTAACCATAAATGGAATCAAAAATATCCCAGTTAAGAAAAATTGAAATATTGAACCATTTGCCGAGCCCTCAATGTTTGGTGAGCCAAATTTAAACAGATTTCTTACAGACTGACTTTGATGCCATTCATCCATAAAGTAATTAAAAGGATGACTATCTCCCGGGATTCCCCAATTTATTTGAACAAGACAAATTCCTATATATGTAAATATAATAATTAAAAGCATTCGCTGCTTAACTAATCTATTAATTAATAAATTTAGCTTTACATTTACCAAAAATGCTTTAAATGTTCCTAACAATACAGCTAGATCTGCGGTAAGTTGTATTAGGGGTAAAAATATGAACCCTTTAATATTTTTAACGTACCTGTAATTTTTAAAGACTATCCAGAATAAATATCCCACCACTCCTCCAACTATAAATATATTGAGAGATAATGATTTCATAATTGGAACCAAGGATAATAAATATAAACCGATCAGATATCTAAAAATAAGCCAAAAAACTTTTTCTCTAAAAATACCTGATTCAATGTCGCCATACGCAAATCGGTAAAACATTCTAAACGCTGATTTAATATTTGACCTAGGTTGCCAATAAACAATTGCTTTTCTATTAAATTCAATATTAAATCCTTTTTCCTTAATTTTGTTTGCGAACACATAATCTTCGTTATGCGAGTATTTAACATTAAAACCTCCTATACTAGACCATACCTTTTTTCTTAGCGCCATAGATCTTGTAGCAGGAAGAAAATTATTTGGATTTACTTTATCAGGCATAACTAATGCATATGGAATCAAAGATTTTTGGAAAATATTTGTATGTTTTCCCATATAGTACCCTGCGACAACATCGACATTTGAAGAAAATGTTGAACACATATTTTTTACCCAATCTTTATGAAGCTCGCAACCTGAATCAGTAATTAATATAATGTCAAATTTTGATTTTTTAATTGCTTCATTTCTACCCACCGATCTATTTCCTTTTTTTATAAAAATTTTAATATTTAAGTTTTTGTATTTTGGTGAAAATTCTTTAATTTTATCTACTGTATTATCACTACTTCCTCCGTCAACAATTATGATTTCTGACGGCAACACAACCTGCTTAACAACAGATTGAAGAAATTTAATTATAGTGGCTTCTTCATTTAAAACTGTACAAATTAATGAACACTTTGCCTTAGTCATATTGTGGTTGAATTATAGCATCTCCTACATTAGAATACAGAGATATTATGGGACTCCTTAATTCATTATCTAATAATATAATTCAAAACTTTAATTACGTAAAAAATGATTTCACTGGACTTAATTTGGACATTAGTTTCATCTTCATTTTTATTTTAAATTTAATAGTTACGTTAATCATATTTAATTTCACATATTTGTTTGGCAAAAAAATATTTTCATTATTTAACAAAAACATTGAATACAAACCTTACTCTTATCTAATTTCAATTGGATTAGGATATATTTTTTCATCATTAGGTATTGCTCTATTAGGTTTTTTCCATTTACTGTATCCTCAATTAATTTCAATTTATATTTTATGTATTATCTTTATTTCGCTATTTCCTTTCAAAAATATAAAACAGTCACTTTTAGAATTATTTATATATGTTAAAAATGAAATTAACTACTTCAAACAGTTTAAAGCAGTTTTTATTATTGTTTCTCTTTTTATATTTTTAGGATTTATTAATCTAATCAATCCTGAATATAGAGAGGATCAATACCATGTTGATTTGCCAAGACAATATCTACGATTTAATACGAATATGATCCCCCCTAAGGAACAACTCCATGTCTCAGCTGCACCTCAAACCGCAGAATCATATTATTTAATTGGAATATTTTTACTATCTAAAGAAGCAGCCAGATTTCTGCATTTTTACTTTTATTTACTTACGATTTTAACTTTAATAAATTATTCTAAAATAAATACTAAGTATAAATTTGCTATTTACACGCCTTTATTATTGGTAAGCAGTCCTGTAATTATTAAGGAAACCTCATCAATGTATACTGATTTTCAGTGGCTTTTTTGTTTGCTTATCTCAACATTAATATTAATTGATCAATATAAGAATAAACTTATTACATATTCACTATCTGGCTTATTCTTAGGCGGCGTGGTAGCTTCAAAACTATGGACAATTATATTTTACCCAGTATTTTCTCTTTTCCTTGCTCTACAAAATAAATTTAAAAGGACAACGATAAAATACTTACTATTATTTATATCTTCCTCACTGCTTGTGTATGGATTATGGTTAATCAGATCTTATATTTTAACAGGTAATCCTATATATCCCGCGTTTATTGATCATATAAATCTGGATGGAACTAGAGAAAAATTAAGCTTGTTTCAATATGTTGGAATAAATTATGGGTTACTAAATCCAAAATACTTTATTAATGTATTCTCCCCTTTATTTTTCATCGGATTATTTATTTTTATAATAAACCTAAAGGACATTTACGATAAAATACGAACTTTACAGATCAATAAAATAATTATAATTACATTTGTAACTTATTTATTAGTACAGTATTTTTTTGGAAGATATATGATTGGACTATACATCTTCTTAATTTTTATCTCTTCACTTTCTATTAGCGAGTTGATTAAAAAATACAAATTATTAAATATTTTATTAATCACCTTCTCAATTTTAGTATTTTGTTATTATTTTATTAATTCAATTTTAATTCTACCTTATTCTCTTGGATTCAGCGATAAAAATAACTATTTAACAAGAATATTAATAAGAGATAATTCAAGCTATTTTGATTTTAACAAGCAATTTAATAAATACATTGAAAATCACGAAACTGTTGGATTTTATAATTTTCATGGATATTTTTATGCAGACTTTGATTACATTGACATAAATTTTGTAATTAACAAAAGAGGCGAATCGATTAATGAAATAAGAAAGAAAGGAATTAAATACTTAATATTAAGAGGAAACGAATTTGAAAATTTCTGTAAAAAATATTCAATTATTGATTGCGACATGCATAAACTAGAACTGATTTCGAAATATAATTCTTATCCTTATATATATATGTACTCAATTAAAAATTTATGATTGCACCCTATAAATTAATTATTATTAACCTATTATTTTTATTATTTTTATTTGTGTTTATTTTTATTTTTAAAAGATTTTTCCCAAAAAAGAAAATTAATCCACTGTTTTTAGTCTTATTACTTTGCTTAGGCACATCAATTAGCATATTTCGTGTCGGTTCATATGAAAGCGGTGATTTCAATATACACGTATATAGATCGATAGAATTTTATAAAAATTTACTTGAAGGATCCATTTTACCATCTTGGGCAGGTGATCTAAATGCATTTTATGGTTTACCTTTATTTATGTTTAACTATACATTTCCTTACTACCTTACTACAATTGCACATTTATTAGGTTTTTCTTTTATCAATTCATTAAAAATATTTTTATTCAGTAATTTAATCTTAACAGGTCTTTTTAGTTATATTTTAGGATTAAGAATATATAATAAAAATAAATTAAATGCGTTCATATTTGCACTTTTTTATTCATTTTTCCCATATCATTTGATCTCCGTTCACTATAAAATCACACTGGGTGAAATATCATCATATACTTTGCTCCCTTTATTATTTTATTATATTAGTTTAGTAAATGAAAATAAAAAAAATATATTTCTTATACATTCTTCCATCATTTATTTTTTAATAATTATTAGTCATATTTTTATTGCAATATTCACGATTCCACTTTTCTTTACATATATGTTCTTTTACGGAAAAAGTAAAATAAAAAATTTGTTAAAATTCTCCTTTATTTTTATTTTTTCACTGATACTTTCAGCTTACCAATGGCTTCCTAGCATTTTATTTAAATCTTACCTTTACATAACACATGTTAAGATTAATCTTGATAATATATTCTTTCCTTCATTAGCTGATCTTTTGTACTCTCCTTGGAGGCTTGGCCTATTATTTCAAGGACCAAAGGGAGAAATTTCCTATCTATTAGGCTACGTACAAATTTTATTAATTATATTATCCTTTGTTCTCATATTTAAGCGTAAATTTACAAATATGGAAAAAGAGAAAGTATATTTCTGGCTATTTTTTTTCTTTTTATATTTTTCTTTATTGTTACCTCAATCTAAAATATTTTGGAATTTAATACCAATATTAGGCGGCTCAGGCCCACATCGTTTATTAATTATTCTTGGCTTAATAACTGCATTCATTTCCTCTTTAGTTTTAAGTAAAATAAAAAATTTGAAAATAATATATTTAATAATCTTGTTTATGATCGGATCTACAATTTTAAATTGGGGACAAAGAAATTTAATACCTGAAATAAATGATGAATACCTAATAAAAACTCTTCCTCTTAGCACATACAACATTGACAATCATTTTTATGCAGCAACAATTTATCAAAATCCGAAAAGACTGTGGGAAAACATTATTCCAAATAAACCTTTTCAGCCAAATAAATTAATTTCCTATGTTGTTATTAAAAGATCTCAAAATGAACATGTATACCAAATGTCAGTGATAAAAAATACGGTTGTAAACGAAAATACCTTATATTTTCCTGGATGGAATGTATATGCAAACAATATTAAACTAAAAACCTATCCAAGTAAAAATGGACATATTTCATTCAATATAAGCAAAGGCGATTTTATTGTTATAATTAAATATGAAGATGTTTTTTATATCAGTTTAGCCAAAAAAATAAGTTTATTACTATTAACACTATCCTTGCTAATTATAATTTTAATCCAAATTAAATCTTCCAGAGATTTATATAAACGTTAGCTACCTCTCTCCATGTCAAAAGAGTTGATGATAGGATTGAGTAATTATATGAATTTTTATTTATCAAGTAAGTTTTAATCGAATTTGAAATTTGCAAACTATCTTTACATATAAATATTTCCTTACTAAAAGGTGTCATTTCGAGGTAATCCTTTTTAATTTCGTTATTATAAACTGCGAAAATAGGTTTTTTTGCAGCTATCGCTTCAAGGATACCCAAATATCTAGAAACAAATACATACGAATAATTAGGTAAAAATTTTTCAACATCATACACAAATCCTTTAAATTTCACTTTTAGTTTGTGTTTATTTACAAATCGAACTGCATTTGTTAGTTGGCTTCCATTACCATACACATCTAAACTTAGTTCATTTTTTTTATCCTTTAATATTTTCATTGCCCTTAAATAAGCCATTATACCTGCCTCTTCCTCTAGCCTTCCAATGTACATTGCCTTATTCGTGACTTTTATTTTCTTGCTATTAAATTTTTGCTTATCAATCCCACCAAAAATAACAAAAGTTGGATTAGTGTTGTACCATTTTTTAAAAAAATTTCCTACACATATATTTCCTCTTGATAACTTTTCTGCAATCTTATGCATAATTTTTGCCTTCAAATTGGGCATATTGTTTCCCTCATAACCATGGAAAGTCGTGTATATTTTCTTGTTTGGAAATATAAATCTAAAAGGTAAGTACCAATAAAAAACATCATGACAATGGATAATGTCTGCTTGTCTTATTTCATTTATGTATTTAAACAAATTAATCCAGATAAGATACTTTTTGAATTTATTTTCCTTTATTGAGGGTATGAAAATCACTGCTTCACCGTTATTTTTAATATTTAAAAGCTTATTATTTTCAGATGGCTTTTCAGCAATAATTTTAATTGCATAACCTTTTTTAGTTAATTCTTTAGTAATCTGCCAAATATGCTTTTCTACTCCACCAATATTGGGGTAATAAGATCTAGTTAGAAATAAAATTTTCATATTGAGATTCTAACATAATCATTGAGGCTTAAAAAGATAAGTAAAATTATTCTGTTGCTCTCTCAATTCCTTCGGCTGACTCAATCATTAATGAATTTGAGCAAGAGTTGTATTTACCAGTTACCACAACTAAATTATTAGAATATTTAATAAAATCGATATCTTTATTATAGGGAAGATATATTGTTGAACCTACTGAATCAGTTAACAAAATTGTCCGTTTAGTTATTTTCTTTTGTGGAACCGCAATAATATTTAAAACGTAATCAATAATTCCAACTTTATCAGTATATATTTCTCTAAAATTTAAAATTTTTACGTACCCTACAATACTTTGATTTCCTTTCTCACAAATAACTTTATTTCCACCAAATAAGCCAAAAACTGACAAAAACATTAATACACCAGCAATACCTAAACTGCCCTTGAAAGTAAAGCTAAATGCTTTTTGTTTTTTTATTTCTTCAAGCAATTCAATAACTTTTCTCAACGGATTTCCAATTCTTATATCTAAAAGATCTTCCTGATCTTTATAATTACCTGTATGGCTATAAATAAATTTTTCTATAGGTGTTTTTGCTGATTTATAATCAGGAGAGCTAATAAAATGACCCTTTTCATCTCGTGGTCTACTTGCTGTCACTTCACTTTTTAATTTATCAGCAGACATAATTAATTATGATTATATAATTACAGAAAAATCAAGTGTGGACTTGAGAGGATTCGAACCTCTGGCATTTTCAATGTGAATGAAACACTCTACCACTGAGCTACAAGTCCACAAAAATTATATCTCCAATTGACAAAAAAGTCTAAAGTTGGCACAATTAATAAATGGAAATTCTACAAAAAATATGGGCTTTTTTGCTTGACAGTGCACAAACATTTTTAATTGCTGCAGCAATCTTTTTAATTATCTATTTGTTTTTGTTTAGACCATACGAGGTCCAAGGAGAATCAATGTATCCCAACTTTTATAATAAAGAGTATGTATTAACAAATTTAATAATCTTAAAATTTAAAACACCTAAGCTTGGGGATGTAGTTGTGTTTAAATCCCCACCTGAACCAGAAAAAGATTATATAAAAAGAATAATTGGCGTACCTGGAGACAAGGTAATGATAAAAGACGGTAGTGTTTACTTAAATGGTAAATTGCTAGATGAATCGCCTTTTCTTAAATCCACAGTTAAAACATTTCCGGGAGCATTTTTTCAAGAAGGCCAAGAGATAACGGTTCCAGATAATAAATTCGTAGTTTTTGGGGACAATCGCGGAGCAAGCTCAGATTCAAGAGAATGGGGTTTTGTTCCCAAAGGTTCAATTATTGGTGAATCATTATTTGTATATTTACCTGTTAACAGAATGAGGTTAGTTAAAAATCCTTACAATTAACTCTTATTTAATAGCTCAAAAATTTCTTTTATCTTTGGTCCAGTAACATCGACATCTCCCTTTAGAACAATTTGAATTTTAGCTTGAGTTCTAGACTGAGACATAGCAACCTTATTGAATCCTCTTAATTCTTCTAGTTTTTTAGACATCTCATCCAATTCTGGTACCCAAAGCTTATTAACTTTTGTTCTAGGCTCTTTCTTTTGAACCTCTCCCTTAACTTGTCTTGCTAATTCTTCTGTTTCTCTTACTGTGCTATTTTCCTTCAATATTCTTTTAAATAGCTCAAGCATTAATTTAGGATCACCAAGTGAAATTAAAGGCCTTACATGTCCTTCTGTGATAACTCCAGCTACCAATGCATCTTTAATAGCATCTGGCAATGATAGAAGTCTTATTGTATTAGAAACTGTTGGAGCACTTTTTCCCAATCTTCTTGCAACTTCATTTGTTCCAAGACCAAATTCCTCTATCAATCTTTTATATGCCATGGCTCTTTCGATTGGATTTAAATCCTCTCTTTGAACGTTTTCAACTATAGACATTTCTAACATTCCTTGTGGTGTTGTTTCTTTTATAACAACTGGGACTTTTGGAAGACCTAATACTTTTGCTGCTCTCCAGCGTCTTTCGCCTGCAATAATTTGATATCCTGCTGGGGTCTTTGCAACAACAATAGGCTCAAGTATTCCTTGCTCTCTTATTGAATCAACTAATTCCTGAAGCGAATCGGGAGAAATAATGCCTCTTGGCTGCAATGGATTAGCTTGCAGCATATTAATTTCAAGTTCAAAAATTCTATCTGATATTTCCATTTTTATAAATTTATTAAGCAGTAACTTCTATAAATTTCTTGGAATTTAACTTCTTAAATTTAACAATTCCACTTATTAAAGAAAACAAAGTATAATCTTTTCCCATTCCAACATTTTTACCTGCATGAAATTTAGTTCCTTTTTGTCTTACTAGAATACTTCCTGCTTTTGCCTCTTGACCACCATAAACCTTAACGCCTAAGCGCTTAGCTCTCGAATCTCTATTTCCCTTAACTGCTCCTTGTGCTTTTGTATGTGCCATATTAGTGTTGTGAAAACTGATTTATTTTATCTCGACTTTTCACAGTCTGTCAAGATGCTAATTATTTCTTTTCTTCTGTTTTTTTAGCCTTAGATTCTCCACCAATTTTTTCAATTTGAACTTTGGTTAAAGAAGCTCTAAATCCAGTTGTTCTTCTAAATCTAACTTTAGCTTTGTATTTTGAAACTCTAACCTTATCTCCTTTTAGATGCTCAACAATATTGCCCTCAACTGTTTCACCAGAAACAAATGGCTTTCCGACTTTAACATTAGAATCATTAACTAGTAATAAAACTTCATCAAAGGAAACTTTGCCTTTTTCTTGAGGCAATCTATCAACTAATATTGTATCTCCTTCAGAAACTCTATACTGCTTTCCACCTGTTTTAATAACTGCGTATTGCATAGAAGCTAATTATAGCAAATCTTTTAACCAATTTCTAGAACTTTATCATCTTTAGTAGATTTCCTGATTGAATTCAAAAAACCTAAAAAAATAAAGTTAGACAAAAGTGAGCTACCCCCGTAGGAAACAAAGGGCAACGTAACTCCAACAATGGGTAAAATGCCCACATTCATACCGACGTTAACAAAAAATTGAATTAAAAATACAAAAAAGGTAATGACGCAAAAAATCTTGCAAAACTTATCATTTGAATCTGAATAAATTTGAAATATACGATAAAGAATTATTACAAAACAAGTAAAAATAATTACGACACCAACAAAGCCTAATTGTTCCGAGATGGTAGCAAAAATAAAATCTGTTTGTCTTTCTGGTAAAAACCGAAGACTTGATTGAGTACCCTGGCCTATGCCTTGCCCCATAAACATACCACTACCAACAGCAATAATTGACTGAATAACATTATATGAAGTACCAAGAGGATCCAAGGATGGATTAATAAAGGTTAAAACTCTTTGTCTTTGATAATCATGTAAAAATTCCCAAATAATTGGAAAGGCAACAATAAGAGGCGAAAATATTATCCCAAAATATTTAAATGAAAAACCCATGTAAATTAAAGTTAAAAGTACAATCAATCCATAAATAATCGCATTTCCCAAATCAGGCTGAAAAAAGATTAAAAAACCAATTGGCGCAAGTAGTCCAAAAACGCTTAAAAAATTTGAAAAATTAAGCGATTTAATGTTTGCTAAATATGCTGCCAAGCTTATGCTTAAAAACGGCTTAACAACTTCCGAAAACTGCAATCTGAATCCAAAAAACTCAACCCATCTAACTGCACCCCTACTTTCAATACCTACAATCAGAACTAAGATTAAGATAATTAAAGATAAAATATAAATTGGTTTAGCGTAAATATTTAAAATCTTATAATTTACTTGGGAGACCAAAATAAATATGACAAAAGAAGCCAAAAATAAAAAGAATTGTCCTCTAAAAAAAATGGTGTTCAAGGAAAATAAAGTTACTAAACTAAGTAAAATTAAAACTAATACTGGAATTACAATAAACCAATCTATTTCCTTGAAAAGGAGCTTATTCATCTTTAGTAACTAAAAACTTATCGCCTTGAACAATTTTACTAATTAACGCTCTTTTTTTGATATACTCTTCATGCTCTACTGGCCAGAATGGCATAGTTACAGTTACTTTTTCTTCTTGATTAGTTTTTAGATTTTTTCTTTCTTCTTGAATTTTTCTAATTATATCCCTTGCTAAACCAAAATTTAAATCTAAATTATTATCGCTAGTATCAGCTTGTACTGAATATTCTTCGGTTTTTTCACCAAAACTTAGTTCATAAACGTTTACTTCAGCCTTGAGCACCTCTAGAACTTCTTTATTTATCTCAGCTGGACCATTGTAGGTCATTTGTCTTATTGGAATTCTAACTTTAATTTCAGCATTTTTTCTCAAAGCATGTGCAACCTCAGCAACTTTTCTTGCTTTTTCCATCTCTGTTTCTAACTCTTCATCAATTAAATCCTTTGAATACTTAGGAAAATCCTGCAAGTGGACAGATTCCTCGCTAGTTAAGTTCATAAACATGTCTTCAGTTAAAAAAGGTGCAATTGGAGCAAGTACTAAACAAACATTTTTTAAAACAAAGTGAGCTGTATTATAAAAAGCTTCTTTATCTTCCAAATTATCAGCAGCTGGGCCAACTCTATCCCTACTTCTTCTGATATACCAATTTGAGAAATTACCAACGAAACTATTTATGGCTTCAATAGCTTGTACGGTATCGTAATTATCCAAATATTCAGTCACATCTCTAATTAATTTATTAACTAGAGAGACAATCCATTTGTCTAGAATATTATTTGATTTAATAAACTCTTTTTTAGCTTCATACTTATCAACCAAAGCGTAAGTAATAAAGAAGTTGTATGTATTCCAAAGAATCAACATTAAGCCCTTGATTTGATTTCTATAGTTTTCTTCAGAAATTATAATGTCCTCACCTTTCATTACTGGACTACCCATTAAATAAAGCCTTAAAGCGTCTCCGCCAAATTTCTCCAACAACTCTTTTGGATCTGGATAATTACCATAATTTTTACTCATTTTCCTACCGTCTGTTCCCAAAATAACCCCCTCAACAGCAACATTTTTAAAGGCAATACTGTCATATAAAACTGCACCAATTACGTGTAATACGTAAAACCATGCCCTAATTTGACCTGTATATTCTGCAATAAAATCTGGAGGGAAAAAATCTTCTAATTTTTCAGCTTTTTCAAATGGAAAATGTCTCTCTGCAAATGAAGCACTACCCGCCTCAATCCAGCTATCTAATACTTCTGGTACTCTTGAAACTTTCTTGCCACATTTCTTACATACAACAAAAACATTATCAATAAAAGGCTTATGTAAATCTGTTATTTTTTGTCCAGATTCCTTCTCCAGCTCTTCCAAAGACCCAGGAACGAATCTCTCTCCACATTCACACTCCCAAACAGGAACAGGACTTCCCCAGTATCTACTTCTAGATATATTCCAATCAGGAGCTGTTTCAATAGATTTTGCAAATCTTCCTTTTTTAAAATGCGCTGGATACCAATTAACTTTTTCATTAGTTTCTAAAAGTTTATCCTTAATATCTTGGATATTTACATACCATGCGTTTTGAGGGTTAAAGAAAAGTCTTGTATGACATCTCCAGCAATGTGCTACTGAATGGGTATATTCTTCAGACTTATAAAGTAAATTCCTTTTTTCTAAATCTTCATTTACAAATTTATTTGCTTTTAAATAATACATTCCACCAAAAAGAGGAACATCATCAAATACTGTTCCTTCATCATCTAAATGAACAACTACTTGGATGTCTTTTTCTTTCATGACCTTCAAATCTTCCTCTCCATAGGCTGCAATTGTGACAATTCCAGTACCCTCATCTGCAGTAACAAAATCTCCACCGATTACGATAAAGGCTTTTTTACCTTCATCTATCTTGTAATAATCATAATGAGGAATAAATTCTAGCCCTTCTAATTCTTTCCCTTTAAATTCTTCTAAGATTTCATAGGGTGAGTCTTTAAGAATTGATAATGTAGTTTTAGCTAAGATATATTTTTCTCCGTCTTGTAATATTTTTACATACGTAAGCTCTGGATTTACTGCCAAAGCTGGTGTGACAATTTTTGTCCAAGGAGTTGTTGACCAAGCAAGCAAATAAGTTCCTTTTTCATTTTTAAGCTCATATTTATAAGTATCTCCTTGCTCAGTAACATCTTTATAGTTTTCTGCATCCATAGCAACTTCAAAATTTGAGATTGGTGTAGAGCAATGAGGACAAAAAAGTGAAACTCTTAAACCTTTATAAATTGCGCCTTTATCATACATTTGTTTAAATACCCACATTACAGATTCCATGTAATCCATATTCCATGTCTTATATGCATGCTCAAAATCTACCCAACGGCCTATTCTATCTATATACCATTCCCATTCAGCTGAAACTTCGTTAACGTAGGTTTTACATTCTTCAATAAATTTATCAACACCAATTACTTCTTCAATATCCTTTTTGCGCTTTATTTCAAGCTTATTTTCAACTTTGTTTTCAATTGGTAACCCATGACCATCCCATCCCCAAACTCTTCGAACCCTATAACCTTTCATTGTCCAATATCTACCAAACAAATCCTTAGGAAGTGAAGAAAGCAAGGTACCATAATGAGGATTACCGGTGATAAAAGGTGGGCCATCTAAGAATGTCCACTTCTTGTCTTCAGGCTTAGAAGTTATAGATTTTTCAAATATATTATTTTCTTTCCAATACTTACTAATTTTTGCTTCAAGCTCTGGAAAATTTACTTGTGGAGTTACTGGTTTAAACATAACACTAATTTTAACTTATATT
>CAZIOR010000011.1:18734-21230 GCA_964540925.1 uncultured Gammaproteobacteria bacterium | reverse complement strand
TCCCTAGGCCACTTAGATCTTCCAGCAGGTGTAAACATCGAAATTAGGATGTAATTCTAATTTAGTGTATAATCCCCTAAATGAAATACAAAAAAGTCATTTTAGCAGGAGATCCTCGTTTAAAAGCTAAGAATAAACAAATTTTAAATATTAAATCTGCAAAAACTCAAAAATTAATTAAAGACCTTATTCTCAGTATGAAAAAAACAGATTTGGTGGGTATTGCAGCTAATCAAATTGGTGAAAACCATCAAGTTTTTGTAACTTTTCCCAGATCAACTAAAGCCAGAAGTATTGGTAAAAAAGATAAAATAAGAACATATATTAACCCTAAAATTATTAATGTTTCAAAGGAACAGTCTTTAATTTATGAAGGTTGTGGAAGCGTTGGAGATATCTTTGGACCTGTTTTAAGGCCTAAAGAAGTTGAAATAGAGGCAATGGATGAAAATGGTAATAAATTTAGGCTAAAAACTAATGGTTTACTTGCAAGAATTATCTTTCATGAGATGGATCATTTACAAGGAATTGAATTTATTCAAAAAGTTTCAGATTATTCCAAGATTTTGACAAAAGAACATTATAAAAAGCAGATTAGAAACTCTGCTTTACAGTTGAAAAACTCACAAACTACGAAAATTGATTACTCAATTGTTAAATAATTTTTAGATTTTTTTCTTCCTAAAATATTTTTCAGCTCCCCTTGCAATTAGGCTCAACCTTAGGTATAATTGTGATTACAAATGATCAAACAAATGGAGGTGATCAAAGCTACATAGAAGCACGCAAACTACGTTTGTAGATGTAAAGCGACACTATGTGGTCGCTTTTTTTGTTTGTAAGACAATATGGAATTAGTATCGCTTTTAGGTAAGAAAACATATCAAAAATCTGGATTTTTACAAAATGGAATGAGAGTTCCATTAACTGGCGTGGCTGTTTCGGGAAATTTTGTCTCACAAATAAAGACAGCAGAAAAAGAAGGCTATAACGCAATTCAGCTTGGAATTGGAAGCAATAAGAAAGCAAAAAAAAGATTAGTCAATCACAGTAAAAAAGCGGGGTTAACAACAACACCCCGTTTTTTAAAGGAAATTAAGGTAGAAAGCCTAGAAGGATTTACTTTAGGTTCAGAAATTAATATTGCAGAGATTTTTGAAGCAGGAGACGTAGTTGATGTAACTGGTAAATCTAAAGGAAAAGGTTGGGCCGGTGGAGTTAAGAGATACAACTTTAGAGGAGGACCTAGAACTCACGGTCAAGGAGATAGAGAAAGAGCGCCAGGATCTGTTGGTCAGACAACTACTCCAGGAAGAGTTTATAAAGGTAAAAAAATGGCAGGGAGAATGGGTTCTGACATGGTTACTCTTAAAAACTTAGAAGTAGTTGAGGTAACTAGTGACGGAATGTTACTTATTAAAGGATTAGTTCCAGGAATATTGGGAAGCTATGTAGTTGTTAAAAGAGTTGGAAAAAATAAAAAAGCTGTACCTTTATACAAAGAAGTAGTTGAAGAACCAGTAGTAGAAGAAGCAGTTGTAGCTGATACTCCAGCTGAGGAAGTTGTAGAAGCAGAAGCTGCAGTAGTAGAAGAAGCCCAAGCTGCACCAGTAGAAGAGTCTAAAACTGAAGAAGTAGCGCCAGTTGAAGAAGCACCAGTTATCGAAGAAGTTAAGCAAGAAGTAAAAGAAGGAGAAGAAAATGGCAACAGCTAAAACAAAAACAGTAAAAAAAGTAGAGGTTAAAAAAGTTGCTCCTAAAAAAGCTGCAGTTAAACCTGTTGTTAAAAAGGCAGAAGTAAAAGAACTTCCTAAAGAAACAGGCTTAAAACTTAGTGTTTACGATTTAACAGGAAAAGTAGTTGAAAGTTTTTCTTTACCAAAAGAAATTTTTGGAGTAGAGATTAATAAAAACTTAATTTCTCAGGCTATTAGAGTATTTCTTTTTAATCAAAGAAGAGGAACAGTAAAAACTAAATCTAGAGGCGAAGTTAATATCTCAACTAGAAAAATTTACAGACAAAAAGGAACAGGTAGAGCTAGACACGGCGCAGCATCTGCTCCAATTTTTGTTGGTGGAGGAATTGCTTTTGGTCCAAAACCAAGAGATTATTCTCTAAAGCTTAATCAAAAACAAAAGAAAAGCGCTTTAGCCAGTGCTTTGTCTGCAAAATTAAAAGATGGAGAAATAAAAGTAGTTAAAGGTTTAGTGAAGTTAGAACCAAAAACAAAAAATGTAGCAAATCTTTTAAATGCATTAGGTATGAGCAAAAAGAAAAATACAGTGTTATTAGTTACACCAAAAGCAAGCAAAGAGTTTGATAACGTTTCAAAAGCAGCAAGAAACATTACAGGTGTTGAAGTAAGAGGAGCAAATGTTTTGAATGCTTATGAAGTTTTGAAAGCTAAAAACATTTTATTTATGAAAGAAGCAGTAGAAGTTTTAGGAGGAAAAAATGAATAATTTAATTAATGCACTTATTTCTGAAAAATCAAT
>CAZIOR010000011.1:0-18634 GCA_964540925.1 uncultured Gammaproteobacteria bacterium | reverse complement strand
TTTAGGAGGAAAAAATGAATAATTTAATTAATGCACTTATTTCTGAAAAATCAATGAAAGATGCATCTTTAGGTAGATTTACTTTTAAAGTAACTATGGATGCAAATAAAAATTCAATCAGAGCAGAAATTGAAAAAAGATTTAAAGTAAATGTTGTAAAAGTTTCAACAGTTGTAACAAAAGGTAGAAGCATGAGATCAGGAGTTAGAAGAAATGAATTACATTTAGAGCCTTTCAAGAAAGCAATTGTTACTTTGAAAAAAGGACAAACAATTGGCCTTTTTGATACAGGAACACAAAAATAATATGAAAAAATTGAAATTTATTAAAAAGAAAAATTCAGGAAGAGATGCAAGCGGACAAGTTTCTGTAAGGCATCAAGGTGGTCAACAAAAAAGATTTGTTAGAGTAATTGATTTTAAAAGAGATAAAAGAAATATTGCTGGTAAAGTTGTGGCTATAGAGTATGATCCTAATAGAACTGTAGACATTGCTTTAGTACAATATACTGACGGAGAAAAAAGATATATTTTGGCTCCTAACGGTTTGAAGGTAAAAGATGTTATAATGTCAGGCGAAAAAGCAGAGATTAAAACAGGTCATGCTTTGCCTTTAAGACTTATCCCAGTTGGAACATTTATTCACAATATTGAAATAAATCCAGGTAGGGGTGGGCAAATTGCAAGAGGAGCAGGCGTTGGAGCAACAGTTGCAGCTAAAGAGGGAAAAATTGCGCATGTAAAAATGCCATCTGGAGAAGTTAGAAAATTCTTAGCAGAAGGCTACGCAACAGTTGGAACATTAGGAAATTTGGATTGGAAAAACAGAGTATTCAAAAAAGCAGGTACTAAAATCCATATGGGTATTAGGCCAACTGTTAGAGGAGTAGCTCAAAATCCAAGATCACATCCTCATGGTGGAGGAGAAGGAAGATCTGGTATTGGTATGAATACACCAAAAACCTATGCAGGAAGAAAAGCAGTAGGTAAAACCAGAAGACCAAAGAAATATTCTAATAAATATATCTTACAAAGGAGAGGTAAAAAATAATGGCTAGAAGTTCAAAAAAAGGTCCATACGTAGACCAAAGAATAGTAAAAAAAGTTAATGCTCAAAAAGCATCTGGTGACAGATCTGTAATTAAAGTGTGGAATAGAGCATGTCAAATTCCACCAGAATTTGTTGGCCATACTTTTGGTGTCTACAATGGAAAAGTATTTATTAATGTTTTTATCGCAGAAGGTATGGTTGGACACAGATTAGGAGAATTTTCTCCAACTAGAACCTTTAGAACACACGGAAGAGTCGTTGCAAGAGAAATAAGTAAGACATAAAAATATGGAAGTACAAGCAATATCAAGATCAGTTAGAGTGGCGCCAAGAAAAGTAAGACTAGTAGCAGATGCTGTTAGAACAATGTCTGTTATGTCCGCTTTGGAAGCATTAGAAGCTTCAAATAAAAGAGGAGCAGCTTCTTTATTTAAGACTATGCAAAGCGCAGTTGCTAATGCCAAAAACAATAATAAAATTGAAGTAGCTAACTTACTTATTAAAGAGATTTTAGTTGATGAGGCGCCATCATATAAAAGATTTCATCCATCAACTAGAGGTAGGGTTCATCCTTACAAAAGAAGAGGAAGTCATATTAGAGTTGTTTTAAAAACAAAGGAGGAAACTAAATAATGGGACAAAAAGTTAATCCAAAAGTATTAAGATTAGGACCAAATTTGGCTTGGACAAGCACATGGTTTGCTGAAAAAGATTATAAAAAAACTCTTTTAGAAGATCATAAGCTTAGAAAGACTTTGATGGAAAGATTAAGACCAGCAGGTATTTCTACCATTGAAATCGAAAGAAGTATTAATAATCTTAAAATTACAGCTTATGTTTCCAAACCAGGTATGGTTATTGGTAGAGGTGGAACAGGACTCGAAGAATTAAAAGTGTACTTAGTAAAACTTTTAGGCAGGGTTGGTAAGAATCAACTTAAAATTGATATTAGAGTTGAGCCAATCAAAAATCCTAATTTAGATGCATACTTAGTTGCTAGAAATATTGCTGATCAATTAATTAGAAGACTTCCTGCAAAAAGAGTTATGAAATCAACAGTAGAAAAGGTAATGACAAGTGGAGCTAAGGGAGTAAGAATTGTTTTGTCTGGAAGAATTGGTGGAGCAGAAATCGGTAGAAAAGAAAAATTACAACAAGGTACAGTCCCGTTATCAACTATTAGAGAAAATATTGATTACGCATCATCTCCAGCTTTAACAAAAAAAGGCTATATTGGAGTAAAGGTTTGGATTAATAAAGGAGAGGAAAAATAAGCTATGTTAGCGCCAAAAAGACAAAAATTTAGAAAACAAATGAGAAATCGAATGAAGGGTAATGCATATAGAGGTACAACTATTTCTTTTGGTGATTTTGGATTAGTTGCGCAAGGAACAGCTTGGGTAACATCAAGACAAATTGAATCAGCAAGAAGAGCAATCACTCATTATACCCAAAGAGGTGGACGTATTTGGATTAGAATTTTTCCAGATAAACCAATTACCAAAAAACCTGCAGAAGTTAGAATGGGTTCAGGTAAAGGTGACGTTTATGAATTCGTAGCACCAGTAGCACCAGGTAGAGTGTTATTCGAAATGGGTGGAGTTCCAAAAGAAGTTGCTCAATCTGCTTTAAGACTTGCAGGCCATAAATTAAACGTTAAAACAAGATTTGTAGCAAAGGAAAATTAATATGAAAAGCAAAGATAGAAAAGATTATTTTACAAAAAGTGAAACAGAATTAAAGAAACTCTTAAGCGAAGCAAGAGAAGCACTTTTTAATTTAAAAATGGATTTATCACAAAATAAATTAAAAAATACAAGTTCAATATTTTGGAAAAGAAAAGAAATTTCTTTAATATTAACATCTTTAAGAGAAAAGGAGTTGGAACATGCAAAAAATTCTTAATGGCGTAGTCGTCTCAAACAAAATGACAAACACAGTGGTAGTTGAAGTAACTAGAAGAGTTGCTCATCCTTTGTATAAAAAATTGATTAAGAAAAGTAAAAAATACAAAGTAGAATCAGCTGGTATGGAAATTAATGTTGGAGATAGAGTAAAAATTGGTTCAATTAAGCCAGTTTCAAAAAATAAGTTTTTTAAAGTTTTGGAGGTAATTAAATAATATGATTCAACATAGAACAATGTTAAAAGTAGCAGATAATACTGGAGCTAAAGTCTTACAGGTTATTCATGTCTTTGGAGGTCACAAGAGAAAGTTTGGTTATCTTGGAGATGTATTAAATTGTGTCGTAAAACAAGCTTTACCAACTGGCCAGGTAAAGGCTGGAGAAATTGTAAAAGTTGTTTTAGTAAGATCACATAAAGAACATCAAAGAAAAGATGGATCATATATTAGATTTTCAGAAAATGCAGGAGTTCTAATTGATAGTGCAGCTGATAAAAATCCAAGAGGTACCAGAATTTTTGGACCAATTGCTAGAGAAGTTAGAGATGCTGGATTCACAAAGATTGCCAGCATGGCAGTGGAGGTAGTTTAATATGAAATTAAAAAAAGGCGATAATGTCAAAATTATAAAAGGAAAAGATAAAGGTAAGACCGGAAAAATTGAACAGGTTTTACCAAAAGAAAACAAAGTATTAATTGCAAATGTTAATGTTTTCAAAAGACATTTGAAGGCAAGATCACAAACTCAACCTTCAGAAATTGTTACTTTGACTAAGCCATTAGCAGAATCAAGCGTTGCTTTTGTTTGTCCAAAATGTAAACAAACATCAAGGATTGGATATAAAATCGAAAAAAGTGTAAAATATAGAGTTTGTAGAAACTGTAATTCAGAAATTTAACTATGACAAATACATTACAAGAAAAATTTAACAAAGAAATTATTAAGACTTTAAAAGAAAAGTTTGGTATTAAAAATGTTCATGATATACCAAGACTTTCTAAGATAGTTATTAATATGGGAGTAAAAGATGCTGTTGCTGATAAGAAAAATATTGAAAAATCAGCAGAAGTTTTAATGCAAATCTCTGGTCAAAAGCCAAGAGTAAATAAAGCAAAAAAATCTATTGCATCATTTAAAGTTAGAGAGGGAGATCAAGTAGGATTAACAGTTACATTAAGAGGAAAAAGAATGTATGATTTCTATCAGAAATTAACATCTATTGTTTTTCCAAGACTTAGAGATTTTCATGGAGTTAAAACAACCAGTTTTGATGGTAAAGGAAATTATACATTGGGTTTTGCTGAAAGTTCTGTTTTTCCAGAAATAGATCCAAGTAAAATTGATAAACCACAAGGTTTAGAAATTTCAGTTATCACAACAGCAAAAACAAATGAACAAGGATTGGAGTTATTAAGGGCACTAGGAATGCCTTTTGTAAAATAATATGGCAAAAAAATCAAACGTTGTAAAATTTAATAAAAAACAAAAGTTCTCTACAAGAGAAAAGAATATTTGTGGAATCTGTGGAAGATCAAGAGGCTATATGCGCAGATTTGGTATTTGTAGAATTTGTTTCAGAGAGCTCGCACAGAAAGGAGAATTACCAGGAGTAGTAAAATCTACTTGGTAAAAATATATGAATCATTTAGTTTCAGATTTTATTATTAGAGTAAAAAATAGCGCAATCGCTAAAAGAAAAGAAGTTGTGCTTCCTTATTCAAAGATTAATAAAGAAATAGGTAGGGTTTTAGTTAAAGAAGGTTTCTTAGAAAATATTAAAGAAGAAGAAGTTGAAGGCAAAAAACAATTAAGAGCTGTTATTAGATATCAAAATAGAATCCCAGTCTTAACAGATGTTATGGTTATTTCTAAACCATCCTTAAGAGTTTATGCACCGGTTTCAAAGATTATGGAAATTAGAAAAAGAGGCAAAAGAACAGTAATTGTTTCAACTAGCCAAGGAGTTATGAGTTCATTTGAGGCAAATAAGAAAGGAGTCGGCGGAGAAGTTCTCTTCGCAATTTGGTAAACATGAGTAAAATTGGTAAAATGCCAGTCGTTATTAAACCAGGAGTTACAGTAACCGTTGAAAACAACGTTATTAACGTTGCTGGTCCAAAAGGAACAATGTCTTTTAAGATTCCAGCAGGTATTAAAGTAGAGCAAGCAGAAGATAAAATAATCGTTGGTCAGGTTAAAGAAAATGATAAACTAACAAGTGCGCTTTTTGGTTTAACTAGAGCAACTATTGCAAACTTTGTTAAAGGCGTAACTGATGGATTTGAGACAAAGCTTGAATTAACCGGAGTAGGTTATAGAGCATCTGGATCTGGAGATACGTTAAATTTATCTTTAGGTTTTTCTCATCCAGTTGTTATCAAGGGTAAACCAGGAATTACATTTAAAGTTGAAGAAAACGTAATTACCATTATGGGTATGGATAAGGTTGTAGTTGGAGATACAGCAGCTAGAATTAGAGCAATTAGACCACCTGAACCATATAAAGGAAAAGGTATTAAATATGTAGGTGAAAGAATTAGAAGAAAAGTTGGAAAGGCTGCTAAAGCAGTAGCTGGTGCAGGAGCTAAATAATATGAAAACAGTACAAAAAGTTTCAAGACAAAATAGAGTTAGAGCAAAAGTAAGAACAAACGTTGAAAGACCAAGGCTTTCAGTCTTTAGATCTAATCAATATATTTATGCTCAAATTATTGATGATAATAAAGCAAATACAATTGTTGGTGTATCTGAATCAGAAATAACAGTTAAAGCCAATAAAACAGAAAAAGCTAAAGAATTGGGTAAAGTTTTAGCTAAAAAAGCATTGGCTAAAAAAGTGTCTGAAGTTGTATTCGATAGAGGTTCATATAAATATCATGGAAGAGTAAAAGCACTAGCAGAAGGCGCAAGAGAAGGAGGCCTTAAGTTTTAATTATGGATAGAAATTTTAAAAATTTTGAAATGCAAAAGCCAGCTGATGGTTTTGAAGAAAAAATTGTTCAAGTTAACAGAGTTTCCAAGAAAACCAAAGGTGGAAATAAAATTGGTTTTTCAGTCTTAATGGTAGTTGGAGATAAAAATGGAAAAGTTGGCGTTGGCCTTGGTAAAGCAGGAGATGTATCACTCGCTATGAAAAAAGGCGTAAGTCTTGCCAAAAAACACGCAATTTCAATTCCTATTATTAATGGAACAATTCCTTTTGAAGTTTATGTTAAACTAGGTGCAGCAAAGATCCTATTAAAACCTGCTCCAGTCGGTAGTGGTGTTATCGCAGGAGGAGCTGTTAGAAGCGTTGTATCTTTAGCAGGTATTCAAAATATTTCCTCTAAAGTATTGGGAACAAATAATAAATCTAGTAACGTTTATGGTACTATGGAAGCTCTAAAAAGACTTGCAGCTAGATATAAAAGGGAAGAGATATTAAGGAAAGGTAAGAAATAATGAAATTACATAGCTTAACTAAAACAATTAAAAATAAAAAAAGAAGACTTGGACAAGGTCATGGTTCTGGAAGAGTAAAAACTTCTGGAAGAGGAACTAAGGGACAAAACGCAAGAAGTAGCAGAGCTTTATCATTTGAAGGTGGAGCATTACCTCTTATCAAAAGACTTCCTTTTAGAAGAGGAAAAGATAAAAACAATTCATATAGAAAAATTCCAGTAATTGTTAATCTTAAATTCCTTGAAGTATTAAAAGAAGGAACAGTTGTTGATATTAAGTCTTTAGTTGCTGCAAAGATTGTTAAAGAAGCTGACGCAAAAGAATATGGAGTAAAAATATTGGGCGATGGAAAAATTACAAAATCGTATATAATTAAATTACCTATTTCCAAAAAAGCTGCACAAAAGATTGAAAAAGCTGGCGGAAAAATAGAGTAACACAATGGAAAGAATTTTAGCTGTATTTAGAAATAGCATCAAATCACCAGATGTTAGAAAAAAAATCTTGTTTACCCTCTTTATTTTCGTAGTTGCTAGAGTTTTTGCTCACATTCCAGTTGCAGGAGTAAACGTAGCCCAACTTCAATCTTTATTTGCTTCAAACCAATTCTTAGCCTTACTTGATGTTTTTTCCGGAGGAACTTTAGCTAATTTCTCGGTTATGGCATTAGGTTTAAACCCATATATCAATGCTTCGATTATCTTGCAGCTTTTGTCAATGATTTTCCCTAAACTTGAAGCGTTGCAAAAAGAAGGAGAAGCAGGCAGACAAAAGATAAATCAATATACCAGGATGATTACAGTGCCTTTGGCGGCACTTCAAGCAATCGGAATGTATGCTTTACTTAGAAACCAAGGGATTATTTCAAATTTATCTATTTTTAGTTTAATTTCCTTAATTATTACGATGGTTGCAGGGACAATGCTTTTGGTTTGGATGGGAGAGTTAATTACTGAAAGAGGCGTGGGTAATGGAATCTCATTGTTAATCTTTGCAGGAATTGTTTCCAGGCTTCCAGTTGTTTTCTCACAAACTGCATCAACGGTAAACTCTCAAAATTTCTTTAATATCATTGTCTTTTTAGTTATTGGAGTTGGAGTTATTGCTTCAATTGTTTTAATTAATGAGGCAACGCGTCAGATTACTGTGTATTATGCTAAAAGAGTAAGAGGTAATAAGATGTATGGTGGACAATCAACTCATTTACCGCTTAGGCTCAATCAGGCTGGAGTCATTCCAATTATTTTCGCAGTGTCCTTAGTCTTACTTCCTACTTTAGTTGCTAATTACTTAACCGTTTCTAAGAATGATATTTTGCATGCGATTGGAACCAGCGTTACTGTTTGGTTTAGTCCTACAAGTTTCTTGTATAACTTAGTTTATTTTGTATTAGTTGTCGGGTTTACATATTTTTATACAGCAGTTGTATTTAATCCAAAAAAGATTGCAGATGAAATTCAAAAATATGGTGGTTTTATTCCTGGAATTAGACCAGGTACGCCAACTGCTAATTATTTAAATTATATTTTGACGAGAATAACACTAGCTGGTGCTTTGTTTTTGGGTATTATTGCCATTTTTCCTGAGCTTGCAAGATTTTTTACTAATATTCAAAACCTAGCTTTAGGTGGAACTGGAATATTAATCGTTGTTTCTGTTGTTTTGGAAACGATTAAATCTATTGAGTCACAGCTAGTTATGCGCAATTACGAAGGATATTCGAAATGAAAATAATATTAATTGGTATTCAAGGTGCAGGAAAATCTACACAAGGTAATCTTCTTTCAGAAAAATTAAAACTTCCCTATCTTTCCACTGGCCATATTTTTAGAGATATGGCAAAAGAGCATACGCCAGAGGGAAGATATATTAAGGAAACAGTTAATGCAGGTTATTTAATTCCTGATGGAAGAACTTTAAAAATAGTTGAAGAATACTTAGCTAAACCAGCATATGCTAGTGGTTATATTCTAGATGGTTTTCCTCGTACTGTTCATCAAGCAGAAGAGTTTAAGGATGAAATTGACAGAGTAATTTACTTAAGAGTTTCAGATAAAGAAGCATTATGGAGACTTTCAGGTAGAGAAGAAGAAAGAGATGATGAAACTTTAAAGGCAATCAGAAAAAGAATTGATCTTTTCCATAATGTAACCGAACCAGTTTTAGATTATTACAAGAAAAAAGGTTTACTTATTGAAGTAGATGGGGAAAGAGAAATTACAAAAATTAATAATGAAATCCTAGGTAGCCTCTTATAAATGAATAAGGGATATTTAATAGCTTTAGATGGTCCACCAGCAGCAGGAAAGGGAACAATTGCCTTAAGTCTTGCCCATAAATTATCAGGAATATTTTTAAGTTCAGGAAATATGTTTCGCTCTCTTGCTTTAATTTGTCTTGAAAAAAATATTAATACTCATAATGAAGATGAAGTAGATAAAGTTTTGTCAGAAATGAATATTGATTTTAAGGGAGAAGATATTTATTTAAATGGCAAAGATGTGACCAAGAGAATAAAAATGCCAGATGTTTCTCATGCTACTCCTGATATTGCAGTGCATGCAAAGGTTAGAGATGATTTGTCTAAGAAACAAGAAGAATTAGTTCAAAAACTAATAAATGAGGGGAGAATAGTAATTTTAGATGGTCAAGATATTGGAATTTTATTTCCTTGGGCAAAGTTAAAAATATTCTTAACTGCTGATTTAAATACTAGGGCAAAAAGAAGACAGCAACAATATGAAAAACACGGTATAATAAAGTCGCAAAATGACGTATTAGAAGAGTTGAGAGCTAGAGACCAAAGAGATTGGTCAAGGAAAATTCGTCCTCTCTCAAAAGATCCTGAAAAAGATGGGTATTTTGTATTAGACAATAGTAATTTAAATGAACAAGAAACAGTAGATTTAATTATTAATAAGTTAAAAAAATATGATTAACATAAAAACAAAAGATGAAATAAAAGTAATGCAAGCAGGTGGAAAAATTCTTTCAGATGTAATGTGGGAATTAGTAAAACATGTAAAACCTGGAGTTTCTGAGATAGAGCTTGATAGGCTAGCTGAAAAACTAATTATTGAAAAAGGCGGAGAGCCTGGGTTTAAAAGAGTAGATGGGTATAAATATACTATTTGCGTATCCACTAACGATGCCGTGGTTCATGGTATTCCCTCTGAATATAAACTAAAGGATGGCGATATTATTGGTATTGATTGTGGAGTTTTTCTTGGTGGCTTCCATACAGATATGTCAGAAACGGTAATTGTAGGAAAAGTCGATGAAAAAACCGAGAAGTTCTTAAAAATTGGCAAGCTTGCCCTAAACGAAGCTATTAAGCAAGCAGTTGTAGGAAATAGAGTGGGTAATATTTCAGTCACAATTGAAGGAATTGTTGAGAATAATGGATATTCAGTTGTTGAGAGTTTAGTTGGTCATGGAGTTGGAAAAGAACTTCATGAAGAACCAGAGATTCCAGGATATTTATATTCCAAAATTGAAAAAACACCCCTTTTAAAAGAAGGAATGGTAATTGCAGTTGAGGTAATTTATAACATGGGAAAACCTGATTTAGTTATGGACAGTGATGGTTGGACACTAAGAACGAAAGACGGAAGCTTAGGAGGCTTATACGAAAGAACTCTTGCAATTACTAAAAATGGTCCTCTTATTTTAACTCCATAATCTTATTGACAAGGATTTAATTCTTAAACTATATTAGTCTGTGGATTATGTTAGTTGAGGTTTTTGGTAAAAATAGAGCAGAGCACATGTTGTCTCAAGAAGGCGTTGCTAGTAGGGCAAGATTTCATATTCAAAGACTAGCTGCTTTGCACGGAGTAACAATAGGAGAGGTTGCTGTTCATAAAAAAGATGAAGAGGGAAGAATTGTAGAATCCGTTCAGGTAAGAAGAGATCCTGTTGAGCCAAGTTTTGCAAGTGTAGTTAGGCCAAATTTTAGCTTACTTGCTAAGGTCGTACCTGGTGGAGCGTCAACTATTGAATTTATTCCAGTAAGCGGAATTTCTTATGTAAATTCGGTTGAGGCAGATCAAGAATTAGGAAAACTTATTCCTTAAATAAATATTCTTAAACTTCTTTTAACATCAATCCGATATTAGTTGCTCTTTTTATGCGCATTTGTTATAATTAAGCTCAAGAATTCTAAATTCTCTAAATAAGGATTTAGGATTTATATTTTATGGCTCATCAGGGATCAATAGAAGTTGAAGGAATAGTAAGAGAATCTTTACCTAATACATTATTTAGAGTTGAACTTGAGAATGGACAAATTATACTTTGCCATTTATCTGGAAAAATGAGGATGCATTTCATCAAGATTCTTCCAGGAGACAGAGTGAGAGTCGAAATGACGCCATATGACAGGGAAAAAGGTAGAATTACCTTTAGATTATAAACATGAAAGTACAAGCAAGTGTTAAACCAAGATGTGCAAAATGTAAAATTATAAAGAGGAGAGGAGTCCTTAGAATTGTTTGTGATAATCCAAGACACAAGCAAAGACAAGGATAATTTATGCGTATTTCAGGAATTAACTTACCAGACGAAAAAAGAGTAGATATAGGACTTTCCTATCTCTATGGAATTGGTAGAAGAAACGTTGTTGATATTTTAAAGAAAGCTGAAGTTAACGCAGCAACCAGGATTAAAGCTTTAACAGAAGATGAGCAAAAAAGAATTGCTAAGGTTTTAGAAAGTTATAAAATCGAAGGAGATTTGAGAGTAGAAGTTTCTGGAAATATTAAAAGACTTAGGGAAATCGGAGCATATAGGGGAGTAAGGCATTCCAGAAACCTACCAGTTAGAGGACAAAGAACAAAATCTAACGCTAGAACAAAAAGAGGTAAGAGAGTAACCATTGGTGCAATCAAGAAAGAAGACGCAATCAAAGCAACAGAGGCAGGTAAGTAATATGGCACAAAAACAAACAAATAAAAAAGCAGTAGCAAAGGTTAAGAAAAGCAATTTAGTAGTTTCTGAAAAAGGAAAAGCTTTTGTTATGGCAACTTTCAATAATACTTTAGTAACCATTACAAATGATAAAGGTGAAGTTATTTCTTGGTCAAGCGCAGGTGCATCTGGATTTAAGGGAACAAGAAAATCTACTCCATTTGCAGCTACAACCGCTATGGAAGCAGCAGCTAAAAAAGCTTTAGCTAAAGGTTTAAAATCAGTAGAAGTATTTGTTAAAGGTCCTGGAAGTGGAAGAGACTCAGCTTTAAGAGCAATTAAGTCTGCAGGACTTTCAATTTCTATGATCGCTGATGTTACGCCTATTCCACACAATGGACCTAGGGCAGAGAAAAAGAGGAGAATATAATGGCAAGATATACTGGACCAAAACATAGATTGTTAAGAAAAGAAGGAGTTAATCTTTTAGATAAAACTTCTAATAGCTTAATGAGGAGACTTAATACCCCTCCTGGTATTCATGGTAAAAAGAGAAAAAAGAGATTGTCTGAGTATGGACTTCAGTTAAGAGAAAAGCAAAAAGCAAAGACAACATATGGTCTTTTAGAAAAACAATTCAAAAAATTAGTACAATCAGTTAGAAGACAAAAAGGAGATACAAAAGATTTAATTATTTCAGCGCTTGAAACTAGATTAGATAACGTTGTTTATAGATTGGGTTTTGCAAAGACAAGATATATGGCAAGACAATTTGTTGGACACGGTCATGTCTTAGTAAATGGAAAAACCTTAAGTGTCCCATCATATAGCGTTAAAATAGATGATGTAATTAGTCTTTCACCTAAGATGCAAGGTAATGCAAAAGTAATGGAACTCTTAGATGAAGAAGCAGTTATTGCACCATTCTTAAACAAAAAAGGCTCAATTGGGAAGCTAGTTAGGCTCCCAAAGAGCGAAGATTTGCAGGTTCCATTCGATTTGCAATTAATTATTGAATATTATTCAAGATAATGGTAAAATAGTAAACTATGGTCGAACCAACATTTAAAATTAAAGAAGTAAACGTTACACCGGAATACGGAGAATTTGTTATTGAACCTTTAGAACCAGGCTATGGTCACACATTAGGCCAAGCCTTAAGAAGAGTTCTAATGGTTTCAATTTCAGGTGCAGCTGTTACTTCTGTAAAGATTAATGGAGCAAAGCATAAGTTCTCTACAATTCCTGGACTTAAGGAAAATATTGTAGATCTTCTTTTAAACATCAAAGGTCTTAATTTAAGACTTTTAAATTCTAAAGAACAAAGCACAGTAAAACTTTCTGTAAAAGGAGAAAAAGAAATTACTGCAGCTGATTTAGAACTTCCAGAAGATGTAGAAGTAGTAAATAAAGATCATTATATTGGATTTCTTTCTGATAAAAAAGGTAAATTAGAAATGGAATTAACAGTAGAAAAAGGAATGGGATATACATTAGCAGAAGATAGAAAAATTGCAACACTTGGTGTTATGCCAGTAGATGCAATCTTTACTCCAATTAGAAGAGTAACCCCAGAAGTTTCAGCGACTCGTGTTGGAAGACAAACAAACTTAGATAAATTAACCTTAAAAATCT
Organism: uncultured Gammaproteobacteria bacterium; assembly: GCA_964540925.1. Lineage (GTDB taxonomy): Bacteria > Patescibacteriota > Microgenomatia > Levybacterales > UBA12049 > CAZFRF01. The sequence continues at coordinate 5,693 of CAZIOR010000011.1, read as the reverse complement.
GGACAAATGGTGTAGTTCATCCAAGAGAAGCATTAGATGAGGCAGCAAGAATCTTAGCAGCATCTTTTATGCAAATTTATGAACCAAAGGCTGTAGCTACAACTGAAACAGCAGCAGCACATCCTGGAATTGCAGAAGAAGTATTAAAATTAACAATTGATGAATTAGATCTTCCAACTAGAATTTATAATAGCTTAAGAAATGGTGGAATTGAGACAATCGGACAATTATTAGATACTCCAAGAAAAGAATTAATTTCCATGAGAAATATGGGTGGAAAATCAATCAACGCAATTGAAGATAAGTTAAAAGAAAAAGGTATTAGCTTACAAAGCTAATTTAGTATTTTAGGATCTCAAATCTTAAGTCTCAAAAATTAATTCAGAGTTTGAGATTTAAGATTTTTTTATTTATATGAGAAAGCAAGTATACGGAAGAAAATTTGGCAGAAGTAAAAATGAAAGAAAAGCTCTTTTTAGAAGCTTAATATCTTCCTTGATTTTAAAGGAAAGAATTGTTTTGTCAGAAGCAAAAGCTAAAGCAATTAAGCCTGAAGCCGAAAAATTGGTTACCAAGGCCTTAAAAGGTGGAAATATTGCTATGAGAGTAATTTCTCAAAATATTTATCCAAATGCTTTTGAAAAATTCATTACCGATGTTGCTCCTAGATTTAAAGATAGAAAAGGTGGGTATACAAGAATCGTTAGAATGGGAACTAGGCTTGGAGATCAATCACAGGAAGTAATGTTAGAATGGGTAGAGATGGCAAAAGCCGTAGCTACTGTAGAGCCAGTAAAAAAAGCTGCTAAAGAAACAAAAGCAGTTAAGCCAGTAAAAAAGGTAGTAGCAAAAAAACCAGCAAAAAAAGAAGTTAAAAAGAAAGAGGAAAAGAAAAAATAATGAATTCATATACTAAATCAACCAAAGCTAAAGAAATTCAAAGAGCATGGCATTTAATCGATGCTAATGGTAAAGTTTTGGGAAGACTTGCATCTGAAGCAGCATTGCTTTTAATGGGCAAAGCAAAGGCAAATTTTGTTAGAAACTTAGATTTGGGAGATAATGTTGTTATTATTAATGCAGCAACAGTTAAGGTTACCGGTAAAAAAGAAACTGCTAAAAAATATTACAGACATTCTGGTTTCCCAGGTGGTTTTAAAGAGGAAACCTTACTCGAATTAAGACAAAGAAAACCACAAGATGTTATAATTCATGCTGTCTCTGGAATGTTACCAGATAATAGACTTAAAAAAGATATGTTAGGTAGGCTTCATGTTTTTGCAAATGCAGAACATAAGTTTCAAGATAAATTTACTAAATAATTATGGCAAACGATATTAAGAAAAATTACATATTTGCAAAAGGTACAAGAAAAGAATCAGTCGCAAGACTTAGACTTTATAAAGAAGTCGTAAACTTGGCTGAGTTAAAAGTTAAAAAAGGAGAAATACTAGTTAATGGTAAAAACGCCTTAGAATATTTCAACGGTGCAGTTTTGAATGCAAAGTTACTAGAGCCATTAAAAATTACAAATAATTTAGAAAAATATGCTTTTACCATAAAGGTTGCAGGTGGAGGACAAAAGGGACAATTAGAAGCAGTAGTCCATGCCTTAGCTAGAGCATTATCTAGTGTTGATGAAAAGAATAAAGCAATTCTTAAAAAAGCAGGATTCTTAACTAGAGACGCAAGAGTAAGAGAGAGAAGAAAAGTTGGAATGGGTGGAAAATCCAGAAGAAAGAGACAGTCTCCAAAGAGGTAATACTTCTTATTGATAGTTTTCATTTAAAATTTCAAATATTTTTGTCGTGGATTAAAGCATATTTTGCTTTAAAGTGGCAATAACCCAAGGGGCTAGATTTTCATAAACTCTAGATTTCTTATTTTTCAATTCATTTTTTTTAACTAGTGAATATCCGTAGGCAAAATCAAAATTAGGCGTTGGTAATTTTTTAACTTCTGAAACTAATATTTCACAATATTCATGTTCAGTAAAAATGCTTTTACTGTCTTTAGCTTTATAATAAACTGCTCCTAAATTTTTAGGAGTATATTTTAAGTCCTTCTTAGTAATATTCCATTCTCTTTGTAGGCAATCATAAGTTGCTTCAAGTGTAGATTGTAATTTGTCTTCGATAAATAGTTGGTGCGAAGAAGAGGTAATGTCAAAAACTCCGTCAAATGCTACATGTTTTCTATGTTGAATAATTAAGTGGTCTTTATAAATTAAAGCAATGGTTAAAGCTTTGTGTAGAACTCCTTTTTTATGCGCTTCCCATTTTTCAATTTTACCAATAACATTTCCTTTTTTATCAACTTTAGCTATTATTTGTTTTTGTTTATAATATGAATTAATTTGCATATGTTGTTTGTACGTGTTGCCTTACTGCCTCAATATCTTTAATGGGTGCTGCAAAAATACTATCTTTTTCCTTCCCAGTTAAGAAGGTAAGTCTTGCGCCTTTGTCTTGGAAAAAACTCAGTATTGGTTCTGCAAATCTATCAAGTACCGATGCTCCAGAAGTAAAGCCAACTCTTGTAACACCATTTAAAGTGCTTAAATCCAACTGATCAAGTGTATCTATTTGTGCGGTTCTATTTGCTCCTAAAACTTTTCCAATTCTAGCTAGTTCTGCGCTGTTATGGCTTGTAGGAGATCCTAAAACCAATAAATATTCTATAGCGACAGTTGGGTCTAATAATTCAATTACTGCGTCTTGTCTAAAATCTGTTGCCCCACAGATGCCCATTAAATCTGAAATTGAAGCATCAGGATTTAAGGCTCTTAATCTTTGAACTTTTTCTCTTGTTTCTCTTGCAGAAACAGTTGTTTGACTAATAACCCTAATAGGTTTGTCAGTAGGGATTTCTATGTCTTCAGGGTCTGATTTGGCATCCATAAATACAACTTTATCCTTAGGTAAATCATGAGTTACGGCTTTGGGCTCTGGATGATTTGGAACACCTACATACAAAAGAGTTTCACCTGCTGCTATAGCTCTTTCTCCAGCTCTTCTATCTTTTGCAACTAATTGACACTCTGTATTTACAACTAAGACTCCTCTTTCGCGAAGATCGTTTACTTCAGAAGGTGGAGTTCCGTGAGCAGAAAGAATAACAACATCTCCTGGTTTATATGTTGTTAAATCAGGTTCAATGACAAGTCCTGCTCTTTGAAATTCAGTAGTTACAAGAGTATTGTGTACTGGTTGTCTATTTGCATAAACAGGTTGTCTTCCGTTTACAATGCTTAAGATAGTTTGAGTTGTTTCGATTGCTTGTTTTACTCCGCCACATGGTCCCATATCTCCAGCTACAAATACATCTTTTACAAAAAAAGATGGATCAGCAGGTAATTGAGCAGTTCTTTTGGCAAATCTTTCAGCTAGTTGACTCATAAGGTTGGAGTATTAAGCGCCCTGGCGTCTTTGAGTGTGAACAAAAAAATTAATTCCATCAACAATATCTTTTAAAGTTATGGCTGGAAAATATGTTTTTGGTAAAAAGTATAAAACTGTGTTTTTACCATTTAACCAACCTACATCAGAAGTTCTAATTTCAGATGTTCTTATAAATAAATCGGCTGAGGGAATAACTCCGTTTCCGTCTCTTAAAGAATGCATGAGCTCAGGAGTTAGTTGTGTATTTTTGTCTAAAGTCTTAACTTTTTCTAGCATTCTTAGCATTTGATCTTCGCCTCCAAAATCTAATGCAGCAACTACTATTTGACCTGTATTGTTTTTAGTTTTTTCTTCGGCTGCAGTAATTCTGTCAACTAATTTTTTAGGTAACCTATCTTTTCTGCCAAGATGAATAAAGCGACAATTGTTTTCGTGTAATTCAGGAAGATATTTGGTTAACATTAATTCAAAAATACCCATTAAGCCCTTAATCTCAATTTCATTTCTTTTCCAATTGTCTGAAGAAAAACCCCAGAAGCCCATTATTTTAACAGGTAGTGGTCTAACTGCTCTTAAGATTTCAATAATCTTATCAAAGCCTTTTTTGTGTCCCCAAATAACTGGATGACCTAATTCCTTAGCGTATCTTCTATTTCCGTCTGGAATTATAAAAATAAATTCAGGAAACTGTTCAGCTGGTATAGATTTTAGCTCGGGAAACTCCTCGTAAATGCTGGTCTTTTTCTTACCAAGGGATATCATATATATAGTTATGTATTATAGCTAAAATAGCCTGATTAAGCAATTAAAATTAGCTTTGTCGGGGAGCCGAGAATTGAACTCGGACCACACGCACCCCATGCGCGCATTCTACCGGTAAACTACTCCCCGAAAATAAATATTTTTAACTCTAGGGTTGGTTAATTTTAGTTATTAGGTCACAAAATAACATCTCTAAGATATATTTTGATATCTTGTATTTTAACATAAAATTGTTAGAATGGCCGTATGGCAAGAACAAGTAATCCACATAAACAAGATGTAAAAGTTTCTTCTGATGCCTCAGGTAAGCTTGAAGCAGTAAGACTAGCAATGGAACAAATCGAAAAACAATATGGTAGAGGGTCTATCATGAGATTTGGAGAAGTTGGAGAAAAACTAGATATCTCAGTTGTCTCAACAGGTTGTTTGCCTTTAGATTTAGCACTCGGGGTAGGTGGAGTGCCAAGGGGTAGAATCATTGAAATTTATGGTCCAGAAGCTTCTGGAAAAACTACAGTTTGTCTTTCAATAATTGCTCAAGCGCAAAAGCATGGAGGCGTTGCAGCCTTTATTGATGCTGAGCATGCGCTCGATCCGCTTTGGGCAGAACGAATTGGTGTTCAATTAGATGATTTATTAATTTCTCAACCTGATACAGGAGAGCAGGCCTTAGAAATTGCAGAAAGTTTAATAAGAAGTGGCGGAGTTGATGTTTTAGTAATTGATTCGGTTGCTGCACTTGTACCAAGGGCAGAAATTGAAGGAGAAATGGGTGATTCAGTCATGGGTCTTCAAGCTAGACTTATGTCTCAAGCATTAAGAAAGTTAACTGGAGTAATTTCTAAGTCTAAAACTGTTGTTATTTTTACAAATCAATTAAGACAAAAGATTGGAGTCATGTTTGGAAATCCAGAAACTACTACTGGAGGACTTGCTCTTAAGTTTTATGCCTCAGTTAGAATTGATATTCGTAAAATTGAAACCTTAAAAGAAGGAGACAAGGTTATTGGTAGTAGGCATAGAGCTAAAATTGTAAAGAATAAGGTATCAAGTCCATTTAGAATTGCCGAGTTTGATGTAATGGGAGACACCGGTATTTCTAGAGAAGGTGGAATTATGGATGTTGGAGTTGAAATGGGAATATTATCTAAATCTGGTGCATTCTTTAGGTATGGCGAAACAATGCTTGGTCAAGGAAAACAAGCAGCTATTGCTTTCCTAAAAGAAAAACCAGACATGGCTAAGAAAATTGCAGATGAAATTATTTCTAAAAGCAAAAGCACTCCTCAAAGAGTAGAACTCGGTACTGAAGAAGAAGGCCAAGAAGAATAATTTATTAATGGAAGGTTTTAACGAACTTCTTAAAAAAACATACAACTTTTTATCTATTCGTATCCGCTCTGAAAAAGAAGTTAGAGATTATCTTTTGAAAAAAATATCTGACCCTAAAAATAAAGTAGAGTTAAGTGTTGGTTTAATTGATTTAATTATAGATAAATTAAAAGAACAAAGATTTTTAGATGATAGAGA
>CAZIOR010000010.1:4300-22931 GCA_964540925.1 uncultured Gammaproteobacteria bacterium | reverse complement strand
TTTTAATATAGTAGTCTCTGATTGTTTGATTTAAGATTCTTTGTTCTCTCTCCAGGTTCTTATATCCGTCATTAATACTTTTTTCTTTATTAGCAACGTCTCTTTCTATAAAACTGACTCTTTGACTAATTGCTGTTACCTGGTCTTCAAGCGGTTTAGTTGCTTTTTCAGATTCGTTTTTAGCTTGATTTAGGGTATCGAGACAAGTGTTAATTTGATCAAGGCTTAAAGAGCTTGGATTAGTGCAATCTGGCGTTTGAGCATTAGAAAAATGAACTGACCAGAATAAAATGACAATCGTAAAGGCTAATATGGAGATTATTTTTTTCACTAATTTCATTATAACAAATTGAAGCTAATTTAATAATTGAAAATATGTTTTTATTATGTTACTCTTGGAACGCAAACATGGAAGAAAACCAATTTGAAGCCTCTCCACAATTTGCAGCTGCCCCAAAGAAAAAGATTAATAAAAGATTTATTTATCTTTTAGCTGTATTTGTGTTTATTGTCATAGCAATTGTTGGGTATAACTTAATTGGTGGCTCTTCAAAACCAGATAGTTTACCTCAAGAACCAAGTCAAGCTACTCCTACTTTAGGAGAAGCGCCAACAGATACTCCAACTCCAACTATTGAAGAAACTCCGACAACAGCACCGACAAGTGAGCCCAGCCAGACCCCAACTCCTAAGGTAACATCTGCGCCTGTTGATAGCACATCAGGACTTGATAGAAGTGATTTGAGTATAACCGTTCAAAATGGAAGTGGAGAAGCAGGGGTTGCAGGTACAGCCAAAGATTTCTTAACAGGCTTAGGTTATGTTGTTTCCTCAACTGCTAATGCTGATAACTATGATTATGTAAATGTAGCTATCAAAATTAAAAAATCTTCTCAACAATTTTTATCTTTACTTAAAAAGGATTTAAATACCAAATATACAGTTGGTGATACTTCTACAGATTTGGAAGATAGCAATTCTTCTGACGCTTTAGTTATAATAGGAAAGTAATGAAAGTTTATCTTGCATCAGACCACGCAGGATTTAAATTAAAAAATAAAGTCATCGATTATTTGGAATACAGTAATATTTTATATGAAGACTGTGGTGATTTTAGTCCAGAACCAGATGACGATTATCCTCTCTTTATTGCCAAAGCTGCTGAAAAAGTTTCTCAAGATTCTAATTCTAGAGGTATTGTTTTTGGAAAATCAGGTACTGGTGAGGAAATTGTAGCTAATAAATTTCCCAATGTTAGAGCAGTTTTAGGATTTAACAAAGAAAACGTAAAACTTGCAAGAGAGGATAATGATGCAAACGTTTTATCTTTAGGTAGCGAATTCGTAAGTGAGACAGAAGTTTTAGATTTAGTTAAGATATTTTTAAATACACCTTTTTCAAATCTTAAAAGACACATAAGAAGAATTGAGGAAATTAAAAAATTAGAATGATAATCCCTGGAATATTAGAAAAAGAAGAAGTTAAGGTTGATGAAAAAATAAATTTAGTTAAGCATTTTGCTAAAACTCTTCACATTGATTTAATAGATGGTGTATTTTCTCCTAATACTTCTTTTTTAGATCCAGAATTTTTTAGTAAATATAAAGAAGAGTTTAATTTAGAGGTTCATCTTATGGTTGATAACCCCCTGCAGTACTTAGAGCCCTTTGCAAAAGCTGGATTTAGACGCTTTATTGGGCACATTGAAATGATGCAAGACTTAGAGGAATTTATTGCTAAGGGCCAAATTTTAGGAGAAGTAGGACTTGCTCTAGATTTGAATACAGATTTAAATAAGATAACTGTTTCTTTAGATGATTTAGATGTAGTGCTACTTATGAGCGTAAAAGCTGGAGCATCTGGTCAGAACTTTAATCAAAGCGTATTAGATAAAATTAAAGCTTTAAGGGAAAAAAGTTTTATACCGATTGAAGTTGATGGGGGAATAAATGATGAGACAATTGTATTGGCAAAATCAGCAGGTGCTAATAGATTTGTGACAACAAGTTTTTTATTTTCCCAGAACCCAATTGAAGCTTTTGAGAAATTAAATAGAGCTCTTAATTCTTAAAACTAGCACTTGGAGTTGCGCTAGAAATACATGATCCCTCAGTTCCTTTAATAAAATATTCAATTCCTCCAAAGCAGTTTTTGGAAACAATATTTGCAGGTTTTCTTTGGGGAACGTTATTTTGATTTGCAAGTAAATTTGTCATTAATTTATTCCAAATTGGCGCGGCTCCTGTTATTCCTGAAGCTAAATTTTGACTCATTGGCGAATTATCATTGTTTCCTACCCAAACTGCTACTAAATAAGAAGGAGTAAAACCGATTGTCCAGTTATCTCTTTTACTGTCAGTAGTTCCTGTTTTAACAGATACAACTCTTCCGGGAATATTAAGTGGAGAATTTGAGCCAAACTCTAGAGATCTAGCTTTATTATCAGCTAGTATATTTGAAAGAATGTAGGCAACTGATTCGTCTAAAACATTTTCTCCGTTAGTATTATTTTTTTGATACAAAACATTACCTGAATAATCACTCACTTTAAGTAAAGGATTAACTTCAACTTTTTTACCTAAATTAGCAACTGTTCCATAGACAGTTGCCATATCTGTCATTTTTACCTCAGCTGCTCCTAAGGTTATGGATAAGCCATAGTTTTGCGGATCTTTCCAAGTTGTTATTCCCATCTTTTTAGCTAGATTTACCATGGTTGGTACTCCCATTTTATTGAGTAGTTTTACAGCAGGTATGTTGAATGAATTTGCCAGAGCTAGTCTTAATGGAACCCTACCGTGAAAAGCTCCATCATAATTTACAGGTGAATAAGCTGGTCCACCAGGACTCGTATAAGTAACTGGTGTATCTTCAAGAATTGATGCTGCAGTGTAGCCGTTAGACAAAGCTGCTGCGTAAGTAACGAGCTTGATTGAGGATCCAGGTTGTCTTAAGGAGGTTGTTAAATTAACTGCTCCAAAGTTTGGTTCGTTATAGTCTTTTGAACCAACCATAGCTAGAATATCACCATTTTTAGGATTGGTTATTAAAGCTGCTCCGTTAGATATATTTAAATTAATATCATTGTCAATTTCTTGCTTAACAATATCTTGTGCTGCATCTTGGGTTTCCAGATCAAGGCTGGTAATAACATTTAAGCCACCTTTTTCAACTAAATTTAAGCCATATTTTTTAATCAGTAAGTCCTTAACATACATAACAAAATGAGGAGCATAAATTGGTGTTTGAGGTGATTCAAAACTAAGCTCTTCTGCTTCAGCCTGTTCTCTTTCTTCCTTGGTAATATATTTTAGATCATACATTTTTTTCAAAACTTCTAATTGTCTTTTTTTCCAGAGATTAGGATTTTGACCATAAGGAGAATAATCGCTTGGCGCTTGAGGCATTCCTGCGAGAAACGCGCTTTGGGCAAGATCTAAGTTTTTAACGTTTTTACCAAAATAGGTTTCTGCTGCTGATTCAACTCCCCAAGCAGTTCCACCATAAGGTACTTGATTAAAATACATCTCTAAGATTTGATTTTTGGTATAAATCTTTTCCGCCCAGAAAGCCAAAACTATTTCTTTAATTTTTCTTTCGATAGTAATTTCTGGGGTAAGCAATGTTGATTTAATTAACTGTTGCGTAATCGTTGAGCCTCCTTGGATTGGTTTGCCTGATAAATCTGCAATTGCGGCTCTAGTTATGGCGTTAATATCAAATCCTGGATTTTTATAGAAATCTTTATCTTCAATAGCAATGGTTGCATCAATTAAATCCCTGGGAAGAGTTGATAGGGGAACCAAGGTCCTATTTTCATTGGCATAAATTTGATACAAAAGTTTACCATGGCGATCATAAATCTTAGTAGTTTGCGGAATTGCTCTTTCTGACAATTGCTTTGGATTAGGTAATGAGTTTAAGAAGAAGTAAATATAAACGGGAATTAAAACAAAAATAAAACAAACCACAAAACCAAACAAGAAAAACTTAAATTTTAGTTTTAGATAACGGGGAACAGGGTAGATTGTAATTTGATTTCTTTCGATTTCTTTTTCTTGCTTAGTTTTTTTAAGACTTTTCTTTTTTTGATTAACGTTTCTTTTAAAGGATTTAAATGATAAAAAAAGCCTAAAACTTGCCATTTTGGTTTTTGTATCTATAGCTTTAAGAGCATTAGTAAACGTTTTAATTGTATTTTTGATTAATCTAAAAAAAGCGAGGATTTTGCGAAAGCCAAAACTTATGATTGCAAAAATGAGGCTAAAAACTAATTTAGTTAGCAAAATCACAACCTCTCCTATGGTTGATAAAACCACAAGAATGATATTCAAAATTAAGATTAAGATTTGCATAAAAAATAATAAAACCTGAAGCTAGCCTATTATACTATAGGTATAAAAAAAATTAAAGTATTATTGTCCTGGCGTAGGTGAAGGTGTTGTGCTTGGGTGCGGACAAGTTAAGCAGTATTGATCTCCGGTTGGATCGGTGTAAATAACTTGATCTTTTTGTTCTAAATTATCTGTTTGACCTTTTTTAGGAAGATCTTGGGTAGTTTTATCAACAAAAGTTGGTGTACTAGCTGAGGCACCTGTTTTAGGTTCGCTGCCTCTAATAAAATACTCTTGTTTGGTTGGACAAGAAGAACTTGATCCTGGTGGGGGAGGTAGAAGACCTGTGTCTGAGCAAATAGTTTTTTGAATAACATTTGCAGGTTGCGGAATAGACTCTGGAGTTTTTCCTCTTAAAAGATAAGACATAATATCGTTCCAGATCGGAGCAGCACCTGTTACTCCCGAAACAACTCCATTCATTTGGCTGTTGTCATTATTACCAACCCAAGTAGCGACAAGCATGGAAGGCGTATAGCCAATTGTCCAGTTATCACGATAGTCATTTGTTGTTCCGGTTTTGACTGAGACTATTTGGCCTGGAATTCTTAACTCTGAGCTAGGGCCAAATGCTGCAAGTCTTGCTCCATTGTCCGCTAAGATATCAGAAATAATAAAAGCTACACCATCAGGTAAGATTTTTTTGCCAAAAATAGGACTTTTTGGTGCATCATATTTTTCCAAAACTTTTCCATTTTTATCTACTATTTTAAGAACTGGATGCAGGTTAACCTTATAGCCATTATTGGCAAAAACTCCAAAGGCTTGTGCCATATCTAGCATTCTTACTTCTCCTCCTCCAAGTGTTAATGATAGGCCATAATCAGTGGAGTTATTGAATGTGGTTATTCCCATAGCTGAAGCTGTAGCTATCATTGCTTTTAAGCCGTTAAGTTTTAGCATTTTTACAGCCGGAATATTGAACGAGTTTCCGAGGGAAATGCGCATTGAAGCTAAACCATGCCATTTTCCATCATAATTTACAGGACAATATTCCTTACCGCCTTGATTTGGAAAGCAAATAGCTTGATCTATAAAAGTTGTAGCCGCACTATAGTTATTGATAAGTCCAACAGCATAATTAACAGGCTTAATTGATGATCCAGGCTGCCTTAAGGCAGTTGTAATATTAACATTGCCATCGATACTAGTATCAAAGTAATCTTTTGATCCTACCATCGCTAAAATTTCTCCTGTTGCAGGATTAGTTACAATTGCTGCACCATTTGTCACATGATAGTAAGAAGGCAAAGAATTAACCTCTGCTGCAACTGAAGCTTGTGCCATATCTTGAATATCTAAGTCTAGTGACGTAGTAACTTTAAGTCCTCCTTCTTCGACTACTTTTTCTCCATATTTTTGAATTAACAAATCCTTAATATATAAAACAAAATGTGGAGCCTCGATGCTATTTGAGATTTTTTTATATTTTAAATTAGCTTTTTCTGCCTTTTTTTCTTGGTCAGCAGTTATATAGCCTTGTTCTTGCATAGCCCTTAATACTTCTATTTGTCTTTGTTTAGCTAGGTCAGGTCTTGATCCAAACGGAGAATAATAAGTGGGGGATTGAGGGAGTCCAGCAAGAAGCGCAGATTCTTCCAAATTTAATTCCTTTGCGTGTTTGCCGAAATATGTTTGTGATGCTGCTTCTATTCCATAAGCAGGGCCGCCATATGGACTTTGATTTAGATACATTTCTAGAATTTGATTTTTAGAATAAATAAATTCAGTAGCAAATGACAAAAGTATTTCCTTAGCTTTTCTAGGTAAAGTTCTTTCTTGGCTCAACAGACTGTTTTTAACAAGTTGCTGGGTTAGAGTAGAGCCTCCCTGAACTTGTTTTTTGAGCACTGTTGAAAAAAATGCTCTGGTAATTCCTCTTAAATCAATTGCACCATGTTGATAGAAGTTTCTGTCTTCTATCGCAATTGTTGCTTGCTGCATGTACTTAGGGATACTGGATAGAGGAATGAAGGTTTGATTCTTTTTATCGTAGATATTATAGAGTAATTTTCCATTTCGATCATAAATTAAAGTTGATTGTGGAGCAGAATTACTACTAAGTTTTGTAGGTAAAGGTAGGTCTTTTAAGATGAAAAAATAAAAGCCAATACATAGAAGTAATACTAAAACCGCAAAGATTATTTTAAATTTATTTTTCATTAAAGTTTTAAGGTTAATATTTTTATAAGTTCTGGGAGATAAATACTTGGATTTTTTTATTTTTTCCATTCCTAAATAATACCATTTGAGCTATACTTAATTCAATTAAGCATAATTTTTATGGATTTTAATCTGCTCATTAATCTTTTATCTATAGGAAAATATGGTATTAATTGGATAGATATTCTACTTATCTTAATAATCTTGGTTTTTGTAGTTGAAGGATATTTTTTAGGTTTTTTCTCCGCTTTAATTGATTTTGTTAGTTTTATACTTTCGTTTGTTTTAGGCTTAACTTTATATAGTGTAATTGCTAAGCTTTTAGTTCAGTTTTTAAGTATGCCGCAGGGCTTTGCAAATGCAATTGGGTTTTTAGTAATTTCTATTTTATTTGAGATTCTACTTAATGTAATCTTAAAAAAAGTTGCTTTAAATATTCCTATTTTTATTAAAAATAATCCTAGAACTAATAAATTAATTTTAGCTGAAAAACTGTTAGGAACTATTCCAGGTTTTTTCTCAGGAGTTGTTTTATCCGCTTTTATTTTCAGCTTAATAATTGCCTTACCTTTTTCAGTTTTCTTAAAACATTCAGTAACTAATTCTAAATTTGGCAGTTTAGTTGTAGCTAATACTCAAGTTTTTGCTAAAAGTTTAAATGAAGTTTTCGGTGGGGCGGTGAACGATACTCTTTCATTTTTAACTATTGAGCCAAAAAGTAATCAAATAGTTGATTTAAAGTTTAAATTAAAACCTAAAGCAATAACTATTGATAAGAATGCTGAAAAAGAAATGCTTGATTTAGTTAACAAAGAAAGAAAATTAAGAAATCTAAAAGAAGTGACTTTTTCTGAGTCTCTAACTAATTTAGCACGAGTTCATTGTAAAGACATGTTTGTAAGAGGATATTTTTCTCACTATACTCCAGAAGGTTTAACTCCGTTTGATCGCATGACTCAGTATGATATTGCTTTTAATTTTGCGGGAGAAAATCTGGCTTTAGCTCCTAATACTGATTTAGCAATGCGAGGGTTAATGCAAAGCCCAGGACATAGGGCGAATATTTTGTCTTCAGATTTTGCTAAGCTAGGAGTAGGCGTCTTAGATGGTGGAATTTATGGTCAGATGTTTTGTCAGGAGTTTACAGATTAATGAAACTTAAAAAAATACAAGAAACAGATGTAGCGGGTAAAATTGTCTTATTGCGTGCAGATTTAGATGTGCCAATAGAAAATGGCGATATTGTTGATGATTCAAGATTAAATGCTTGGTTTCCAACCCTTGAATATTTAGTTAGGCAAGGTGCGCAAGTCGTAGTAGCTGGTCATTTAGGAAGGCCTGAAGGGGAAGACAAAAGATATTCTCTTGCTCCAGTTGCCTTATGGATTGCCAAAAAGATTAATTCACACGCAGAAGTAGTGGACTTAGAAGGCTTTAAGGCTTGGAAATTAGCTCAAAATGTTTTCGTTTTAGAAAATTTAAGATTTTTTAAAGAAGAAGAGGAAAATGATGCGGAATTTAGTAAAAAGCTAGCCAGTCTTGCACAAATTTTTGTTAACGATGCTTTTGCCTCTTCTCATAGAAAGCATGCTTCAGTAGTTGGAGTCACAGAGTATTTGCCCTCATTTGCAGGTTTAAGATTGGAAAAAGAAATAGATGAACTAGCAAAGGTTTTAACTTCACCAGTAAGACCACTTACTATTATTATTGGTGGAGCCAAAATAGAAACAAAATTACCCTTAGTTGAAAAAATGCATCATTTTGCAGATTTAGTTTTGGTTGGAGGAGAGTTGGTTGAAAATACAAAAGTTTTAGCAAAAGTAGCTCATGAAAAAATTCAAGGGCAAAAATCAGAACTTTTAATAGGTAGCCTAACTGCAGATCAAAAAGATTTGACTACTGAAAGCGTTAACGAATTTGTTGAGGCTGCAACTAAATCTGGAACAATAGTTTGGAATGGCCCTATGGGTTTAGTAGAAGAGGAAAAATCTGCAGAGGGAACTAGGATTTTAGCTGAAGGTATTGCAAAATTAAGCGCATATAAAATAGTTGGGGGAGGAGATACAGTCGCTTTTTTACAAAAACAGAATCTACTTAGTCTTTTTGATTTCGTCTCTATTGGCGGTGGGGCAATGCTAGAGTTTTTAAGTGGAGAAGAGTTGCCAGGCATAAAAGTCTTACAATAGTCTTCTTGTTTAGATCTCCAATCCTTTGTATACTAAATTTATATGATCCGCACTGCCATTAACGGATATGGAAGAATAGGAAGAGTTGCTCACAGAGTAATTCTTGAAAAGTATTTAGATCAAATTGAAATCGTTGCGATTAATGCCGGTTCTTCGACAGATATTAAGGGTTGGATGTATCTTTTAAAATATGACACTTCATATGGTCCAATTTATTCCATGGAGGTTACATATCAAGAAAAAGAAGAAAACTCTAAGTACTCAGATTTAATAGGGTATCTTTTGCTTGATAATAAAAAAATTCCTGTGTTTTCTCAAAAAGATCCAACTTTGCTTCCATGGAAAGATTTAAACGTTGATGTGGTTATTGAATCAACAGGTCACTTTACGAGCGAAGAAGATTTAAAAAAACATCTTGGAGCTGGAGCAAAGTCCGTTGTTTTATCAGCTCCTGCTAAAGAAGGCAATGTGCCTACTTATGTAATTTCTGTAAATGACAAAAAGTATCAAGGCGAAAATATTATAAATAACGCTTCTTGTACTACTAATTGTATTACTCCAGTTGCCAAAGTTGTTTCCGATACCTTTGGCGTAGAGAAGGCGATGATGACAACGATTCACGGCTATACTTCTGATCAGGAACTTCAAGATGGAGGGCATAAAGATTATAGAAGAGCAAGAGCTGCTGCTCAAAATATAGTTCCCACCACTACAGGCGCAACAATTGCTGCTGCTCAAGCTTTGCCTGAGCTATCTGGGCTTTTTAATGGACTTTCAGTCAGAGTTCCAGTGGCCGTTGGATCTTTATCGGATTTTACCTTTTTACTTAAAAGAGAAACAACCAAAGAAGAGGTTAATAGTGCTTTAAGAAATGCAACTAAGCTTCCTGCGTTTACTGGTATTCTAGCTGTAACTGATGATCCATTAGTGTCTGCTGATATTATTGGTAGTCCATACTCTTCAATAGTTGATCTTTCTTTAACTCAGGTTATGGGTAATATGGTTAAGATTATTGCCTGGTACGACAACGAATATGGCTATGCAAATAGGCTAGTTGAAGAAGTTTTAATGCTTGGGCAAAGTAGATCTGAACTTGAGCCCAAAATTGCTCCATTAGCGGGTTAAAATTCTTCTTGAATCACCTTTGAAAAGATGTATAATGGGTGAGTGAAGAAGCTCTTCTTAGCCTCACTTTTAATTTTTCTGCTCTTTATAAAAAGTGAAGTTGTTATGGCAAAAGAAGCAACTGCTTCAGCAACTCCAACTCGCGTAGAATATGAACTTCCTTATCCTGGTCTTCTTCCAGATAATCCTTTATATTTTTTAAAAGCGATTAGAGATAATTTGCAAAAGTTTTTTATCTCTGACCCCTTAAGAAAAGCTCAGTTCGATTTATTGCAAGCTAATAAGAGGCTCAGAGCAGGGGAGATTTTAATTAGAAAAGGTAAATTTGATTTAGGTTTTACTACGCTTTCAAAGTCAGGAAATTATTTCGAAGATGGTTTAGCTAAAGTTCAAATCGCTCAAAAACAAGGACATGATGTTAACTCGCTTCTTTCCGAAATGCTTACTGCTGCTAAAAAACAACAAGAAGTAATCCAAAATTTAGAAAAAACTAAAAAAGGTGACGAATTAAGAAACTTAAGATTCTTGGAAGAAAGGGCTAGAGACTTTGAGGAAAGGGTATTGATAATTAAGTCTTAAATATAAAGATTTTTTGCAGTTTAGAACACATTTTTTGTACTTATTTTTTTGACTATTTAAGCATTTAGAATATCTTTTTTATCCTATTTTTTGGTCTCTTAAAAACAACTTAAAAATTGAGGCTAAAAAAAATGTTGACCCTTTTTGATATAGAAATTAATAGTTGACACCCTGTTACTAGTGCCATATGATTTTTTTGGCACTAAATATAGGGATAGAAAAATTCAGTGCAAAAAATATATGAAGTGTCCATATTGCGGTAGTAAAGAGACAGAAGTAGTTGAAACCAGAGATAGCGAAGATTTAGAAACAATCAGAAGAAGAAGAGAGTGTACAAAGTGCAACAAGAGATTTACTACTTACGAGAGAATAGAGAATATACACTTAATTGTAATTAAAAAAGACGGGAAAAGGGAACAGTTTGACCGTGATAAATTAAAAAGAGGAATTTTAAGTTCTTGTCAGAAAACTAAAATTACCTTAGCGGATATAGAAAGAATAGTAGTTGAAATTGAAAGGGAGTTGAGAACAGCGGATAGCGTTGAAGTAGAAAGTAAGAAAATCGGACAAATGGTTGCAACAAGGCTTAAAGCGTTAGACAAAGTTGCTTACATTAGATTTTCAAGCGTTTTTAAAAGATTTGTAGACATAGAAGACTTTGAAAAAGAAGTCAAAAAATTAATTAAATAAATATTATGAAACTAGACGGTGTAAGACAAAAAGTATTTTTAGACAGATATAGCTTAAAAGATGCAGCTGGTAATCCAATTGAAAAAACTCCAGATGAAATGTGGAGAAGAGTAGCTAAAGGAATTGCTGGAGTAGAGAAACCAAAAGACCGCAAGAAATGGGAAGAGAAATTCTTCGATGTAATGAATGATTTTAAATTCCTTCCAGGTGGAAGAATCTTAGCCGGAGCGGGAACAGGTTTTGATGTTACATATTACAACTGCTTTGTTATTCCAAATCCACCAGATTCAAGGGGTGGAATTATGGAAAACTTAACCCAAATGATTGAGATCATGGCTCATGGTGGAGGAGTAGGTCTTAATCTTTCTTCTTTAAGACCAAGAGGTTCAAGAGTTAAAAAAGTAAATGGTTTTTCTTCAGGTCCAATTAACTGGGCAGAACTTTATTCACTGGCTACTAAAGATATTGTTCAACAAGGTGGATCTAGAAGAGGAGCTTTAATGTTAATGCTTCATGATTGGCATCCAGATATTGAAGAGTTTATTACAGTTAAGCAAGATTTAACTAAAATTAATGGTGCTAACTTATCAGTCTGTGTATCTGATGATCTTATGGAAGCAGTTAAAAAGGATGCAGATTGGGATTTAGTCTATCCAGAATTAGGTGATCCAAAATATGATAAAAAATGGACTGGAGACATGACTGCTTGGAGAAAAATGGGGGGTAAAGTAAAAGTTTATAAAACAGTTAAAGCAAGATACATCTGGGATTTAATCTGCACAGCTGCTTGGAGATCAGCCGAGCCAGGCCTTCACTTTTTAGATAGATCAAATAAAAGATCAAACACTTGGTATTTTGAAACTCTACTTGCAACCAATCCTTGCGGAGAGCAACCATTATCTGCTTGGGCAGTTTGCAATTTAGGAGCTATGAATTTAGCAGCTTATGTTAAAAATAGTGAATTTGATTTTGATAATTTTGGTAAAGATGTCAGAGTTGCAATGAGATTTTTAGATAACGTAATTGACGATACGCATTATTTCTACAAAGAGAACGAAAAAGTAGCTAAAGATATTAGAAGAACTGGTTTAGGTATCTTAGGTCTTGCTGATGCTTTAATTAAAATGAAAGTTAAATATGGCTCTGAAGAGTCACTTCCAGTTATCGAAAAAATCTTTAAAACCCTAAGAGACAATGCTTATATCGCTTCTTCAGATATCGCAGCAGAGAAGGGTAGTTTTCCAAAATATAATAAAGAGAAATATCAAAAAGGTTGGCACATTCAAAAATTACCTGATGATATTCGCAAGAAAATCTTCAAACAAGGAATTAGAAATGCAGTTTTACTTACCATTGCTCCAACCGGAACGACCTCTCTTATTTCTGGGGTATCCAGCGGAGTTGAGCCAGTTTATGAATTTGAGTTTATTAGAAGAGATAGATTAGGTGAGCATTTGATGTATCATCCATTATTCGAAGAGTGGAAAAAAGCTAATCCAGATAAAGAAAAACCAGGTTATTTTGTCTCAGCTAATGACTTAACGCCAGAAGAACATGTTAGAGTTCAAGCAGTTGCTCAAGATTATATCGATTCTTCTATCTCAAAAACAGTAAATGCTCCTAAAACACACACGGTTGAGGATGTAAAAAGACTTTATGAGCTCGCTTATGATTCAGGTCTTAAAGGAATTACTTACATGAGAGATGGTTCAAGGCAAGGTGTTTTAGAAAGAATCGAAGAGAAAAAAGAAGAAAAAGCAGTTGTACCACAAGTACAAACCAGTATGCCAATATTACCAAGGCCAATGATGGTAGAGGGAGTAACTTATGGAACAGATACGCCAGTTGGAAAAACTTACATTACTATTAATCATGATGAGAATAAACAACCTTTTGAGGTATTCATAACCGTTGGTAAATCAGGTTCAGATGTAGCAGCCATGGCTGATGCATTAGGCAGAATGATCTCTCTTAATCTAAGAGTTAATGGAGTGCTTGCGCCAAGAGATAGAGTTAAGCAAGTTGTTGCTCAATTAATTGGAATTGGTGGAGCAAGAAGCGTAGGCTTTGGAGAAAATAGAGTCAGATCATTACCAGATGCTATTGCTAAAGTTTTATCCAGACATTTTGAATTTAGAGTAAATGGGGTAGTTGAGGACAAAAAACCTTTAGTAAATGGTAATGGTCATGTTAATGGAAACTCTTTACCTGCTAATGTAACTGCTAATACTCATGTTCCAGTAGCAGCTGATGCTGGAGTAGAGGAAAAAACAGAACAAATTGTAAAAATTGAGCAATTAAGTTTAGCTGCAAAACCAATGCAGGCAAGCGAAGGAATGGCAACCGGACTTTATGATCTCTGCCCAGATTGCGGCGGCGCATCTTTAGCCTATGAAGAAGGCTGTAAGAAATGCTACGCTTGCGGTTACTCCGAGTGTTAATTTATGTCTATATATACTAAGTTTGGAGATAAAGGTAAGACCTCTTTGTATGGCGGTAAAACCGTTTCTAAAGGAAGTATCAGGGTAGAAGCTTATGGAAATCTGGATGAACTCAATAGTTTCTTGGGAGTGGTTGTAAGTCTTTTGAAAGACAAGCAGGTTAAAAAAGAAATAATTAATATTCAAAATGATTTATTTGAAATTGGTTCGTCCATTGCTTCAACTGCAACTAATAAACATAAAGCTTTAGGAGTATATTTAAAACAAAGAGTAGCAGATTTTGAAGTTGAAATTGATAAATTAACTAAAAAACTTCCAGAACTTGAGAATTTTATTTTACCAGGAGGTTCAGAAACAGGTTCAAGATTACATTTTGCTAGAACCATAGCCAGAAGAGCAGAAAGAAGAATGGTAGTTTTAGCTGAAAAAGAGAAAATTTTATCAGAGGTGCTTATTTACTTAAATAGAGTTTCAGATCTACTGTTTATGTACGCAAGACTTATAAATTTACAAGAAAAGAAAAAAGAAATAATTTGGAAAACTAGAGATTAGTTTTCAACGGGTGAAAGCAGGCGAAAATCCTGCGCTGTGCCGCAACTGTATAGTCAGAGCCCCGAGTAAGAATCTTCCGAGCAGAAGTGTGTTTGTAGCATACAACTTCTCGGAGACGAGGAGTTTTTTTTATGCACGAATTACCAAGACCAGAGACAAGATTACAACCAGCTTTTATAGAGCCAGGCTCACAAGTGTTGAAAGCTCCAGTGCTTGAGGGGACATTTAGAAGAGCAAAAACCTTAGTTTATGAGCCTGGATTTGATAGAGAGATGTACAGAGGATATTCAGGATTATCTCTTGAAGAACAAAAAACTTTAAGAAGCTACACCACTCAACAATTAGAAACATATGTGGGAGAAAGATTGGGAGTAGTTGAGTCAACAATCAGATGGAATATTGTAGATGGCAAAATTATTCCAGAAGGAGTAAGTACTCCCTTAGAAACAATTATTACCAACGGCGTTAATTGGAGAAGATCTTTTAATGCTCAAGGAGAATTAAATGGAAACCCAGTAGATTTTGCCAGAGAGCAGGCAGAGTATGAAGGATTTTTAAAAAGCCAAGCAAGACTTACCGATCCAGAAACTCCAGTTGGTGCCATTGATTTGTCAGTATCTCCACCTGGTGGAGAAGGGTCGGATTATCATCATAAATTTTTTGATGTCCGAGTTGTAAAAGAAGATGAAAATGGCACAAGATATATCGAAGCAACGCGTTTCTTGTCTGATTTAAATATAGATGGTTATGCAGAGCAGTTAGCTCCTGTTAAGCAATTTGCTGAAGCTCCAACTCCTGAGGATTTCCTAAGGGATCCAATTGTTTTAGATAATATATTTAGCGATGCTTCTGAAGTTGGTACTTATTTGTCAGGAGGAGTAAAAGCTTTAGAAACGCAAAGATTTGCAGAGATCAAAGCTTTACTTAGGCCGTATTTAACTAGTTATATTAATTCTTTGATTACAAACCCTAATGCAGTTTTAGAACACAATTTAAGATTAAATGCGATTGTTAATGAAGCAGATTCAATTCAAGAGGCTCAAGAGGGAGAAGACCACCCTCTCTTAAGGGCAAAAAGACATTTTGCTGATTTTGCTCCAAGCTCAATGGTTGAGCAAGCAATACAGATTACTGGTAGAAAAGAGGTAAAGAGAAAAGCAGTTCCTTGTCCTGGAGAAAGTGCTGGACTTGAGGTTGGAGCATTAGGTCAACCTGTTGAGCCATATAGCGTTGGAGATTTTGGTAGACCAAGTGATGAGCCTTCGCAAAGCAGTTTGCAAAATAAGTCTAATAAAAAGGATGAACAGGAATGGTTTCATTGTCCTAAGTGTAAATACCAAGCTGATGGTCCAGTTGGTAATGAGTGTCCGGGTTGCCATATAACTAAAGAGGCTTTTGTTGAGGAAGGAGGAGTAGAGTGCTAGCAGATACTAATACAAACACAAACGATTGCGTTGAATGCTTTAAAATTAAATGTAGAAATTGTGGTTGGGAGCCAAGTATAGAGCAGGAAAAACAAGTATTAAGCGGCTTACTTGCTAAGTGTCCAGATTGCGGTGGGGGAAAATAATATAAGGATGTTGTTAGGTTAATTTAATTGTTCTAATGTAGGCAAAATGTTATTATTAACCTATGGATAATAGTTCAAAACAAAATCCAGTCTTTGATCCTAATGCTCAAACGGTTAATCAGCCACAAAATACTGGTTTTACTCCAGGTGTAAACAAGGAGCATGAAGTAAGCGGAGGAAATTTCGTTAGGGCATCAGAGCCGGAGCATGTCTTAGATCAAGAAGTAAAAGAAGCTGGAGTAAAAACTGTTGTAGATAGACCTAATTTAACAGATGCTCATACTCAGGTGGGTATTTCGCATTCTTTACAAAATACTGAGGCTAATTCTAAAAATCCAAAAACAATCACTTTTCCTTTAAATGATAAAGAAGTAGAAAGTCTTTTAAAAGGGGAAGATAAAAAATCATCAGCTTATTGGCTTTCAGTTTTGATCGATAAAGTTAGAAAAGTTTTGACTTTAAAATAATATGCAAATTTTTAATCAAGTATTACTACTTATTTACGCTCTAGTTTTAACCATTATTTTATTGGGTATTTTAGCTTTGATTGGAGCAATTTTAGGTTATTTATTTGTCCTTTGGCAAAGAAATAAGGATAAAGAAAAATATTCTTTAGATTCAATTCTGCTTCAGGTTGCCCTACCCAGAGATAATGAAGTAAAAATTGATGCGGCGGAGCAATTTTTCAATGCTTTTGCAGGTATAAAAATAGGTGGAAGATTTGCTTCTTTAAAGTATAGGCCTCATATTTCTTTTGAAATCGTTGGTACACCGGGCGATATTAGATTCTATGTTTATGTTCCCAATAAATACAGAGACATGTTGGAAAAACAAATTAATGCTTCATACCCTGATGCAGAAATAACTGTTGTTGAAGAAGGTACTTCTAAAAATATTAAAGATGGTCAAATCATTGGTAATGAATATAATATCTTTTCTCCTCAAGGTCACGTTGCTTACAAAACTTTAAAATTAAAAGATTCGAATTATAAACCAATTAAGGTTTTTAAAGAATACGCAGTGGATCCACTGTCCGCTTTAACTTCAGTTCTGGCTAAAATGGGAGAAGGGGAAGGCGCTGCAGTCCAAATTTTAATTACAGGAGCAGATTCTAAATGGAGTAAGCTAGGTAGAGCTCATATTGCAGAAACTAAAAAAAGAGAATCTAATCCAGAAACAGCCAAATATTCTTCAGATCCAAAAGAGCTTGAGGGAATTGAAAATAAAATTTCTAAACCTGGTTTTTATGCAGTTGTTAGGTTAGTAGTTTCTTCAACTAGCAAAGAAGCAGCTGATGCCCATTTAAATAATTTGGAGAATGCTTTTGAGCAATTTGGAGGTACAAATTCATTTACGAAAGACAAAACTAGATTCCAGGGAAATTTTGTAACAGAATTTATTTATCGTCATTTTCCAACTAGGGGAACATTAAGCGTTTTGACAAGCGAAGAATTGGCAACAATCTGGCATTTGCCAAATAAATCAATCTCAACACCTAATATCTATTGGTTGAATGCAAAAAGAGCTCCAGCTCCAGCACAAATTCCAACCAGTGGTTTGTACTTAGGAATGAGTAGCTTTAGGGGAATCGCTAAGCCTGTATATATGCAGGAAGATGATAGGCGAAGACACATGTATATTATTGGTAAAACCGGTGTTGGTAAATCTCAGCTTTTAAAGCAAATGGTAATTCAAGATGTTCAGGAAGGAAAAGGAGTTGCGGTTATTGATCCTCATGGAGATTTAATTGAAGATATTTTACTTAGAATTCCACCTGAAAGGGCTGAGGACGTTATTCTTTTTGATCCATCAGATACAGATAGGCCTTTAGGTTTAAACATGCTAGAAGCACAAACAGAGCAAGAAAAACATTATATCGTAAGCTCAATTGTTGGACTCATGTACAAACTTTATGATCCAAATAAAACCGGTATTATTGGCCCTAGGTTTGAGCACGCCATCAGAAATGCAATGTTAACAGTTATGAGTGAGCCTGGAAGTACTTTCATTGAGGTTGTTAGAGCCTTAACTGATTCAAATTTTGTTCAAGAATTATTGCCTAAAGTTCAAGATCCAATTATTAGGCGTTATTGGACAGATCAGATTGCGCAAACTAATGATTTCCATAAATCAGAAACTTTAGATTACATTGTTTCTAAGTTCGGAAGATTTGTTACTAATAAAATGATTAGAAATATTATTGGTCAAAGCCAATCATCTTTTGATTTTAGAAAAGCAATGGATGAGGGTAAAATCTTACTTGTTAATTTATCCAAAGGAAAAATCGGAGAAGAGAACGCAGCTTTCTTAGGCTTAGTTTTAGTCCCAAGAATATTAGTCGCTGCTATGAGTAGGCAAGATATTCCACAAGAACAAAGAAGAGATTTTTATTTGTATGTTGATGAGTTCCAAAACTTTGCTACACCAGATTTTGCTCAAATTTTGTCTGAAGCTAGAAAATATAGATTAAATTTAATCGTTGCTAATCAGTTCGTAGGTCAAATGGATGAAGAAGTTAAAAATGCTATCTTTGGAAACGTAGGTACAATTATGGCTTTTAGAGTTGGAGTAACTGATGCAAATTATCTGCAGCATGAATTTCAACCAGTCTTTTCTGAGGCTGATTTAATTAATATTGACGTTTTTAATGCTTATGTTAAAACTATTGTGGGCAATGCTCCTGTTACACCTTTTTCTATGGATACAACTAAAGATATTTCCAAAGAACAAGCTTTAGACAACCCAAGAGTAGCAGAGCTTATAAAAGAGCTCTCAAGAATCAAGTATGGAAGAGATGTAAACGAACTTGAGATTGAGATTGCTCAGAGAGCAAGGCTTTAGTATAATGCGACCACGCGTCTGTAGCTCAGTGGTAGAGCGCTACTCTTATAAAGTAGATGTCCTTGGTCCGATCCCAAGCAGACGCACTTT
>CAZIOR010000010.1:0-4200 GCA_964540925.1 uncultured Gammaproteobacteria bacterium | reverse complement strand
AGTTCTGTTAATGAAGAGGTTTCTTTACCTCTTTCTGGTACATATTGGAGGTATCTTTCAGTTGTTGATAGTCTTTTGTGACCTAAAACTTTAGATAAGACAAGGAGTGAAACTCCATGTTTTAGGTGATGAGCAACAAATGTATGTCTTAAATCATTAACCTTAGCGTTTTTAATTTCAGCTAATCTAAAATATCTTTCAACTGCTGTTCTAATGTTTCTGATTAGAAATGGTTTGCCACTTTTAGTAACAAAAACATGTTCGTCTGTTACTTTTGGTCTTAATTCTAAATATCTATCTAATGCTTCTTTTGCTCTTTTGTTTAAAGGAACATTTCTTTCTTCATGTTTTTCGAATGGGGAAATGTGCAATGTGTCCTTAGAAATATCGGAAAGCTTTAGGTTTGCGAGTTCACCAATTCTAATTCCGGTTTGAAGTAATAGTTCAATAACAGCAAACATTCTTGCGTCATTTCTAGCAGCGTCTCTTAGGGCTCTGTATTCAGTTGGAGTTAATATTCTAGGTGGTGCAAGCTGATACTTAGGGTGTGAGACCAAAAGTGAAGGATCATCAGTTATATATTCGCTGATTTTTAAGAATCTATAAAAAGTTCTGGTTGAGTTAATCTTTCTAGATACAGATTTAGGTGTATAGCCTTCTTGAGCAAGCTTAGCCAAAAATGCATCTAAATCTTCCTTGGTAACCTCATGAATATTAGCTCTTTTAAGCTCTTCTAAGAAGGAAATTAGCTGATCAATATCCTTGCCATAGGCAACAATAGTTGAATTGGATTTCTGATTACCTTGAAGGTAATTTTTGAATTCATCGTGGGCATTTCTTAAGCCAATTTGCTTCATAATAAAATAAGATCCTAACTAAAAGCTTGGATCACAATGTCCTATAATATCACCAATTTAGATACACGTCAAGCACGAAATTGACCAAAATATGTTAAGATAAGTGTACTTTAGATGAAGAAAGCTGCATATTTAATCGTAATAATTGGACTGTGTTTAGTAATTAATAGTTTGGTGCATTCAATCTACAACTTATGGCATAAGCAAGATCTTTTAATCTCAGCTCAAAAAAACTTGGCTTTAGCTCAGCAAAAAAATCAAGAACTCAAGGCTAAATATAAAATTGTTACTACTAAAGAATTTGTCGAAGAAGAAGCTCATGATAAGTTATTTATGGTAAGAAATGGGGAACATCAAGTTATTATTACGGATAAGGCTAAAACTAATGCTAAAAAGGAATTTGCTCCTAAGCCAAATTGGGAACAATGGTTAAGTCTGTTTTTTTAAAGTACCAGGGGCGAGGATCGAACTCGCGACCACCGGGATATGAATCCGGAGCTCTACCACTAAGCTACCCTGGCGCACACTGTATTTTATCATCTGCTTCATTTTGAAGCAAATTTGTAGTATAATAGCTTTCACGCGCGGGGTAGTGTACAGTGCACGTGAGGCTCATAATCTCACAGGCTAGGCGCAACTCCTAGCCCCGCAACATATTCTCCAATACCATATGAATAACAACCCAATTGGCATCATTGATTCAGGAGTTGGTGGTTTATCTATAGCCTCAAACTTAATTAATAATTTACCTACAGAAAGTTTTATTTATCTAGGTGATTCATTAAATTGTCCCTATGGACAAAAGAGTAGAGAAGAGATTTTTAATTTAACTACAAAAATGATAGATTTTCTACTTAATAAGGAGATTAAACTCTTGGTTATAGCTTGCAATACTATTACGGTTACTTGTATTGAAGATTTAAGAAAAGCATATCCAAATTTACCCATTGTAGGCATAGTTCCGGTTGTAAAATTAGCTGCCAAGGTATCAAAAAACAAAAAAATAGGCATCTTTTCGACTAAAGTAACAGCAGAAAGTAAATACCAACTAGATTTAATTGAAAAATTTCATAATGGTTGCGAAGTAGTTAATATTGGTTCAAGTGATTTAGTTAAGGCTATTGAAGCTTTAGATTTTCAATATATAGACCGGGTTTTAGATTCAGAGCTTGCTATTTTTAGAGATAAACAAGTTGATACTTTAGCCTTAGGTTGCTCTCATTTTCCCTTAATCAAAGAAAGAATTGAAGCTGATTTACCCGGAGTTATTGTTTTGGATTCAGGTGAGGCAGTCTCACATCAAGTAAGAAGAATATTAGAGCACAATGAGCTTCTATCCAAACAAGCTAATCCGAGCTATAATTTTTATACAACAGGAAATCTAGAAACAGTAACATATTTTGTTAATAAATTGACAAATAAGGCTAAAATATCTAGAATTACGCTTCAATGAAAGATTTTAAGGGATTAAAAATTGCAGTACTAGGAAAAGGAGTAGAGGGGCAATCTAGTGCGAAATATTTAAAAGAAAAAGGCGCTTTAGTCACTGTTTTAGATGAAAAGGAAAACAAAGATTATTTAAAAGGCCTTGAAACTTACGACTTAATTGTTAGAAGCCCTGGTGTTAATCCAAAGCTTTTGGAGCACTTACCAAAAGATAAAATTACCTCCCAAATTCGTCTTTTTATGGAGCTTTCTCCTGCAAAAATCATTGGTGTAACTGGTACAAAAGGCAAGGGAACCACATCCTCTTTAATTTATGAAATGCTTAAAAAACAAGGATTTGATGCATATTTAGGAGGGAACATTGGAAAGCCCCCATTTGAATTTTTGGACAATTTAAATACTCACTCAGTTGTAGTCTTAGAAATGTCAAGTTTTCAATTAATTGACGTTGAAAAAAGTCCTAATATTTCAGTTATGTTAATGGTTACTTCAGAACATCTTAATTGGCATCAAGATTTAGAAAATTATATTTTGGCAAAGAGAAATATTTTTAAATTTCAAACAGAAAAAGACTTTGCTGTTATAAATAAAGATTATCCGGAGAGCAGGGAATCAGATATGGAAACAAATGGTAAGGTATATTATGTTTCCACAGAGGACGAATGCGACAGGGGTTCTTTTATAAGACAAAATAGTGTTTGGATTAAAGACCAAGAATTGGAAGAAATGGTAATTAATACTAAAGATATTCTTTTACCAGGAGATCATAATCTAGAAAATGTAACAGCAGCTTCGATGGCAGCATATTTAGCTGGAGTTTCTATAAACAATATTGCCTATGTATTAAAAAACTTCAAAGGCTTAGAACATAGATTAGAATTAGTAGCTACGGTTAACGGAGTTAGATATTATGATGATTCATTTTCTACTACTCCCGAAAGTACAATCGCAGCTATCAAAGCTTTTAAGAATCCAGAAATTTTAATCTTAGGAGGAGCTCCTAAGAATTCAGATTTCAAGGAATTGGGAAAAGTAATAACTGAGGCGACAAATATTAAGGCAATTATTGGAATTGGAGAAGAGTGGGAGAAAATAAAAGCTCATTTAACCAATTTAAATCCAGATATATTAGTATTAGAAGGCGCAAAAGATATGGAAACTATTGTTTCTGCAGCTTCAAAACTTGCAGTTTCAGACGATGTAGTTATTTTATCTCCTGCTTGTGCATCATTTGGAATGTTTAAAGATTATAAGGATAGAGGAGATCAATTTAAGCTTCAAGTTGCCACATTAACTAATGAATAAAGTAACTTTTAAAATTGTTAAAAAAGATTCCAAATCTAAAGCAAGAGCTGGAATAATCTCAACACCTCATGGAGATGTGCATACCCCAATCTTTATTCCAGTAGGTACGAAAGCAACTGTTAAAGCGCTTTCCAGCAGAGATTTAAAAGAATTAGGAGCAGATATGGTTTTAGCTAATACTTATCATTTGCATCTAAGGCCAGGTGAAGATTTAATTGAAAAATTTGGAGGGCTTGCTAAATTTATGAGTTGGAACGGCCCAACAATGACTGATTCCGGTGGTTTTCAAGTTTTTTCTTTGGGAGTAGGACTTGAGCATGGAGTAGGAAAGCTTTTACGAGAAGAAGAAGCTGAAGCTAAACCAAGACTTAATAAAATTACACCTGAGGGCGTAACTTTTCAATCACATATAGATGGGAGTAAGCAGTTTTTATCTCCTGAGGTTTCAATTGCCATACAGGAAAAAATAGGTGCAGATTTAATTGTTGCCTTTGACGATTTAGAATCTCCTAAGTATTCCTATGAGGAGACTGAAAAATCTTTAAGACTTACCGAAGAATGGCTAGTCAGATCAAAAAAGGCTCATAAAAGA
>CAZIOR010000009.1:6144-23815 GCA_964540925.1 uncultured Gammaproteobacteria bacterium | reverse complement strand
CCATTATCTACGGTAAATACTGGCAGTCCAGAAACCGAAGCGCTAATTACTGGACCAGTAGAATCTTGATTTACTGTGAAAGCAGACTGTCCAGAAGAGGTAGCAAGGATTGCGAATTGATCATTTACTTCAACAGCTCCGGCTGCTGTGAAAGCTCCATTAGATCCTGATCTAATATTGGTAGAAAGTGTGTTGCTTTGTAAGGCTTTTTGTAAATCAATTTTACCAGTGCCATCTGGGCTGATGGTGACATTTGAATTACTAGAATCATTTGTTGTTAAAAGCAATGGTTGGCCAGAGAGTTTAAATTGTCCGCCGCTAGCAGAGAAAGAAGGAGATGCAGATCCGCCAATTGTTAAATTTCCGGATGAGTCTAGAGCTAAGACTACATTACTAGTTCCAGCAGCTGTTGCAGTGATTGGTAATAAGCCCTGTAAGGTTTCAGAGTTAGCTGCATAAGCAACTGTTGCTATTTGTTGTCTTGGGCTAAGTTCAGCAGTTGATTCAACAGTAACGCCTAAGAAAAGTGCTGCATTTTGAGCAAATAGAGTAGAAGGAATTGCGCATTGTCCAGTTGCAATAGCTATTGGATTAGCACAAGTTGGTCCACTACCTAATAATGTATTAAAAATACCATCTGAATCTGGAGTAACTTGATCAACTTCTTGCCAAAGTAAAATACCAGCACCTGTTCCAGGAGTTTGTTGTGTATAGATAGCAAACCTAAGATTAGATGGTGAAGTGATAGGGTTGTCGTTATTATCAGTAAGTCTTCCTTGGAAGGATAAAATCCTATTTGGAGAAGTTGGTAAATTGGGTGCTGCTGATAATTTAGACTGATTACTAAAGAATGAGTTATAAAATCCTAAGGTTATACCTATGATCACAATGATAAATACTGCAAAGTGAAAATAATGAGTGATTGCATATGAATGATATCTTCTGTACCAGTTTGGTCTAGTATATCTGGCGTGAAAAATAATTCTCTGTAGAGGAGAAAGAGAGCTAACAGCAATAGTTGAAGGTGCAAAAACCTTT
Source organism: uncultured Gammaproteobacteria bacterium (assembly GCA_964540925.1). Taxonomy (GTDB): domain Bacteria; phylum Patescibacteriota; class Microgenomatia; order Levybacterales; family UBA12049; genus CAZFRF01. The sequence goes on along the minus strand of CAZIOR010000009.1, from coordinate 22,777 downwards.
TTAGAGATGTTTTTAATACCTAATAGATCTTTAGGTGTAATATTTTTGATCTGGAAGGTTTGAGCATTTTTGTGAAAAATTGGTTTTCCTCTTAATGTCCAGGCTAAATCCTGACCTTTTTTGGCAAAAGAGGCAATAGGTAAAACTAATGTAGCGTCAAAAGCAAGGAGTGCTCCTTGAGAAATTTTTTGGAATAGTCTAAATGGAGGAAACTTGGAATATGTTTTAGCTTTAATTTCCTCTTGTGAAATCTCACTAGCTTCAGGAATAAATAATTTTTGCTTAGCTTCATTTAGATTTGTGAAATCTAAGACTTTTTCAGTTAATATTCCAGCACCTTCTGCCCATGATAGGTATTTTCTCAGGGATGATAATTTTCTATTAACAGAGGCAGGTGAAAAGCCTTGGGTATTAGTTAAGGCTAGTTTATATTCTTCTATAAATTCTTTACTGATCCTAGCTGGAAGGATAGAGTCTTCAAGTCCGGTTGCTTCTTTTGCCCAGTTAATAAACTGTTTTATATCAATGATATAGTTCTTTATAGTAAGATGCGCAGCGTTAGTATCAAATAAGCTGCTTTTGAAATCTTTTAGCTTCCAGAAATCTTTTTCCTCAGGCTTATTCAAAGCTAGGGTCTCGAAGGGATCAAAGGTAATTTGTTCTTGGGCTTTGAGAAACTTAAAGAACTTCCTTAGGGAAGATAAGTGTCTTTGCATGGAGGAAGCAGAGAAAGTAGATGCGTTGTCTTCTTTGTATTGCTCAAGTGTCTTAAAGCTAATCTGCCCAGGGATAAAATGTGAGTTATATTTTTGAGTAAACCAATTGATGAAATGGTTAATATCCGATAAGTAGTTTTTTACAGTAACCTTAGAAGGCTGAACTTCTTGTGAAAATAAATAATTTTTAAAGCTTGTTAATAAATCCATTTTATCTGTGACTCTTAATATTTAAAAAAGAGTAGGCAGGCACGAGATTATACGCATTATACGAATTATACCCCTGTGAAAAAGAAAATTTACTCATACTATTAGAATAGAAAAAAATGAATTTTCAAGTCAATGACCTAGAGTAAAGAGCCATAGGATATTTTGATACAGTTTAATATATTTCATGAAAATTAAATTTCACGGGAAAAAAGAGGTTTTTGGGGTAATTAAAAGGGTAAGTAAATTAAATTATCTTTATTTTGTATATTTCAAACTATAACAAAATATAACATTGATTTTGAAGTCTAGAAAATAAAATTTAAATAAACAAATTAACTAGGTATTTAAAGTTAATAAGTTACATGCCTAAGAAGGGAAGTTTTAGCAATATTTATAATTAATTGATAAGATAAATTTGTATTAAGTTTAGGTTGTAAAATCAATTAAATCGATTTTATTCTAAATATTATATAAAATATTTAGCTTTGAGCTTGTATTTATTCTTCTTTTCTATGTACAATAAAAGTAAATAATGAAGAATCTGCCCAAAAAAGTTATTGTTCTATCTTTTTTTCTTCTGCTTTTTTCAGTAAAGCTGAATATTGCCTCAGCTCAACAGGCAGTTCCTTTGGTAGCTCCAAGGCCAGGCTCTGTTTCTACAACTGTTTCAGGAACTATTGGTAATTATTATTTAACATTAAAAGGTTATATTGCGCCGTTTGCTTCAATAGTCTTGTATGGAGCAGATGGAGCATTCTTAAAAGCTACTACTGCTGATTCAAAAGGATATTTTACAGTCACAGACTTATTAGTTAAGAAGGGTTTTTCTAAGGTTTGTTTTGATGCAGTTGATTTTAAAAGACTTGGAGAATCATACTCGTGTCTTACTTTTAAGCCAATTGAAGGTCAAACAACTATTGAAGATATCTTTTTGCCTCCAACCTTAGGTTTGTCCAGGTCTGAGATTGCAGCAGGCTCCTCAGCTATTGCTTGGGGTTATTCAATGCCATATGCGATCGTTACGGTTCATGTAGGAAATGTGGTCTATACAACCACAGCTGATTCTAATGGTTATTATCAAATTGAACTTAAAAATGTTAAGGCAGGAGTATATTCACTTTATTCAACTGCAGAGCTTAATGCAAAACCATCTCTTGATCCTCAAAAAAAGGTGCAACTTAAAGCTTTATCTTGGTGGGAGCAGTTTATTGCTTGGTTAATAAACTTATGGAAAAAGATTTGGGTATTCTTAACTTCATTTACCATAACACCATTTTGGATTGCTATACCAGTCTTTATCCTTATTATTATACTTATTCTAAAGCTTTGGCCGGAGAAGTTTACGATTCTATATCACAATAGATTAGTTATTTTCTTTACTAAAGCTTTGAGGAGGCATAAACCGCTTCATCACGAGTACTTCATGGGATATTAGGACTTAGAAATTAGCTGTAGCTACAAAGGTAAATGTGGTTGAGTAAATTCCTGCTGGTGCAGTAGGAGAAATTGTGGCTCCATATTCTATGCTAGTTATGCTTACAGCAGATGGTCCACTTGTAGTTGCTAGAAGACCGTAGAATCCACTTGTGCCTAAGTTCCAAGGATTAGCATATTTATTACTTGCTCCGCCTCCAGAACCCCAGCCTGTTGGTATTGTAGGGCTGGTTGTGCTACCTGTGCCTATGCAGGGATGAATACCAAAAGCATTAGTGCCTGTAGAAATAGCTGCTGGAGCAGGGTTAGTTCCATTTGTTGAGTCATTGCCAGCAAGACCTAATCCGTTATTGCCTGTATTTGCATCCGGAAGAAAGATTCCGCTTCCTGGATTTATAAAATGACCAGAGGAGGTTGCAGTTAAAGTGTATCCGTATGATCCATTAGTATCTATTTGGATATTTTGAGCAGAGATATTTCTTTTACCGCTAGTAATGCTTCCTAAATTAACAAAGGTTGAGGTTGAGTCAAGTCCAGAGCCTGGATTAGTTGTGTCTCCACAAATGCTCGCTCCGTTAGCTACGCCTGAAATGGTCATAGTCATATATGGTTCAATGGTTCCTTGAATCTGAACAGATTCAATAATGCCAGCAATAGCTGTAGTTGAATCTTGATCTACACCTGAGTTGTTTTGGGTTTTAACGATAATTTTCCATTGATCTGCTGTTCCAGAGTTGTTGCTACTTTTAATTGGATTAATGAGCATAGGCTTAAAAGCGGTGCAGGTTCCACTTGTATTAGTTGTGCAGCCAATTTCAACTGAAACAGTTGCTCCTGCACTTATGCCAGACCCATCTAAGGTGCAATCCATAGTTGATCCGCTAATATTCCAGCTTGAACAAGTTGCGTTGTTAGTTTGGATTTCAGAAGAAGAAATATTATTAAATGAAAAACCTGTAGCCGATGGAGAAGCAGTATTGCTACCAGAGCCCGGGAAAGTAATGACAATATGTCCGCCGCCTACAACTGAGGCTGCAGTAGTGAATCTAATAGTGTGAGTTGCGGTAATTGGAGTAATTAAGGTTTCTCCTTGAGTGTGGGCATTGGTCGTACTAGCTGTGAAAAAAACTATTCTTTGGTTTGAAGAAGGTGTGTTAGCAGCAGACATTGAGGCTACGTTTAAGGTGTCTGTCGGATTGCCTAAGTTATTTAAAAATTTTGCTGAATCTGAAGAAATCCAGAGCGCAGAATTATATCCGCTCGTTGGTAAGTCGGTGACAATTACTTGACCAACGCCAGAGGAAATTCCCGTGGCCACTGGAGCCGCTGCAGAGGGCCTAGAAGTCGATAATTGGTCAGAAACATTAGTTAGTGCTGCATCGGATTTAGGAGCTAAAAATAAGCCTAGAGAGACTAGTAGTGTAGTAGTAAATAATATTTTTTTTATACTCATGTAAGAAAAATAAGTGCTACTATTACTATCTGATTTTTAAAATCAATTGTCAAGGATTTTTAGGCTTAATTTAGGTTCAAAATTTGCGAAGCTTAAACAGTGGTTGTATTTCCGCCCTCATCATGGTTTACATGAGTTTCTTGAGGTTGAGTTTTGTGTTGTCCTTTTCTCTTTTTGTAATATTTCATACCTAATACTGCTGCAATTATGATTAGGATAATAACTATTGTGAGTCTCCAAGGGAAAACCCAGAAAGTTAATGATGCAACTAGGGGAAGGTTGCCACTTTGACCATATGATGCAGTTAATTGAGCTTTGTATGGTCCAAACATGAACATATTGCCAAATTTATTAGTAAAATCTCTAGCTGCTTCTGGGAAAATGTTGTGGGTAGGTAAATCTTGAGACTGATTAAAGAAGAGTCCTGTTACTTTTACTGTACCTTTTGGTGCAATATGCAAATCTCCCATGTTTCTGATTTGAGTTAAGACATCAATTGGACCATATTCATGAAGAAAATTAGAAAAGAATTTAGATACTGAAGCTGATTCTTGAACTGGTCCGTTAACTGTTACATAAAAAAGAGAACCAATTTGAGTATTTACAACTCCTCCGGTTGCATTTTCTACACCTTGAACTTGAGGCTTAGTAACAATTGCTGCATAGTGTCCGCCTGGTTTAGCATAGGAAGGAATTTGAACATAATAATTTACAACTTGAGTTTGGCCTGGTTTTAAAGTGAATTGAGCAGGGGAAACTCCAATCCAAGCTGCTGCAGAATATTTATTACTTAAAGTATTTGGAGGTAAGATTTGAGGTGTGCCAGCTGTATCGGAAACAATATAGTCTTGAACACTGATATCGAAAGTTAATGGAGCATTGCTTTGATTAATAACCTTGGTCGTTCCTTGGGTATATGCTCCTGGGTTTAATTTAACATCGATTGTAGGATTTACAACTGTAAATGTTCTTTGAAGTTCTTGAGCTGTAGCTACGCCTATAACGCTAAATACAAAAACTAAAGTTGTAGCTATTAATAATCTTTTCTTTAATTGTAAATTGGGCAGTTTCATATTTTTAAACTAATTTACATTATGAGCACTTTAATTTCAGCTTGTCAATTGTTTCCTAAAAACTAGCTGTTGCTACATATGTAAAGACTGTCGTATATATTCCAGCTGGTGTTGTTGGCGCTACTGTTGCTGCATATTCAATGGTGGTTATGCTTGATGCAGAAGGAGCTGATGTGCTTGAGAGTAGTGCATAGTAACCATTTGTTTGAACATTCCATGGATTAGCAAATTTGTTGCCTGATCCTCCTCCAGAGCCCCAACCTGATGGTAGTGTTGGCGCAGGAGAGCCGCTGGTTGAGCAAGGATGAATACCGAAAGCTGGTGTACCTGCGGTGATCGCTACAGGTGCAGGATTAGTTCCATTTGAAGCGCTGTTGCCTTGTAATCCAGCTGAAGTGCCTTGATCATTAGCGTCTGGTAAGAAAACTCCAGTTGATGGGTTAATAAATTTACCTGAAGAAGTAGCTGTTAGCGTGTATCCAAAAGAGCCATTGGTATCAATTTGAATAGTTTGTGCGGAAATATTTCTTTGTCCAGAAGACATAGCTCCTAAGTTAACAAAGGTGGCTGTAGAATTAAGACCAGGTCCTGGATTAGTTGTATCAGATCCTCCGCAGCCGTTGCTTGCGCCGATATTTGTTCCATGAGCTACTCCTGCAATTGTCATAGTCATATATGGATCAACTGTTCCTTGGACCTGAACAGATTCAACTATGCCTGCAACAACCGTTGAGCTATCTAAATCAACTGCGCTGGCATCTTGAGTCTTAATGCCAATTTTCCATTGATCAGCAGTACCTGAAGCTTGGGTGGTTTTAACTGGGTTAATCAGTCTTGGATTAAATACAGTACATACTCCAGATGATTGGGTTGTGCAGCCAAGTAAGATTGTAACGGTAGTGTTAGCTGCGATTCCAGATCCATTCATATTACATGTCATAGTTGGCGCAGATATTGTCCATGATGAGCAAGTTACATTATTAGTTTGAATTTGACCAGATGCAATATTATTAAATGAAAAACCAGTTGCTGATGGGGAAGCAGTGTTGCTACCTGCTCCGGGGAAGGTAAGAACTATTTTTCCGCTTCCTGGAACTGCAGTTACTGTTCTAAAAGAAATTGTGTGAGTTGCAGTAATTGGAGTAATAACTGTCTCTCCTGAGAAATGTTGCGCTGCAGTATTTGCTGTGAAAAATAGGGTTCTTTGATTTGCTGATGGAGTGTTAGCTGCTGACATGGAGGCGATATTAATGGTCTCACTTGGTGTTCCGAGGTTTCTCAAGAAAGTTGCGCTATCTGATGCAAGCCACAATGCCGAGTTATACGTAGTTCCAGGTAAATCAATAACTGTAACTTGGCCTACGCCAGACGAAAAAGCTGCGGTTATTGGTGCTGCTGCTGATGGTCTAGAAGTTGTAAGTTGGTCTGAGGCTTGGGCTAGAGAAGCTGCATTTGATTTTGAAACAAAAAACAAGCCTGATAACAGGATTAGAAATAATACTGCGATATTTAGCTTCAATAAGGATTTCATTTAGATAATACTACTATTAATATGTACGGTTTTTGAAAAGAAGTCAAGGGGTATTAAGGTATAAAAATATATTAACTTACTTTATTATATTTCCTTATCCTTACTAGTATAAAGATGAGTATAATCACGAGTAAAATAATGCCAATTAGGTAATTTATTGGAAATGCAAAGAAAGTAATTGATCTAGAAAGAATAGTTGATTTATCTCCAAGATTAACAGTTAAGGTTGCGGTATATGGGCCTAGTAAAAATTTCTCTGGCCAAATAGCTACAGGGTTTGCGTTAGATTCTAATAGATCTCTAATTGCAGCATATTCTTTTGTATCTGGATTTTGTTGTTTTAAATCCGGAATAAGTCTTTCAGAATTAGATAAAATATTTACGGGTAATAAATCTACTTTGCCAATTACTTGATTAAACATATTTTTAATGACAATTCTGCCTTGAGGGTTAATGAAGTGATCGCTTTTATTAACTACATTTATAGTAAAAGGAACAGGACCACTATCTTTTAAAAAAGGAGTACTAAATTCTTTAATATAGCCTTCAGTTGGTCCTTTGGGTCCAACAGTAAGTAGTACATTCATGGCAATTGCAGCTGTGGCTAGTGAAGAGTTGGCTAGATTAGAGTTGTTATTTTTTGATACAAAAAGAACGCTAAAGTAATAGTCTCCTTTTTCCTCGTTGCTTGGTATTTGTAAGCTGAGTTGGAGTTTTTTGCCTTGTTTGGGTGCAAGAGTAATACTTTTCACAGCTTCCCCCTCATCAAGTATCTTTATTCTATTAGCAAATAACGGATCCGGAAAATTAGAGAAAGTATCTTCGATCTGAAGCTGTCCATCCTTACTAGGGGAAGCAGAGAAGGGCTTGATTACAATATTTAAATCAACACTTGATTCTGTATTGTTTTCTAAAAAAACATCAGCTTTAGGTTCAGAAGGCGGAGTTGAGTCGATCTGCATAATAGGTGGATAGATACCTAAAGATACTTCTTGAGCCATCGCTTTTTGAGCAAGTTCTAGTTTTGAGGCTAAAACTAGCAGTACTACTATTTGTGTGCTAAAGATAATAAGTTTTTTTAGTTGCATATTGTTTAAAATGTTGGAAACGCGATATAGTTTACTACATTATTATATAGTCCAGCGGGTTGGGTTCCTGGAATATTTACTTTATATGTTATCTGAGTTTGTCTATTTTTTCCAACATTTGGGCTACTCATGACGCTAATTGCTGAGGGTGATGCAGCAAATTGTTTGTAAAAAGTAGAATTAGAGAAGCCTGAGTCACAATCAGTTCCACTTAGATCGTCACACCTATAGCCAAATCCATAAGCAAGTGAGCTTGTCCAGGCTGCAGCAGTGGTTGTAGTACAGCTTCCAGCGTCACAAGTAGTAGGTTGAATTTCTGCTCCAGAAGCATTAACTCTTAAGTTATGATTGTTGTTTACATAAACAGCGTAGCCGTGACCAGATTCGAATGAGACAGTTAGGGTATTTGTTCTAGTTGTTGGACTTGTAGGAACAATCACGCCAAAGTTAATAAAGGTGTTAGAGATAGTAAAGGTAAAAGGCGTAAGCGGGTGAATATATTGAAAACCTGCTTTTACTTTATAATTTGTGCCTGTGAAAAGAAATTGTCCGGATTCTCCTCCGGTAATAGAGAGTCGATAATTTGCGTTAGTTGGCTTACCTGCAAACGAATTTAGGTTCCCCATCTGAATTATATATGAGGAGTTAGACATTACTTGAGCAGAGGATTTTGATACAGAAAGTATTAGAAATATAATAGATAGATATATTATTAACGTAGCAAATAAGAAGTTTTGCAGGGAAATATTTTTCATAATTTAACTTTTTGTTTCTGATCGAAGGTCATCTGCTTCTTCTAAGATTTCATTTAGCTTCTGCATGTCTTCTTCTTTGAGATTACCTCGTTCATTACTTAAGATTTCGTCAACGTCATCTGCGATTGTATCTGCAGCTTCTTTTTCACGCTCTTTAATTTGCAGCATTTCTTCATTTTGCAAATCACTTTTTTGATATTCGCGGCCAAAGAAGTAGGCAAGGGGCGAAATAAGTGCAACTGAGCCTAATTTTAAAGAATTTGTGGTTAAATCTGACTTTAAAAAGTCTGGCACAAAGATAAATAGAGTGCCAATTATGAATACAAATACAAGACTTGGTTCAAAAACAAAGGCTATACCAAAGGCTAAAAAGTAGAGAATGAAGAAAAGTGGACTATTTAATGATCCAGTTGTGAAAATAAGCAGAAAGATAAGGCTATTTAGTAGAAAAATTCCTAAAGGACTTTCTCCACCCATGGTTAAAAAACCTCTGCCTTTTTTTCTAGCCGAAATAATTAGATATAGGGCAATAAACAATCCAAGCATTTGAACCGTAAAGTCTTTAAGCGGGCTATTTTGCCAAACAAAGATAACAGCAAAAGAAGCAATTAGGGTTAAAAATTGGGTCAGGCTCCTCATAACTATATGGTATGTAATTTAAAATAAAACTGCAAGTATGCTATACTTTAGGCTATGAAATTAGGCAAATATTTTCCAGATAAAATTGAATCTAAGTGGCAAAAAGAATGGGAAAAAGCAGGTATTTTTGAATTTAAAGAAGATTCTAAATCAAAAGGTAAATATTACAACCTAGTTGAGCTTCCATATCCTTCAGGAGATTTGCACTTAGGCCATTGGTTTGCGTTTGTGCCAGCCGATGCGCATGCAAGGTATAAGAAAATGGCTGGTTTTAATGTCTTATTTCCTAATGGTTTTGATGCTTTTGGTTTGCCAGCTGAAAATGCAGCAATAAAGAGAAATATTCATCCTCAAGATTGGACAATGAAAAACATTGAGACCATGCGTGGTCAGTTTGCGACCATGGGAACAATGATTGACTGGACGCACACAGCAATTACATGTCTTCCTGAATACTATCGTTGGAATCAATGGATATTTTTAAAAATGTTTGAAAAAGGCGTTGCATATAAAGGCAAGGCGCTATCAAACTGGTGCCCAACGGATCAAACTGTGCTAGCCAATGAGCATATTGAAAATGGAAAATGTTGGAGATGTGGTACAGAGGTTATTCAAAAGGAAGTAGAGCAATGGTTTTTAGCTATAACAAAGTATGCAGACTCTCTAATTTGGCCTGAAAATCCTAAAGAAGATTGGCCAAAAATGGTTAGAGATGGACAAAATAATTGGATCGGAAGATCAGAGGGTATGTTAATTGATTTTGGTGGGATAGAGGTTTTCACAACTAGACCAGACACTATTGATGGTGCAACATTTTTAGTTATTGCTCCAGAGCATCCTTTTGCAGAATCCATTGATCTGCCTGAAGTTAAAGAATATATAAAGGTAGCTAAGAAAAAAACAGAGATGGAGAGAAAAGAAGATAAAATTAAATCTGGCGTATTTACCGGACACTATGTGAAAAATCCATATACCAATAAAGATATTCCAGTTTGGATATCAGACTATGTTTTAGCAGGCTATGGAACAGGTGCAATTATGGCAGTACCTGCAGCAGACGAAAGGGATGGCGAATTTGCAGCTAAATTTAATCTTCCAGTAGTACCTACAGACTTTAAATCAAAACCAGAGGGCAAGAAAATGGTTAACTATCATTTAAGAGACTGGTCAGTTTCAAGACAAAGATATTGGGGAACACCAGTGCCAATTATTCATTGTGAAAAATGTGGCTTAGTTCCAGTTCCTTATGAGGATTTGCCTGTTGAGTTGCCATATAATGTAGATTACGCACCTAAAGGCAAGCCGCCTTTGGCAACAGATGAGAAATGGTTAAGCGTTAAGTGCCCAAACTGTAAAGGTGAGGCAAAAAGAGAAGCTGAAACTTTAGATACTTTTTTTGATAGTGCCTGGTATTACTATAGATATGTAACGCCAAAGCTTGACAGAGCTCCCTTTGAATCAAGTGAGGTTAATAAAATTATGCCAGTTGATGTCTACTTTGGAGGATCAGAGCATACTTTAGGACATACATTATATGCTAGATTTTTCACAAAGTTTTTCAAAGATTTAGGTTTAGTTGATTTTTCTGAGTTTGCGAAAAAAAGAGCTCAACATGGAGTAATTTTGGGACCTGATGGAAATAGGATGAGTAAGAGTAAGGGAAATGTTGTAAATCCTGATGATGTTGTATCAGAGTTTGGCGCAGATACGGTTAGGCTTTATCTTTGCTTTATGATGCCATATGAAGCTACGGCTCCTTGGAATAAAGAAGCTATTTCGGGAATATATAGATTCATTAAAAGAGTTTGGGAATTAGCTGAGGTAGTAGAGGAAGGGGAGCTGTCTAGGAAAGATCAATTCGAGATGAATAGAGCAATTAAAAAAGTCGGAGATGATCTAGAAATGTTACAGTTTAATACAGCAGTATCTAGTTTAATGATCTGGTTAAACTACTTAACGGCTAAAGACAAGGTTTATAAAGAAGAATATGTTAATTTCCTAAAGCTACTTGCTCCTTTTGCGCCTCATGTAGTAGAGGAAATCTGGCATTTAATTAATCCGTCTGCTAGCTTTATTCATTTAGAGAATTGGCCGTCATATCAATCTGAATATCTAATTGCAGATTCAGTTAAGATTGTAGTTCAGGTTAATGGAAAAGTAAGAGATTCTATTGAGGTAGCAAGTGATAGGTTAAAAGATCAGGAATATGTAGAAAAAGTAGCTAAAGAAGCAGCTAACGTGAAAAGTTATTTAACTAGCCCTGTGAAAAAAGTAATTTACGTTGAAGGTAGAATTATAAATTTTGTTGTGTAATGGATAATCTCTCTGGGTCTTTCCTCGAGCTTTGCAAAAAGCATTGGCTTCCTTTGTCCCTCGGAATACTAGGTTTGATATTCTTAGTATATGGTTTGATAGGGTTATTTAAGGCTAACTTTAGTGCTGATCAAATTAAATTTGAAACCAATTCAACTAAGGACTCAAGCCTATCTAAGAATTTAATTTATATAGATATTGAGGGTGAGGTTTTGAGGCCAGGTGTCTATAAGTTAAAACAGGGCTCAATTGTTCAAGATGTCTTTGTAGCTTCTGGTGGTTTAACAGCAAGCGCAGATAGGGAATGGGTGGCTAAAAATATTAATTTAGCACTTAAGCTTTCCGAGGGCCAGAAAATTTATATTCCTAAAGCAGGGGAAGATGGGGCAACAATGTCAACAAGCGTCTTAAGCTCAACTTCTAACTCAGGACTTATAAATATCAATAGCGCTACAGAAAAAGAGTTAGATAGTTTGCCCGGAGTGGGTCCTGTAACTGCAGCAAAAATTATCAATGCCAGGCCATATGAAGCGATTGAAGATTTGGAAACTAAAAATATAGTGAGTTCTAAAGTTTACTCACAGATAAAAGATAAGATTGTTGTTTGGTAAATGAAAAATATAATTTTCTTTTTTGCAATTTTGTCTGTTATTTTGTCAATTCGTCTTAGTCTTTTTTATTCTAATCTTAAAACATATAAAGATGGAGAAGAGGTAAGTTTTGAAACTCAAGTAAATTCTTTAGCTAGGGAATATTTAGCATATAAAACAGTCTACATAAGTCTTGATTCAGTTACCAAAGTGCTTGTTAAAACCAGTCTTGATAAAGATTTAAGTTACGGAAATATGTTAAAAATTTCTGGCACATTAGAACAAAGACTGCTAGGGGATGGAGGCACTATTTTCACGCTAAATTATCCAAAAATTGAGGCTAGTTCCCGTGAAAATTATTTAAAATCTGCAAAAATCTATTTTATTAGACAAAGAATAATTGATGTTTTTAATGCCAATTTGGATAAAAATTCAGCTGATTTAATGTTGGGAATTGTCTTTGGAATTAAGCAAAATTTAAATAAAGATTTTAGTAAGGAAATCCAAGTGGTTGGACTAACTCATGTTATTGCTGCTTCGGGGATGAATGTTACTTTAGTAAGTGGTTTTTTATTTTATCTTTTGTCGTATTTTTTCAAAAGACAGTTGGCAATTTTTCTATCAATTTTAGGAATTGTATTTTATGTTGCAATTACCGGTTTCGAACCGTCTATCGTTAGGGCAGCGATAATGGGAATACTGGTTTTTAGTAGTCAAATTTTAGGTAGACAGCAGCTAAGTCTGGTAACGCTTTTGCTTACTGGGTTCGTAATGCTCTTTTTGTGGCCAGAGTTTTTAGTGAGCGTTGGTTTTCAGTTATCCTTTCTGTCAACTGCAGGTATTTTATATCTGCCTGAGTTATTTAAGAAAATTAAGAATAGTTTTACAGAGGATTTGATAGTTACTCTTTCGGCACAAATTGCGACTTTACCTATAATTTTATTTAATTTTGGTAATTATTCAATCTTTTCTTTACTTTCAAATGTATTAGTTTTGTGGCTTGTGCCTATTTTAATGATATTAGGTTTTATTGCAAGTATATTTAGTTTTATTTTTACACCTATTGCAAGTCTAATTTTATATTTTTGCCTACCTCTTTTGCTGTATTTTCAAAAAATAGTTAGTTTTTTTAGTTCCTTAGGATCTTTAAGTGGATTAAATTCTTTTCCTTGGCAGTTGGTTGTAGCTTATTATTTATTCTTAGCCTCATTTCTGATATATAAATATAGCAAATGAAAAAACAACTTTTTACCTTTGGAGGCTTAATAATTCTTTTCTTAGGGCTTTTTTCAGTTAATTTATATAAATTTAATGACAATAATTTGCATATTGTAATGTGCGATGTTGGGCAGGGAGATGCTATTTTTATCAGAACACCAAGTAAAGCAAATGTTTTAATTGACGGAGGACCAGATGATTCGGTCTTAAAGTGTCTAAATAACCATCTGCCTTTTTGGGACAAGAAAATTGATTTAATAATTTTGACTCATCCACACGCAGACCACCTTAATGGTCTCAAGTATGTACTAGAAAGATATACTGTTTTACATTTTGTTACAGAAGAAATTGAGAGTAAAAGCCAAGGATTTAAGAGTTTGCAGGCTAAATTAGCAGCTAAAAACCTAACTGCTAAGTATATTTACGCAAATGATAAAATAATTTTCACTAATAATGTAGTTTTCACAGCCATGTGGCCTGAGAAAGATTGGGTTAGGCAAGAGTCTGACAAGGAAAACTCAAGATTAGATTTAAATCAAGTATCGTTAGTTGAGCTACTTAGTTTTGGAGATTTTAAAGCCTTATTTACCGGAGACGCTGGGGTAGAGATTGAGGATAGAATTGCTCAAAATCTAGGCAAGATTAGCTTATTAAAAGTTCCGCATCATGGTTCAAGAACAGGAATGAGTGATTATTTTTTAGAAAAATTACAGCCTGATTTAGCTTTAATTTCTGATGGAAAAGGGAATAGTTATGGTCATCCTGCAAAATATAGCCTCGATTTATTAAAAAAACATAAGGTAAAAACTTTAAGAACAGATATTGATGGAGAAATTGAAGTGGTTACGGATGGTAAAAGCTATTGGCTAAATTAGTGAGCCTTGGATTTAGCAGGAATCTTGGGGTGTCTGAATTTGAATCTATCTGGGTATCTTAAGCCTTGAATAATACCTCCAATAGCAATTCCTTTTAAGATAGTTACATATTGAAGTCCTTCATAATTTAAAACAATGATTGCTGTAAGTAGAGTTAAAACAAACCAATGATGAATCCAGTAGATTTTGCCTCTAGAATGGATTTTAATATTTGGTAAGAGCTCAAGTCTCCAGATTCTAACCTGAGGAATCTTGTGCTTTTTCTTTTCAGGATGAGTGAAATAGAGAAAAAGAACGTATCCTATCCAAATTGAAAATAAAAATGTAAATAAACCCGTCATATTACAAAACTATATTTCAGTCTTATAGTATTGTGTATATCATATCGTAAATAAAAATACTTTGCAAGTGCAAGGGAATTGTTCATTTGAATGTGCTAAAATGAAAAAAAGAGCCAAAAACACATGGAAAAATTATACTCAATATTGCAACAATTAGCCTCAGAAATGGGCGAAAATGACCTTAATTTCAAGGTAGAAATACCTAAAGACAAATCGCATGGAGATTTAAGCACGAATTTAGCCTTAGTAATTGCTAAAAAGCTTGGCAAAAACCCAATGGAAGTAGCAGAAGAAATAGTCGAAAAGCTCTTGCCTGATGAGAGTTTTATCTCAGATATTCAAATTGCAGCTCCTGGTTTTGTTAATTTCTACTTTTCCCATAAATATTTAGAAGATAATTTGAGAAAAATTCTTAATTTAGGTTCAGATTATGGTTCATTAAAAGTTGGAGAAGGTAGGAAAGCCAGTGTTGAGTATGTTTCAGCTAACCCTACAGGCCCTTTGCATATCGGAAATGCTCGTGGAGGCCCTCTTGGTGATGTTCTGGCTAATGTTTTAGCTAAGGCTGGCTACGGTGTCACAAGGGAGTATCTACATAACAATGTTGGGGGTCAAATAACCAAGCTTGGAGAATCTATCTATTTTGTTCTAAATCCAGATAAGCTTACCCCAGAGACCGAAGTTCAGTATCAAGGAGAATATATCAAGGAGTTAGCTAGTCTTGTTGAGACTAGGATTGATAAAACACTAGCAAAAGATGAATTTGTGCAAAAAGCAGGTGAGATTGCAGTTGAAGCAATGAAGACTGAGATTTTAGAAGATTGTAAGAAAATGGGAATTAGCTTTGATAAAATTACTTCCGAATCAGATTTAAGGTTAGAAGTTCCTCAAGTTTTAGAAAAAATAAAACCAAGTTTAAAAGAAAATGAAGGCGCTTTATGGTTTGCTCCTAATGATGAGTTTCTCAAAGATAGGGAAACCGTAGTGAAAAAATCTAATGGAGAATATACCTATTTTGCTTCCGATATTGCCTATCACAATCAAAAAATGACAAATTATGATTTAGCTTTAGATATTTGGGGCAGTAATCATAGTGGTCATGTGCCAAGAATTCAGGCCGTGGTTAAATCTTTAGGCTTTGACCCAAACAATCTTAAATTCATTCTTTATCAGTGGGTAAGGTTAAAAAGAGGACAAGAGGTAGTTAAAATGAGTAAGCGTGCCGGAAACTTTGTTACAGCTAGGGAAGTATTGGATGAAGTTGGTAAAGATGCATTTAGATTTTTTCTGCTTATGCCAAGAAGTCAAACTCATATGGATTTTGATCTTGAACTTGCTAAGAAAAAGGCAAGCGATAATCCTGTTTACTATGTTCAATATGCCTATACCAGGATCAGTAGTATTTTTGCCAAAATTGAGGAACCTAATTTAACAGAAGCTGATTTATCCTTACTTGCTAGCGATGAAGAAATTGCTTTAATAAGGTTAATTTTAGAATTCCCTAATTTAATTGAGCGTATTTTGGAAACTTTAGAGGTTAATTCACTAGCTACGTATGCAATTGAAATTGCCAATTCCTTCCATAGATTCTATGAGAAACACAGGGTTGTCTCTAACGATACTGACATAACTAAGGCAAGACTAGTTTTAGTTAAAGCTACGCAAATAACACTCAAAAATACCTTTGATTTATTGGGGGTTGCCGCATTAGAAAAAATGTAAATTGCTCTTTTAATAGCTAGTTTTAGCTGCTATAATCTCCGTTATGCAATACAAAAGGAAAGTCCTCAAAAATGGTCTTCGTATAATTACAGTTCCAATGCCTGGCTTTGAATCAGCTACAGTCATGGTCATGGTAGGAGCGGGCTCTAGATATGAAACAGCTCAAAACAATGGAATATCCCATTTTCTAGAACATATGGCTTTTAAGGGAACTACAAAGCGTCCAACAGCCCAGGATATAGCGAGTTTAATTGATGGAATTGGTGGAGAATTTAATGCATTCACCAGTAAAGAAATAACAGGCTATTTTGTTAAAGCTTCTAAAAATCATGTAGAGCTTTGTTTAGATATTCTCTCAGATATGCTGCAAAACTCTAAATTAGATAAACTAGAGCTTGAGAAAGAAAAAGGGGTAATTCTAGAAGAGATTAATCTTTATGAAGATACGCCAGCAAGGAAAATTGGAGATGTGTATGAAGCGCTTTTATATGGCGACACGCCAATGGGTTGGGATATTGCAGGTAGGAAGGAAGTAATTAGAGCAATTACTAGAGAAGATTTTGTTAAGTATATGGGAAGTTTGTATAGCGCTAATAATTTAACAGTTGTAGTTGCGGGTGGAATAAATTCTGAAGAAACTGAAGCTACGATTGAAAAATATTTTGGAGAAATGAA
>CAZIOR010000009.1:4659-6044 GCA_964540925.1 uncultured Gammaproteobacteria bacterium | reverse complement strand
AAATATTTTAAAGAAGAAACTCTAAATTTAGCCATAATTGGTAATTTTGAAGATAGACAAAGATTTGAAAAGTTGTTAAAATTGTAGAAATATGGAAAAGACAGTAGTTTTAGTTAAGCCAGATGGAGTCCAAAGAGGACTTATTGGTGAAGTAATCCACAGATTTGAAAGAAAAGGCCTTAAATTAGTAGGTCTTAAAATGATCTCATTATCAGATGCAATTTTAGATGAGTGGTATGTGCATCATAAGGATAAGCCATTTTTCCCAGGACTCAAGAGTTTTATGAAAGAATATCCTGTTGTTGCCATGGCTTGGGAAGGTACTGAAGCAGCCTCAGTAGTTAGAAAAATGATTGGTATTACTAAATCTAGGGAAGCAGAACCAGGTACAATTAGAGGAGATTTTGGTATGAGTCAGCAATATAATTTAATCCATGCATCAGAAAGCAAAGAAGCTGCTGATAGAGAAGTAAAATTAATGTTTACTGAAGATGAATTATTTGATTGGGATAGAACAGATGTAGTCCACGTTTTGCTTCCAGAAGAAAGATAAATTATTTATCTTGTTCAGCTTTTGCTATTTCGTCTAATATGTATACCCCTACTTCTGCAATTGGATGCATCCCGCTCATATTATCAAGCATTTCAGCGAGGTTATCGCGATTTGCGACTGATGGATCTTCTTTAAGTAGGGCTTCAAGTGTTGCTCTCATAACTACCGCTGCGTTTTCTTGCATTTGATCTAGGACATATAGTGCAGACTCTGGTCCCGGTCCTTCTCCCCATTTTTCTCCTAGCATTTGAGATAGTCTAATTCCTAGAATGTTTTGAGTTCTTTGGGAGCGCGCAATAGAAGCCCTGACTAATCCATCCTTGAATATTTGATAATAAGGTATTTCTGGTGGAATTTCTTTATCATGATCAAAATCATATCTTGTTTGAAATTTTAATGAGTCAGGATCATCTGGATGTTGAGCAAGTGTACCTAATAAGAAGGGAGTAATTAATTGATCTACTAATTCTGGTTTAACTGCCGGGTTTCCATCTGAATCAGTTTGCCTTGAAACAGTTTTAATAAAGGCTAGGTAAGTCATAAGTCCCTCTGTGGTAAAAGGCTTCATGTCTGTTTCTATTTTAGTAGGTGAAGATGTTGTTAGCTTTCTATTTCTTTCATAAAGTGGAATAAATTGAGAAGCAAGTGCTGGATCTAAATCTCCGGTATGATCTCTTAATATCCCCTCAACTCTTAAGGGATTATGTGCGTACCCAAGCTCTTCCCAAAATGCTCCATTTGCAAGTACTTTTGGTGCCTCTGGAGTTAAAAACTGTGTAAAAATTGAATCTGGTTTCTCAACCATATGTTCAAGTAATAGGCTGTGTCCTCG
>CAZIOR010000009.1:0-4559 GCA_964540925.1 uncultured Gammaproteobacteria bacterium | reverse complement strand
TAAGGATTGTTCCAAATCTGTCTTCTGTGCGGCTTTTAGGTCTGCCTAGTTCTGGATGTTTACTAAGAACAGATACCATAAGTAAAAATGCTCCTTGTCCAGGCGTAAGAGGTTCTGAGGGTTTACTTTTTACTATTTCAATTCTTGGTGTCATAAATTAAGAGGCAGGTATTTGGGAATTCTAATATTATTCCTTATCTGAGTCAATAGGATCTTTTTTAGATTTTTTAGCTTGATAGATATCTAAGAAAGCTAAGATAAAAATTATTGTTGAAGTAGCGCAGGAGAGTAGGCAATACTGACAAAAACTTTTAATAACTAAAGCTTGAAGGCCTAAAAGATATAAAGAAACAATAACTCCAGTAATTGCGAATAGATAAAAGATTTGCAAAAGTATTCTTCTAAAGCTAGTTAAGAGTACTAGAGAAAGAATTATAACGGTAAGATAAAAAAAGCTACCAAAAAGGGCTAAAGGAACACCAAAGATAACAGAATATTCACTTGTTAATACTTTTTCACAGCCCGTCGTAGTACAAGGTGGAATTACATTTTTATAATGTTGAATTGTTAAATATGTAGAGTCCAAAAAGCCAACAATGGCTGTGAGTAAAGCTAAGAAAATTAATTTACTATTTTGTAGTTTCATTTTTTAATGCGTCTTCAACTAGATTTTTAAATTCTTGATAGTTATTTACGCTAGGCATTTTTTTACCATTAATAAAAAAGCTAGGTGTTGATTGAAGTCCAAGGCTATTTGCATCAGCGAGTGAGTCATCAACAAATTTCTTTGCTTCGTTTGACTCCATATCTTTTAAGAATTTAGTTGTATCTAGGCCAATTTTTTGGGCATAGTTTACAAATACACTTTTTGCATCTGGTCCTTCCGCCCAATCATTTTGATTTTCATATAAAGTGGCATACATTTCCCAGAATTTATTTTGCTTATATGCTGCGTAGCCTGCTTGCGCACTAATTCTTGCATTTTGATGAATATTAACTAAAGGAAAATAGCGATAGACAAAATATACCTTGTCTCCCATTTCATTTAAAAGAGGAGTAGTAACTGTTTCATGATATGATTTGCAGGCTGGGCATTGAAAATCTCCATATTCAGTAATTACAACCTTGGCTTTAGGATTACCAGTTGTGAAAATGTCTTTTTTAGAAGGAGCAGGTGCTGTAATTGAGCTAACTTGTGTCCCCGATGGGGAATTAACTAGCCAAGCAAGGCCAATAATTCCTAAAACAATTACTATTCCAACAGTTGCCCAAAGACCAATTTTTTTGTACTGTTCCATTTGTCTAGCTTTTTCAGCTTCTTGTTGCCATTCAAGTTTTCGAAGTTCTCTTTTTTCTGCTTTTGTTAGTTTTTGAGGAGTGTCCATGAGATTTATAATCGCATTTTGTAAACTAATTTTCAAGAGGTAAAACCTTTTTATCTGTGTCTAAGTTGATATGCTTGGCGGTGAGCTTTTAAGACTGCATTTGATGCATTTAACCTTTCAATTAATCCAAAGCTCATGTGTCCTGCTTTTAGAGTTAACGATTCTATCAATTGACCTGGTGTCCATAGGTTAAGAGAGGGTAATATAATAGTTGCATGGGTTCTGAAATCTAGAAGCATAGAGTGTTTAAGATCTATGCTTTGTGGTCTGTATTCTTCTGGCTCGGCGAAAACTGCATAGGTTTCGGGTCTAAGTTGAATCATGTTTTCATCAGTAAAAACTAATGCATCTGGTATTTGAGATGCACCAACTTTGCCGGCAAACTGTCTAATGTCATGCTGATCTCTACTGGCTGCAAGATCCATGAAAGGCATAATTATCGGTGATTCAATTATTGATTTCATATTTCGGGAATTATAGCTTCAAAATGCTTTTATGTAAAGAGTAGAAAAGTATAATCTATGGTAAAATATATGAGTAGCCCTCGTAGCTCAACGGATAGAGCAGACCCGTCCTAAGGGTAAGATAGAGGTTCAATTCCCTTCGAGGGCACAAGTGAAAAAAACTGAAATTATTAAATTTCTCATTTTACGTACCATAGGAAACTTTTTGGTACTTTTTGCCATTTTTGGTATTCTTTCCACTTTTGGACCTGCAATATATTTTGAAGTTAATTATCAAATTGCTAAAGCAAGAGGTGTAAGGTATGTAGTTGAAGCTAAAGAGACCATAAAACCATCTTTTGTTGATTTAAATAATAAAGCATCTCTCCAGCCAATTGTTAAGCCTAAGACATCTAAAACTAAAGGTGTTGAAAGCTTTACTGATGTTTTACTGGGAGCAAAAGAGCAAATACTTACTCCTAAGGATACGGATTTTAGTATTGTTATTCCTAAAATTGGAGCTAGTGCTAAAGTATTTCCCAATATAGATCCAGCAAATGAGGAAGAATTTTTACCAATCTTAATGCAGGGAGTTGCGCATGCTAAGGGTACGGTTTTCCCAGGACATCTTGGTAACACCTATTTATTTGCTCATTCTACAGATAATTTTTGGGATGTAGGAAGATATAATGCAATTTTTTATCTTCTTAAAGATTTGAAAAAAGGCGATGAAGTAATAATGTTTTTTCAGGGTAAAAGATATGACTATATAATTAATGATTCAAAAGTAGTTGATTCTTCTAATGTGGAAAGCATTGTTAATGCTCAGTCAAGTGGGGTAGAGCAATTAATTTTACAAACTTGTTGGCCTCCAGGAACTACTTGGCAAAGACTTTTGGTCTTCGCAACTCCAAAATAATATTTATCTAGATAGATCTACTTGATAAGGTACAAAATTGCTTGGATCATGTGGGTTTTCATTGGCTGCCCATAAATCTGATGGTTCTCTAAAAAGAAAAGTATGAGCGACTCTTGCTGGAAGTTCAATTAAAGTATCTGGTCCTAAATTACTAAACCTTCTTTGTTCGTGCGTTGCTGGATCTGATAAGATAAGTTGATCGATTGCACCTCTACCTAAAAAGAATAGTTCTGTGTCTAAATGGTAATGTTGACCCAACACAAACCCTTCGCTAGAACTATTAATTCTAATTAACCTTAAATTACCAAATCTAGGAGCCATTTGATCATAAAACTCAATAATTTGTCTTCTTTGATCAGTGTGCACAGGTTGAATTATTTCAACTTTGGCTCGGTGTAGTGCAGATTGTCCAAATTCAGGTTTTCCCATGGCTAAATTATATCCTATAATACCTTAAATCTCAAGTTATTTTAAGCTGATTGTATAGAGATTTGGAGAATTAAGAGGGTTACCAAGATTAGTAAGGATTACAATTCTTGTTGCATCTGGCCATGGGAAGACAAAATTACCTTCAAAAGGACCAGCATAAATAGTTGTTTGATTAGCTTTATCATATTCCATAATATCAATTCTCGCATCATGAACATAGATTAAATGTTTTGAGTCAGGTGAGAACATAATCTCTCTTTGATCCTCAATTTTAGTAGTTAAGTTATCTAAGATTTTGTAGTTTCTGTCTTCTTTAATGTCATAAACATAAACTGAATCCTTTTCAATATCTCTTACTTCTGGAGTTGAATCTGTGCCAATTAAAGCTGGAATTATGACTTGAGGAAGAGTTGCTGACTTAGAAGCGACATAAAGAATTTTAGTTTCATCATCAGACCATTCTAGAATATTAAAATTCTCAGTCACAATTTTTCTAAGTGGTCTTTTTAAGCTATCCATCTGAGCTTTTTGCTTTTCATCTTTAAGTTTTGTCCAAGCTGTATTTACAGTTCCCAGAGTCTCTGTAACGTCTTGTGGAGCAGTATTTAAAGTAGATGAATTAAGTAGATATTCAGTGTGAAAACCATTGTTTATGGAGGCAATCATTTGCTTGCTATCAGGAGACCATTTAAGGGTACTTTGTGAAAATGTGTTAATTGTATCTGTAGCAATCTGACTAGATGAGCTTTGTAGAGTTAAAATTGGTCTTAGGCTCATGTCTAAAACATAAATTCCGTTTTTCACAGCAGATTGGGAAGCAACAAGGTAAGCAATCTTTGTTCCAGTAGGGTCAATTATTGGGTTTTGAACTCCAATATTAGTAATACTTTCTAGTTTTGGAGCATTTGGGATAAGTAAAGCATCTGCTTTAGATACTACTTCTTTTTTAATGGTAATATGTTTTTCCCAGGGGAAATAGCCTTCTTTAAAGATTTTTACATCATAATCTCCAGGGTTTAAATTAATAGTGTTGTCAGTTGCAGTAGTTAGGTGACCATTTATAAATACTTGGGCTCCATCTGGAGAACTAGTAGTAACCAAAAGACCTGTTCCAGCGATTCCTGCTGATCCTTGGGTTAGGTTTAGTCTGTAGCCTTTGCCGTAAAAAATGATTCCTGCGGTTGCTAAAATTATTGCAAGCAAAATTCCCAGTGATATGCCTATTTGCTTATTCATTGATTTAGTATATCGCGTGATACTACCACTTGCAAGTAAGTACGACAATGTTATAATCGAATTATTGAGGCTAAACCTCAATTTTGATATACAAATAGTATATTTTGATACACTTATGGCGCTTTCAAAAAGAATTGGCATCGATCT
>CAZIOR010000008.1:0-24318 GCA_964540925.1 uncultured Gammaproteobacteria bacterium | reverse complement strand
AGATATTTAGTTGTTAAAAGAAGAAGCGAATTTGAATTAAAACAAGCTAAAGCAAGACTTCACATTTTAGAAGGTCTTAAAATCGCAGTTGATAATTTAGATGCTGTTATCAAAACCATTAGAGAAAGCAAAACCCAAGATGATGCCAAAAATAATTTAATGACAAGATTTAAATTGTCTGAACTTCAAGCAACTGCAATTTTGGATTTACAATTAAGAAGACTTGCAGCACTTGAAAGACAGAAAATTGAAGAAGAATATCAAATGGTTAAAGAGCTCATTGCTTACCTTGAGGATTTACTAGCTCATCCAGCTAAAATTTTAGTCGTTATTAAAGATGAACTTGCTAAACTAAAAGAAAAATATAATGACCCAAGAAGAACCAAGGTATATAAAGGAAAACTTGGAGAATTCTCAGAGGAAGATTTAATTCCAAATGAAGCAACAGTTATAACTATCACTCAGACGGGATACATTAAAAGACAAAGTTCACAAAGCTTTAAAACCCAACAAAGAGGCGGTAAAGGAATAATCGGCATGACTACTAAAGAAGAGGACATGATTGCCGATATTAAATCTGCTCAAACCCATGACAATCTTTTGTTCTTTACTAATAAAGGTAAAGTTTATCAAACCAAAGCTTATGAAATTCCAGAAAGCTCAAGAACAAGTAAAGGTACAGCTATTGTTAATCTCTTAAATATTGAAGCTGGAGAAAAAGTTGAAGCTTTTGTTTCATATGGCAAAAATGATAAATCAACCTATGTCTTCTTAACAACTAGAAACGGTACGGTTAAAAAGAGTAAATTATCTGAATTTGAAAACATCAGAAAATCTGGAATCGCTGCTATTAAGCTCGATAAAGGCGATGAGCTTGTTTGGAGCAAATTAACAACAGATGACGATGAAATCTTGCTTATCACTAGAAATGGTAAATCAATTAGATTTGCTCAAGAACAAGTAAGACCTATGGGTAGAAACACCATGGGAGTAAGAGGAATCTTAATTGGTAAAGACGATGAGGTTATCCAAATGGATATTGTTAATAAAGGATCAAAAGCTTTTGCTCTAACTATTATGGAAAACGGTTATGGTAAGAAAACTGCAGTTGATCAGTTTCCTAAACAGGGTAGAGGAGGACAAGGAGTAAAAGTAGCAGAAGTTACAACTAAAACAGGCAAGATTGCTTACTCTCAAGTAGTTCCAGAAAACAGCAAAGAAGTAATCATTACATCTCAAAAAGGTCAAATTGTAAAGCTTAGTATGGATGATATTCCAGCATTGTCCCGTGCCACTCAGGGTGTTATTTTAATGAGATTTTCTAAATCAGGTGACCACGTAGCCTCCGCAGCTTGCATCGAAGAATAAAATCGAAGCTAAATATAGTATAATACTTATATGAAAATAGATGGAAAAGCCTTTGCGCAAGAAATACTCGATGACTTAAAAGAAAGAGTAATTAATTTAAAAACTAGAGCTATAGTACCTCATATGTATATTATTACTTTTGGTAATAATCCGCAGACAGAAAGTTACTTAAAACAAAAACTATTAAAAGCTGAATATATTGGCGCAATGATTACTATTAAAAGATTTGAGGAGACAATTGATCAAAAATCTGTCTATGATTTAATTGAAAAACTAAATAACGACCCTACAGTTAACGGAATAATTGTCCAAAGACCAATGCCAAGTCAGTTTGATGAACAAACAATTTCTGAAGCAGTTATTACCCAAAAAGATGTTGATGGATTTAACACAAAATCTCCATTTAATACTCCCGTAGCCCTAGCCGTTTTTAAGCTTTTAGAAAAAGTTTTAGGCAACACAAACTTAGATAGTAAAAATATTGTCATCGCCGGTAGGGGAATCACAGCAGGACAACCAATTAGAGTTTTTTTTGCAAAGAGAAACATTAGAACAATTAATGTAGATAGTCAAACAGAAAACAAAGATGAAATATTTAGACAAGCAGATATCATTATTTCCGCTGTTGGAAAAGAAATACTTCATCAAGGAAACATAAAACCAGGAGTAATTTTAATTGGAGTAGGAATGCATACCGAGGATGGGAAATTAAAAGGAGATTATGACCAAGTAGAAATTGAAAACACTGCCAGTTTTTATACATCAACACCCGGTGGAGTTGGGCCTGTAAATGTGGCCTTACTGATGCAAAATCTAGTTGAAGCCTCAGAAAATCTAAATAAATAAATTTAAATTAACTCTTGCTCTAAGCTTCTAATTAAAAGCCAATGCTCTATGTTCAAGAAGTCGGTTTTGATAAAAAACAGCATAATCTCTTAATGCAAATGCTCTTGGGATAGCTAAAGAACCAGTGAGTAAATCAGATTTAAAACCAGTCCCAACAACTTTATAATTTACTTGCTGATCAGCCTTAACCCCTGGAGCTTCAAAACCATATTGACACATTTTCTGAGGATCCATGGCTACAACATCTGTGAGCCCAGGTATCCTGGAAACAACTTCTGATTTAGAACCATCTATGTCATCTGTAGAAAGATATTTTCCGTCTTCTTTTCTCATATTTAAAAATACATTAGGTTTTCTAGTATATTTTATATAATCCGTTCTTGGTCCGTTTCTAAAAACCAAATCCAATAATTCAACTCCTCGCGCAGAGCTAAGCGTCCAATCAGGACTAAATCTCAAGTAATTAACCCATTCAGCTGCAGCAATAGCCCTCTCAGCAGAATCTAGAGAATCCAAATGATATTCTATATCTTCGTTATACCATGTACTTACTACTCCATGAGCCCCTTTTAATACTCTTTGATCTTGAGCTAATCTACTAATTACGGGACCCCTTTCTACAAGCGCAGTAAGAATTGATAAATGAACCGGAATGCTTACCTCAAATGGATCAACATCATCAATCAAAACTGCCTGAATAGGTAGCTCGTGCCGGTTTAATGTTTCAAATCTGTTAATTGCCATAGGCGCTAATTTAACTTATTTAGCCTTATTTGTCAATGTAATTGACAGTTTAAAAATAAAAAGGTAAGATAAAAATGTGCAAAGTTTCTGGAACCAATTTAAAACTCCAATAGTAACAATTGCAACTTTTTTTGTTCTACTTTTAATCTACACAAAAGTTTTTGGCCCAATTCCTTTTTATGTAAATAACGTTAACACCACTAAAACAGATCTTTTCTCAGCTTCAGGAAACGCTGAAGTCGCAGCTGCGCCTGATCAAGCCATAGTCTATGCTGGTGTCACTAAACAAGCCACAACCGTTGAGGAGGCACAAAAACAAGTAAATACTGTATCTAACAAGCTAATTGCTGATTTAAAGGCTCAGGGAATAAAGGAAGAGGATATTAAAACTACTAACTATTCTGTAAATCCGAATTATACTGGAGGAGTAGAGTTATCTGTACCAACTAGACCAAGTTCTAACGGATTTGAAGTAACACAAAATCTAGAAATTAATGTCAAAATAAATGATGTAAATAAGATTACGGATTTAGTTACTAAGGATGGAGCAAATTTAGTTAGCGCTGCTAACTTTACTTTCTCTAAGGATCTTCAAGAAAAACTAGAAAAAGAAGCAACCGAAATGGCTGTTACAAAGGCAAAAACTCAGGCTCAATTTTTAGCTAATTCAGCAGGAATTAAGCTTGGTAAGATTATTAACGTAGTTTCTTCAGGCACAAATCCACAACCTATTTTTATGAGCGCACAAAAAAGCGAACCAAGCCTAGATTCAACCAGCATTACACCAGGACAAAATAAAGTAACTGTTGGAGTAACTATCTATTACGAAACATATTGATGAAATATCTACTTGGCATTATCTCTATCTTAATTTTAGTCTTAGTAATTGCAGGAGGAGCATATTATTTTGGCGCTAAATCAAATGTAAATAAGACTGAAATGATGACCTCAGTAAGCCCTACTCCTTTTGTTAGCGCAGAGACACCATCGCCAACCAGCACAACCTCTAAATCAGTTGAGGCTGGAGGAGTACTCGTATTCAATAAATACTCTTTAAGTCTTCCTGAAGGCTGGACTTCGCAACGCGAACAAGGAGAAAATATGGATAAATTAACTTTATCTAAACTTGGTTACAATCTAGTTTTATATCAATTTGCAGGTGGGGGAGGCGGATGCCTTTATCCAGGAGATGAAGATACCCCTATGGCACAAACATTTAGCTCATTTGTAGAAGTAACTAATACTAATGGCTTTATTTTTAGAAGAGGTCAAAATGATAGCGGACCAAATTCATATACATATTGTCAAAAAAACAATACTGACGGATCATTTGGATCTCCAACTAGCTTTGGGGGAATCTCGCTAACTACTCCTGGTACGCCAGACAAAAATGCAATTGTATTTCCAGAAGCAGATAGTATAGTAGCCTCACTTAAAAAACTTTAATCTACTTATTTCCGCTGTGGTAACTTTTATGAGTATCTCTAAGTTGAGGATTGGTGATGTGGGTATAGATCTGAGTTGTTGCAATATTCTTATGTCCCAGCATTTCTTGAACACTACGAAGATCAGCTCCATTATGAAGTAGGTCAGTAGCAAAACTATGTCGAAGCGTATGGACCGTTGCATTAACGGGAATCCTCGCTTTTTGAACATATTTCTTGACTATCCTTTCAATACTCCTAACAGTAAGTCGCATACGCTCTCCATTATCAATTTCCTCAACTCTTCCAGAGTAACGAATAAATAAAGGCTTAAATTGATCTTTTCTTGTATCTATATATCTCTTGACCCAATCTGCTGCTCGATCAGAAATGAACACTAATCTTAATCGTTTTCCTTTACCTATAACACCGAACTCTCTACGCTCAAAATTGATCTTATCCACGTCTAAACTAACTAATTCTGAAACCCTAAGGCCAGTTGAGAATAAAAGTTCCATGATAGCTCTGTCTCTAAGACCTTCTTCTTTAGAGGTATCTGCAGCCGTAACTAAACGATCAACCTGATCTTTATCTAGAAATTTTAGGTTCCTAGATTCAGTCTTAGGCAGATCAATCTTAGAAGGCTCAAGGGTTTTGAAGTCATTTTTAATTAAGAACCTAAGGAATGAACGAAGGGCGATAACATAATAATTTTGAGTCACACGTTGCATCGTTTGACCCTTAGGATCAGCCTTGTTAGCTAGGAAAACACGGTATTTTCGAATAAGAGAAAGATCTAAATCTTCAACGGTTTTTCCTTGCTGTGTAGTAGAAAACCAATTTGCAAAAACCTCTAAGTAGTGCCTATAATCACGCAGAGTTAGCTTTGAACAATTCTTTTCAATCTCCATGTACTCTAAGAATTGATCGATTAAACCAGGCAGTTCGTTTTGCATCTATTTTTATTATGCGACATAGAGAATATAGCTGTCAAGTTGCTTGACATATAACCTATAGTTATCATATAATTAAACTCATGGAAAGACCTAGAGTTACATTAGAAGCAATCAGACAAACCGCTAGAAGACTTGAAAAACCTGCTTTAGCAGCATGTGCAGCTACAGCTTTACTCGCTTGTGGTGGAAATTTTCCAGGCCCAGAAACCCTTAGAAAAGAACTTATTGAGAAAAAACCTACAGATGGCAGAGGTTATACTTTAATTATGACAAATAGAGATGTACCTGTTGTCGTTGGCTTTATTGGCGACGGACCAACGGGAGTAAGTGAAGCTGGAATATTACCCAAAGACACTATGGTAAAACCTGTTATCGTATTTGACGCAGGTCATGGCGAACAAACCGCAGCTTTTCCATGCGCCCAAGTAAAATCATATTTAAATTCACCTTGGAGTGAAACTCCCAAGCAACAATTAAAAGACATCATGTGCTACGTATTTGAAGGAAAACATAATAGCTTTACCGCAGCTGATTATTAATCCAATCTACAATTATGGAAAGACCAAGAGCGCACATAAATCCTGAAAATTTCAGATTAATTTCCGGTGGACCAGCTTTGCTTTCTGATCTGAGACAAGAAGCACAAGAAATTAGTCAAGGTCAAAGATTACTAGTAAAAGGTATGGTTATGGCTGACGGCAAGGCTATGGAAGGGATTATTGACATAGCAGCTCAAGCAGCCAAACGCGGCGCAACTCCTAAGCTAGTTTGCGATCCTATTTCTCTTTACGCTACTGGCGAACTTCCAAGCTTTGTAATATCAGCCTTACCAGGCATACCAGGACTTGCAAAAATTGAACAACTCAAACTTAAAAAAGATATTAACGCTGCAATGTTTAGCGACTTAATAGAAGACCCAAGCATTCAATTTGAATTCAGCCCACAAGTCTCACTCAGAAGACTTCTTTTCCCTTTAACCGGAGCTGATCATGTTAAAGGCATAGTTGTTGGTGATTCAACCCTATACCTAGGCAATCTAAATTACGATGATGACTCATTTTATCATCGTGCCGGATTTACCTTTAAAATAACTGATCCTGCAATTGTTAAACCTGTCGCTGAAGAATTAGAATTACCCAAAGACTCTACGAGACCAGATTTCAAGGAACAATTAACATCAGAAACAACCTTAATCGTAGATTCAGGTAAGCCTGGTAAATCAGCCATTTATGATAGTGCTGTGGAAGCCGTAGATAGCGCCGAAGAATATATAAAACTAGCATTGACTCATTTACCCGGAGATCAACTATTAGACGCCCTTACACGCGCCTTACGTAGAGACCTAGCTGTAGATATAGCAACCACTAAAGCCGTAAATCTAACAGGCTTACATTCATACTTAATCCAAAGATTAAATGAGAAAAAATTTAAAAAACTTAAAATTAGTCCAAAAATTCATTTTACTAATGGAAAAAATCGCGCTAAAGGTTTAGTAACTGATCAAGTAGCTCTTTGGGGCTCGCATAATTTAGTCACTGAAGGAATAAGACTAGGTACACGCGAGATTGCTTTAAAAACTTCAAATCCAGACGCTAGAGCCAATTTAGAAGCCTTCTTTAGAGAACAAATATAAAAATTCACTCCTCCAAAGCTGGAGAATGCTAATAGTTGTTAAATTTTAGCTTCAATTAGCTTCATTTTTAAAATAAATATGAAACCTATAGTAGGGGACATATATAGATTATAGACCTGGGGAAAAATGGAGCAATAAATATAAGAAGACGATACTGCATGTAAACATTTACAAAAATATTCGTTGAAAACCAATTGAAAAAAGACCACTTCTCCCGGGTTTTAGCCACGAGTGACGTCGTAAAAGTATTATTGTGCGACATAATCAATTTCTCTTTCCTAGGGGTCTTAGGGACTTAAAAATTGACTACGACTAGTTAAGGGAGATAAATGACTCTTTATTCTCCTAAGGAAATACTTAAACTCTTCCTCTGTAGTGACCTAGGACATATTATTTTTTATTTTCCCGAATACACATAAGGGTCTCTCCTCGGGTATGTTAGACCATGTCGTAATTTAGATTGTCAAATCAATCTAATCGTTAATTTTTGAGGCTAAATATTAATAGATTAGCACATCCCTTATTAGGGTGCTCTATATCCAAAAAGGCGTTCGAGTTTTTTTCGTATTACTAAGCATTTAGCCTTGGTTATGCGTGAAGTAGCCTATACTGAGGCTATCTATGTCGTGAAAAGTCGAGGCTTAGCCTCAAAAATCCCGTGAAAATAGATACAAGATATCCACATTTTAGTCCTATAATTATTATGGGATATATTTAAATACTATATCAAACTGTATCATCTGTATCAAACTATATCATTCAATTCCCGACCCTAACTACCCCTACTTCTCTTCCCTAGCCATGGTTTATGTAAATATTTTGAGGCTAAATGAGGCTAAGTTTTTGGAATATCTGAGGCTGCAGCTGCTATTTGATCTACTGAATCTAAAATTCCAGTTGGATCAATACCCATATCTCGAAAAAATATAAGAGTATTCCTCTCTCTTTGCAATCTTGTTCTTTCTCCTTCAAAAACTTGTGCATATTTTTTTGCAGCCCTTTCACTTCTAGCTGTTTGCCATGTTGATTTTGTAACATTTGCTCTTTCTGTGTCTTGACCTAATTTCCAAGGAGTTTCCTGTTCTTGCTTTATATGAAAACATTCATGGGCTATTACTTCATTAATCGTAATGTCTCTTAAGTCCATGTCATTACCGTATTTATCTGGTTCTGTATGTGCTTTTAAAAATGGCTTAGACAATACAATAATTGGTCTACCCTCAACAAAGGTCGTAAAAGCCAAATAATTTACGGTTTCTCTACTCTTATTCTCAAAAGACCCAGGACCACTAATAACTAAAGGCATTGGTATTCCTAATAAAGATTGATTAAGAAGTATTGTTCGAGCGATATTATTCACGGCTCTACGTCTCTTTCCAACTAATTCTCCATATTGTCCCCACTCTAATCCAGCAGCAACTAAAAGCCCAACTTTTTCTGTGTCTGTAGCTAAAGGCTGAGGCTCACCAACAAAAAAACTTTTAACATCTCTTTCTCGCATTTTGGGTATTATATACTATAGGTTTTAGTAGTTCAAGAAGCTAAATCAAGCCTGAAAAGAAGATCAAAAAGAGAAAGGAAATAACTGTAACCCAGAAATATTCTATTATTACTCCTCTAAAAAGTCGTTTCTCAAACCAAACATGTGATAGGCCTAGAACAACATAAAATATAGAGGTTAAGAAGAGCGCTATAACTGTTGGACTGGCTAAATTAAACCACAGAAAAGCTGCTACCTCTACTAGACAGATGGACAAAGTTAAAACCCAAAAGACATCAGAGAAAAATTTTCTCTCTAGCGTGTAAGACCAAATAGACTGTAAAACAATTGCAAAGGTGTAAATAAACACTAAAAGTAGTGTTACGAAAACATTAATATGGAATGAGAAAACAACATTAGAAAGAAAAAAATATGACAAAAGTGTTATTACTAACGTAACTGTTCTTGCACCCGACAAAAGCTGAATAGTACGAATTGTAGAAACCGCGAAAATGTTTTCAGACAAAAATAATGAATAAAGTCCCAGAGAATACAAAAAGGTCATTCCTACCCTAGTTAAGAGCCTTGCAGGAACTAGTAAATAGAAAAGCCCAATCGCCAAGCTATAGAAAAAAGGTAGAATTAAAACTTGCAAGGTAAAACCTTCTTTAAAATCCTCTCTTAATGACAAATATAAGAAAAGTGAGGTTAAAAAAGACAAAGAAATAACCATTATGATACCTGACTTCCCCAGTACATATTCTGCAATAAAAAGTCCTACTGAAAGTATTGCAACAGAAAGAATAAACTTTTGCCTTTTATTGGTAATAAAATTAAGTAAGGAATTTAATATTTTAGGCTTAGATTTTGTAAACTGTTTTCCGGGAAGTTTTTTGGAAAAAATCATAAATTAAGCTAAATTTGTATATACTTTTTGTACGTCGTCTAATTCTTCGAGAAGAGTTACAAAAGCATCAACCTTAGAAAGTGTCTCATCATCATTTACTTCCATTCCAACTACTGGTTCTCTAACCAACTCTGCAGACACTATACTTAAACCTGCTTGCTCCAAAGCAGTTTTAACTTTATATAAATCAGCAACTAAAGTATCAATAAAGACTTCGTCTTCTATATCCTTAATATCCTCTGCTCCAGCATCAAGTGCAATTGCAAAAATATCATCAAAACTTTTACCATTTTTTAATACAGCAATCTTTCCAATTTGCTTAAATTGGTAAGCTACTGAACCTGGTTGACCAAATGAACCAGCATGTTTTGAGAAAATATTTTTAACTTCTGAAGTAGTTCTAGCTGAATTGTCAGTTGCCGCTTCAATCATAACTGAAACACCACCCGGAGCAAATCCTTCATAAATTACTTCAGTGATTTCCCCCATGTCTTTGCCTTGAGCGCGTTTAATCGCTCTTTCAATATTTTCCTTTGGCATATTTGAGGCTCTTGCAGCATCAACTGCAAGTCTTAATCTGAAGTTTTGATCTGGATCACCAATTCCCCCACCCTGCTTAACTGCAATGGTGATCGCATTAGAAAGCTTGGTGAATGTTGCTCCTCTTTTTTTATCATTTAATCCTTTTTGTCTTTTAATGGTTGCCCACTTCGAATGACCGCTCATAAACCTACATATTATACCTTTTCTCTATTGACTTTTGCAATAAATTTAAGTTAAAATTTCTCATTAAACGGACTTAAAAATGACACTTAAAAACCAAGCAATACAAACCGCATTAGAAGGAAATTGGACAGAAGCAATTAGCTTAAATAAAGACTTAGTTAAAGAAAATCCTCAAGATATTGATGCGCTAAATAGACTCGCACTTGCCTACACTATTGTTGGCAAATTAAAAGAAGCCAAATCAGCTTATCAAAAAGTTGTCGACATTGATCCTTTAAACTCAATTGCTCTAAGAAACTTAAAAAAACTTAAAGAAAAAAACATTAAGGAAACTGACCCATCTGAATACAGAATCAATAATAATTTTCTTGAAGAACCTGGCAAAACAAAAGTTATTGAACTTATAAATACAGCTCAACCTAAAATTATTGAGGGCTTGAGAACTGGAAAATCACTTACCCTTACTGTTAAAAGACTTAAAATCTTTGTAGAAGATGGAACTCAATATATAGGCGTTTTACCTGATGATATTGCCAAAAGACTTATTAAATTTATGAAGGGTGGATGCACTTACGATGCTTTTGTAAAATCTGCTTCAACACACAAGGTCAGCATTTTTATTAAAGAAATTAAAAAAAGCTCAAGATTTAAAGAAAATCCTTCTTTCTTATCTAATAGTGAATCTTCCTTAACCGTAAGCAAAGAAGCTAGAAAATTAAATGAAAAAGAAGATGATGATGAATCCTACTCCGAAGACTGATAAATAACTCTATGTTTATCTAAACTCTTTTTTACATGCCCCATTTTTGGCTTGTCATTTAAACTTTTAAGCGACCTCAGCGCAAGTACAAATGATAATAAAAATATAATAGCTACTACAATAAAAAACATATTAAAAATTTAAATTCTTTAATGAATCTTTTCCAATTATAATTATAACATCTGCCACTCCTCTTTCCTCAGTTTTTACTGCAGGAAAATTAATTACAGACTTAAGTCTTTTTACGGTGTATGTTTCTTTATCATTAAAAAGTATTTTAGATTTATCTTGATTTTTATCTCCTTTTACAAATATGACATTACCTCCAATGGCGGAAATAAATGTTGCCAACTTATTTCCCAAACCGAACTCATCTGTTGCATTAATTATCTCTATACTTTGATTTTCAGTAAAAATTAACGGGTCTTTGAAAGTTAAATATAAAATATTAAATTTTTGACTCGGTGAATAATCTTCAACAAAATTTTTAATATAAGTTGAACTTTTCTGAACTTTTCTTGAAAAAAGTGTTAAACGCAGTAAATCAAAATTTGTCATTTTATAAATTTTATTTCCTAAAACTAAACCAGATAAAAGTGAGGACGTAATTTTTGCATCATTAAAATTTTTATCATAAACAACAATTCCATCAATTGGCACTTCTAAGTTTCGCGTTAAGTCACCGTTGATTCTTCTGTTTATTTTTAAAATTGAAATGGAATTTTCTTTTGGAGAAAAGGAAATTATTTCTGTTTTTTGAGGATCAATGATTTGTACGTTAAACTTATTACTCCCATCGAACTTACTTTCTTTAACTAAAAATGCAACTTTAAGAACTACAGAAAACAAAATAAAAAAAACTACAACAGTAATAAAAATAACTGCCAGTCTTAAATTATTTGACACTGCTTTTTTGTGGTTCATTAAATCAATAGTCTTTTTTCTTTTTGGAGATAAGTTCTGGCATTACAAAAACCGGAGCATTTGAGCCCCCCATTTTTGCTTTACCATCTTTTTTAGCTTTCTTTTTTTCTCCTTTATAAAAACCGCCGAAACTGCCCATAGATTTTTCACCTCCTGTTAATATAGGATCTCAATTTTTCAATTTAATGTCAATGTCTGACGTAGCTTAATGTTTGCTCTAATTCAAAAGGAAGAGGACTCTCAAAGCTCATTACTTCCCCACTCTTTGGATTTTCAAAGGAAATTTTATGAGCATGTAAAAAAACTCTCTCTAAAATTTTTCTATCATCTCTTGATGTTTTTCGACCAGCATATAAATAGTCTGCAAAAATAGGGTGATTAAAATATTTTAGGTGAACTCTGATTTGATGCGTTCGACCTGTTTTGGGGTTTAGCTCTAAAAGCGTAAAGGGTTTTTCAAATCTTTCAATTACTTTATAACTCGTTATTGCATCTTTTCCACCTGCTAAAACTCCAAATCTTTTTCTATTCCAAGGAAGCCTACCGACCGGAACAATGATTTCCCCAGTATCAGACACAACTTTACCATGAACTAAGGCGATGTATGTTTTATGAACTCTTCTCTCTTTAAATTGAAGTTGTAAATTCTCAAAAGCTTCTTTATTTTTAGCAACTAATAATATTCCAGAAGTTTCCTTATCAATTCTATGAACTATCCCATTTCGTAAATAAAAATCGGAAAGCTTATCTTCGCTATCTTTAAGAGGATTAATTTGAGCAACAAAATCTTGAACAGTTTTTTCATCTTTAGTTGTGTCAGAGGTATTAACTGTTATTCCAGCTGGTTTATCTAAAACAACGAGGTTTTCGTCTTCATAAATAATTTTTATACTGTTCATTTTTTATCCAAAATCTTATTCATTATTTCGTGATTAACGAGAAGAATTAGTGAGGCAAAAATTGTAAAAAACAAAGTTATATTCTCAGTATTAAAAGAGAAGTTTTTAATATCAACAAATAGCGTAATAAGAAAATATATTAAAGAAAAAATTGCTAAAAATATTAACGAAAAGCTTCCATCTTTTATCTCCCCTTTTTCTGATAATTTATAAACTATTTTTATAAATACTAAGGAAAGAAAAATAATTGCAATAAATAAAAGGTTGAAAATATAATCTGTCTTTGCAAGAGATAAAACAAAATTCATTAAAAATCCAAGTGGCATTACCCCAATAAATGAAAGAGTAAATAAATCTAAAAATTTACCCACAGGATATTTTTTATGTCTACAATAAATAGTTAGGAAAATAAGACTAGCAACCATTCCCCCTAAGATAGACAGTCCTGGTAAATAAGGAAAATCTATAAAACCAACAATATTTAGGAATGCTGGTTTTGGGTTAAACAAAACATGGAAAAACCTAGCAAAGAAAAGTGCAACAGCTGCAGTAATAAAAGCGGTATTAAAAATTTTTTCTAAACTAATTCCTTTTCTAACTATTAAAAAATCTTCTTTAGAAAAATAATATAAATTATATAAAAAGATTAAAAATGAAATTATTAAAATTACTAACATATTATTTTTTATCGGTAATAAATATTCTTACTCCAGCAATTACTAAAACAATAATTCCAATTATTGTTATTACCGCCTTTACTCCAATTATATCTGCTAAACTTCCAACCATCAAAACTGGAATAAAAGATACAAGTCCGACAAAAGTATTTAAGAATCCATAAATTTTTCCCCTTGCCTCGTCACTACTCTCCTCTTGCAAGATAGTGTTAGCTGGAACAAAAACAAAAGCAGTTGCAAAACCAATTACAAAAGCCAAAACCGTCATAATATGTAATACATTAATTCTTAAAAAATGAGGTAAATAAAAATTAATAAGTTGAACAAATTCTCTCGATTCTACTTTATTTCCATATGGCATAAGTAAGATTGAAACTCCCAATAGCACTAAACCAATTTGGGTTAAAATTGCTTTACTGGATTTGTGTGAAAGACTACCTAAAATTGCAGTTGCAATTGCCATACCAATGATAGCTGGTGTTATAAAAAACAAAGGAAAATTTTCTACTTTAATTTTTAAAACAGTTTGTGCATAACCTGGTCCAATTACAGCAAGTACATAAATTAGAAGTTGTGCAAGTGTTAAAGAAAAAAGCGCGTGATATAAATTTTTTGTTTTAGAAATAATTCCAAATATTTCTTTAATGTCTTGAGAAATAGTAACGCTCACATCCCTACTCTCTAGACTTTGAGCATATTTTTTCTTAATCTTAATTATTGATGCAAAAAAAGCCGCTATTAAAAAAAGAATCGCAAGTAAAATAAACATATTATTCTTACCAACTAAAAATAACAGTGCGCCTGAAAGCGCATAGGCAAAAAAGATCGAAGAATACATTGCCATACCAAAAAGTGCATTAGCTGATAATAGTAATTTTTTCTCAACTAAAACTGGGATAATTGGAGTTTCAGCAGGAATAAAAAACTGAGTAACTAAAGAAACGCCAAAAGTAATTAGATAAATTAATATTAAATCCCCATGATATATTGCCAAAACAATAACTAAAAGCGCTCTTAAAATGTTAGTTAAAAATAATACGTTTTTTTTGTTCCATCTATCTACAAAAACTCCTGCAAGTACTCCAAAAAATATTGCAGGTAGTGTGAAGGCCAAAACTACTCCAGAAACAGCTGTGTTAGATTTAGCGATTGAGAAAACAATAATTAGTAGAACAAAATTAAAGAGGTTCATTGAAAACTGGGAGAAAAATTCAGAAATTATTAAATACAAAAATGGCCTTATTTTGAGGGTTTTCAGAATAAGATTTTCGCTCATATTATGCGGCTTTTTCTGTGTACGTTCCGGTTCGGGTATCTACTTTTACCTTTTCCCCTACTTTAATAAATGGCGGAACTTTAACAGTTATGCCATTTTCTAGTGTAGCATCTTTGAAAACGTTTGTAGCACTATTTCCCTTAACTCCAGGTGGGGTTTCGATAACTGTGAAAACCATTTTTGGAGGAAGATTTAAAGATAATGCCTCATCTCCTAAAAAACTAACGTTAACTGATTCGCCTTCTTTAAGATAAGCTGTATCTGACCCAATGATCTTAAGTGGGATTGCAACTTGTTCAAAATCAATTGGGTTCATAAAATAAGCATTTTCAGCATCTTTATATAAATATTGTAAATCTCTTTTGAAAACTTGAACTACATTTACTCTTGCGCCATTAATAAAGCTTTTTTCTGTAGTAGAACCAGTTCTTACATTTTTAACTTTAACTTTAATATTTGCACTTCCCCTACCCATTTTGATGTGCTCATAAGCTAAAACTTGCAAAAGATTACCGTTTTCTTCAAAAATTGTACCTGCTCTAAGCTCTGTAACTGAAGTCATATTATTTTCTTTTTACTCTGATTAGTCCTCCTCCAACTAATACTTCTATACCTTGTTTCTCTAGTTTATCTAAAAATAAATTTGCACCGATTGAATCAGAGGCCATATGTCCTGCATTAATTACGTTCACATGCAATTTCTTAAGCTCATCTAATGCATCTTCTGGAATATGCATATCAACTAAGGTTCCAACTCCCGCTTTAGCTAGCTCTGCATACACTTCTTTAGAAGGATTTGTACCTCCAGTAAAAAATACTGCAACCTTACCAGCTCTAGATTTAGGTCCTCCTGCAACAATTTCAGGTGCATTTTTTCCTTTAGCTGCTTCTTGATACTCAGGAAGTTCCATTAAATACTCAACTATTTCCTCAACTGTATCAAATTCTTTTTTAGCTAAATAAGCTTTCATAAATTCATCTCCCATATTGTCCCAAGTTGTATGTAGGTTCATAAGTGGCATATTTAAAAGCCTTGCTGCATCGGTAATTTGATTGTGGTTATTTGGATGAATTCTTCTTTTAATCTGATCCATTCTCCCTTTCATTAATGCATCAACAACATTAACTGGTACTCCAATCTGAGCATAAGCATCAACTTGTAAATCCATTACATCATGTAATGCTGCAAGAGAAATTCCAACTGGATGATGACCAATTACTAAATCAATTTTTGCGCCTTTTTGATTTAGTCTGTCTGCAAGTAAAATTTCAGCAGCATCTGTATCTACTCCAACTAATATTTTTTTAACCGTTGTTTTAGGATCTCCAAAGTGGATTCTTGTATCAGAATATGGATTTGTTAGGGATTCTTTATCGAAATATTTTTTCTTGTCTGTAGATAATTTTTCGTAGTCTTTTTTAGCCTTATCTAAATTCTTTCTAACCTGAGCCTCTCCCCTCGGGTCTGCCTTTATGCCCATGTTAATAGCTAAATCGTAAATTTGTTGAAGTGTCATAGCTGAAAGTATATAATAATAGAGGCAAAAACTCAACAAGGGCGAGTGGCGGAATGGCATACGCGGTAGTCTCAAAAACTACTAGTCGCAAGGCTGTGAGGGTTCGACTCCCTCTTCGCCCACCATTATAAAATGAAACATATTGCTGCCAAAAGAAAAGTTAAAAAATTCTGGGAAAATTTTAAAAAAGTTTTTAAGAAAAACCATTTAGATTTTATCACTGCACTTTTATCTATCCCGGTTCTACTTTCTGTTATCATTTTAAACTACAGCAATTTAAAACCAAAACAAAACAGTAACATTACTCCAACTCCAACGCAAACAGAAAAAGTAATCATAGTCCCCCAAAATAATCCAACATCAACACCTGTTGCAAATCCAACAAACTCACAATGCAAAAAAGAAATTGGCCCAATTGAAATTACTTCTCCAACAGAAAATCAAACAGTCACTGACAACCCAGTTTGTATAAATATAAGCTACGATGATTCTAATTATTGTTCTGTAGTTTGGTCGTATAAAGTAAATAATGGAGCTTGGTCTGATTACAATACAAATAATCCTTGTATTTATAATCTTCCAAATGGGAACATCAAGTTTGAATTAAGAGTTCAAAGTACTGTTGCTCAGAAGAATCAGTCCTTAGTTAGAAATTTTGTTTATCAATCCTCTAACCCATCAGCTACGACCTCTGCTAATTAACTGTTTCCCAATAAAAAATTAAACTAATCCTTTGGAATATGGGATTAGTTTAATTTATGATCATAATCTAGTACTAGATTACATTTACATTCCTGGCTGACCACCTTGTGCTCCACCATCGACTCCTCCTTGTGGAGGTGTCCATCCACCTGGCTGTTGAGCTGGTTGCTCTGGTGCTGGTGGCATTACAGGTTCAGGTTGTGGCTGAACTGGTTCTGGTGTTGGCATGACTGGAGCAGCTGGCTCACCTGCTGGCATTCCTGGCTCTGGTGCTGGTGGCATTACAGGTTCAGGTTGTGGCATAACAGGTTGAGCTGGTTCCTGTACTGGAGGAAC
This sequence comes from uncultured Gammaproteobacteria bacterium, assembly GCA_964540925.1. Classification (GTDB taxonomy): domain Bacteria; phylum Patescibacteriota; class Microgenomatia; order Levybacterales; family UBA12049; genus CAZFRF01. Next base: position 7,143 of record CAZIOR010000008.1, on the reverse strand, counting down.
TTGTGCTCCTGGCATAGGTGCCCCTGGTTGATTGTTTTGATTATCCATTATTTTCTTCACCCCCTTCCCTTTTTTGATCCATACTATAAAATCTTATCCTATCACCTCTAAAAAGTAAATCTACATCACCCATTGGACCATTTCTGTGTTTTGCAATTGAAAGCTTAGTTGGAATAACACTTCCTACTGGCTCTGCATCTGTTCTGTATAAAAACATAACTACGTCTGCATCCTGCTCAATTGCTCCAGACTCTCTTAAATCTGCAAGTTGTGGCTTTCTCTCTCCTCTATGTTCAACAGCACGAGATAACTGAGATACTGCAAGTACTGGAATTTTTAATTCTCTAGCTAAATTCTTTAAACCTTGAGAAACAATAGCAACCTCTTGCACACGGCTATCATATTTTCTACCTGGATCTGCAAGCTGTAAGTAATCAACAATTAAGAATTTTATTCCTTGCTCCATTTGTAATCTTCTTGCTTTGGTACGCATTTCCGAAATCGTAATACCAGGAGTATCGTCAATAAAAATTGGTGCATCAGCTAACTCCCCCATTGCCTGGGAAAGTTTCGTAAAATCAGCTTCTTGTAGCTTTCCTGTTTTAAGTCTCCACGCATCAACATCAGCTTGACCAACTAAAAGCCTGTCTACCAATTCCTCCTGACTCATTTCCAAAGAAAATATTCCTACAGGATTTTTCTGTTGAATTGCGATATTTTGAGCCATATTAATAACGATCGCTGTTTTTCCAGTACCAGGACGCGCTGCTAAAATTATTAAATTAGACTCCTGCATACCAGATAAAATATTATCTAAATCTGTAAAACCAGTTTTGATACCTCTGTAACCAGCTCCTTTTTTATGTAACTCATCTATTCTGTCAAAACTTTCAGCTAGTTTTTCTTTAATTGGCACAAAGCCTTTAATATTGTGTCCTTGAGAAATAGCAAAAATTGAACTTTCTGCTCTATCAATTAACTGTGGAACTTCATTATCATCTTTAAATGATTCCTCAGCAATTTTTGTACCTGCGCTAATTAGCTCTCTTCTAGTTGCGCATTCTTTAATAATACCTGCATATTCTTCAATATTCGCAGCAGTTGGAACTACATTAATAAGCTCAGATAAATATGAGGATTCAACTTTATCTCCATTTCTAATTTTTTTTAATTTTTCAGTTAAAGTTAAAATATCAATTGGCTTTCTTTCTTCGTATAAAGCCAACATGGCTTCAAAAATAATACCGTTTATATCATTAAAAAAATCTTCAGGATGAATTTGTTCGGAGATTAAACCAATAGCGTCCTTATCAATTAAAATTGAACCTAAGACACTTTGCTCTGCTTCTTGATTTTGAGGAGGAGTTTTTGGATTTGCCATAAGTATAAAGACTTTAATGGAAATTCAGGCAATTTTCAATATATAAAACTAGCTCAGTACGTAAATCTCTGTTTCTTCTGGTAATTTATCCTCTGAAAAACTAACTTTTGAACTTTTAGCAGCATCTTCCTTACCTAAGCTTTTAGCTCCATCAACTGCCTTTTCCCCATATAAAACAATTACTCTTGGCTCAAATGAAGTAATTACATTAGGTAAATCTGCATCAACATTTACAACAACTACTGAATAATCTTTAATCTTGTCTGTTGGCATTTTTGCTAAAACACTTGCTTTAGCAAATAACGTTTCTACGGATTCATTAATAAAAGTATAAATAATACTGTCTTCAATTTTTTGTCCAACTATTTTAAGCCCTGACACCTCATAATCACCTACATTATTTATTAAAACTCTATATTCACTTACTCTTTTGGGTTCAATGTTTTTATCTGTTGCAATAATTGCGTCTGCATCTTGTTTAGGATTTTCTGAACGTGGATCAGTTACTAAAGTGGTTTTTTTGATCTTAATTTTTAAGCTATCTTTTGAAAGTATTGCTATGTCCATGGCAGTTTATATTAACATATAGAAATTTTCTTGACAAGGTAAATCTTTTTTCGTATTATGGGGTACCGCTTATGAAACAAGAAAGAATCATACTTTCCTTTATCATGGTTATAATCGGCTTAATATTCGCCGGGATAATTTTTTACTTTTATCAATCAACCAAAGTAATACCAGATTCAAAAACAGTTCAAAATGATTCACAAACCCCTACACCAACACTTGCTCCTACTATATTTTTAACCGTAGATTCACCAAAAGATGAATCAATCTCTGATTCAAAAACAGTTAGGGTTTCTGGAAAAACTAATCCAGAAGCAACAGTCGTAATCTTAACCCTGGAAGGAGAAGAGATTGTTAAACCTTCCCTACAGGGAGATTTCGTAACTAATATTACTATTAGTAGTGGCACAAATTTTATTAAAGTAATTGCAATGACTCCAGATGGTGAAACGCAAACAATTCAAAGAACTGTCTCGTACACAACAGAGGATTTTTAACATGAAAAAAATATTTTTTATATTACTTTTAACTTTTGTACTTTTACCAAGTACTACTTTTGCTGCAAAACCAACTTCAACTAGCACACCAACACCTACCACCAGCCTTCAAGCTCAAGTTGATGAATTAAAAAACAAAATTGCATCTAAGGTTGCTAGTTTAAAGTTGGTTGAAAAAAGAGGTATTTATGGGATTGTAACCGATGTTTCTGACACACAAATTACCATTAAAAATATTAATGGTGAAAATCGCTTCATAGACATAGATGAATTAACTAAATTCACCTCCTCTGCATCTAAATCATTTGGTATATCAGATGTTAAAAAAGATATGTATATTTCAGTCTTAGGCTTATACAACAAAGACAGCCAAAGACTACAAGCTAGAGTTATTTTTGAGGACAGTGCTCTACCCAACTTTTTTAACGGCGCCGTGTTTGCAATTGACGATAAAGAATTCACTTTTACAATTGCTAAAGCTAACGGAGCGAAAAACTTAATCGATGTAGAAAGCATTTCTAAAACATATGCATATACAAATAATAAATTAGTTAAATCTGGGTTTTCAAAAATGGAATTAGGAGAAACAGTAGTCGTTGTCGGCTATCCAAACAAAACAGATAAATCCAAAACACTTGCTTCAAGGATCTATCTTTTCCCAGAAATTTCAGCAAACACAAATATTGATTTAAATCCTAATCAACCAACAGTTGTGCCATCAACTGGAAGTGGCAAAAAACTTACTCCAATCGTCCACTAATTAAATGAATAAAAATTTAATTTTTTCCACTATAAAATCAGATGCTCTTTTTGTATCAAAAGCAATTAATATTCTTTATTTAACTAATTTTGCTGGTTTTTCGAATACTGAACGCGAGGCTTTTTTACTAATTACTAAGAAAAATAATTATTTAATTACTGATTCAAGATATACAGAGATAGCTAAAAAGATTAAAGATTTTAAATTTATTGAAATTACTAAAAATACAAATTTAGCAACAGTATTAACAAAACTTATTGCTAAAGAAAAAATCAAAAGTTTAGCTGTAAGCCTTACTGATTTAAATGTTAAAGAATACAAAGTTTTACAAAAGTTAATAAAACTTGAAAACGACAACTCTGTGATTGAAGTCTTACGAGAAATTAAAACAAAAAATGAATTAAACAATTTAAAACTTGCTTCAAGTCTTGGAGACTTAGTTTTTGAATATATATTGGGACAAATAAAACAAAATGTTAGCGAAATTGAACTAGCAAAAAAAATTGAAATATTTGCCCTGCAAAACAATGCCGAAATATCTTTTGCTCCGATTGTTGCTTTTGGAGCAAATTCTGCTTCCCCACACCACAAACCAACTCTAAAAAAATTAAAAAGAAATACAATTGTACTTCTCGATTTTGGCGTAAAAGTAAACGGTTATTGTTCTGACATGACTAGAACCGTATTTTTTGGAACAGCTACCGACAAATTTAAAAAAATCTATAAAACTGTTTTAGAAGCTCAGTTCAAAGCAATTGAATATATAAATAGTAATAAAGACAAAGAAGTTAAAACTAAAGATATTGATTTAATTGCTAGAAACCATATTTTATCGCAAAAATTTGCCTCTATTCCTCATTCATTTGGCCATGGAATAGGCTTAGAAGTTCATGAATCACCCAGACTTTCCCCATACTCAGAAGACGTTTTAAAAATAAATCAGGTCTTTTCACTTGAACCTGGTATTTATTTACCAAATTATGGCGGTGTCAGAATTGAAGATTTAGGAATATTTACTTCTAAAGGCTTAGTCTTGATTTCTAATGCTAAAAAAGAAATAATAGAATTATAGCTTTCTTATGATTGAGGAAATTAAAAAACAAAATACTCCATTCAAGATCTTTACGATATTAGGAATAATTGCCTTATCTATTTATCTTTTACAAATTGCCTTTCAATTCTTAGGAAACTTTTCAGATATTATTATTATCATTTTTCTTTCCTGGCTTTTAAGCTTTATTCTAGAACCAGTCGTAAATTTCATATCAACCCTAACTAAGCTTCCCAAAGCTCTTTCTGCCTTAGTCATCTATACAACATTCGGAATCTTAATCACTGCTGGAATATTCCTGCTTATTCCAACTGTAGTTACTGAATTTCAATCTTTCTCTAAAATGATTCCAAGCTTCATAGATTCATACCCTCAAGCAATTCAAACTTGGAATAAAGTTGCGACTAATTCTGTAGATAGCTTTATTCTCTTTCTCCCCTCTTTAGCTAACATCTTTGTAGATATATTTGTAATTCTCATTTTGTCATTCTATTTTATAGTCGACAAAGAAAGAATAAATCGCGAAATCTTTAAAGTTACCCCTGAAGGCTGGCATTCACACATTCGTTTTATGCAAAGAGTAATAGATTCATCATTTTCTTCTTTTTTCAGAGTACAAATGATCTTTGCTGTAATTGCTGGAATTTCTGCTTGGGTAATTCTTACAGTTTTTGGTGTAGATTTTGCAGCTTTTGCAGCTGTACTTGCTGGAATTTTAACTTTAATTCCAGTTCTTGGTCAATTTATCGGCATAATTCCACCAGTTTTTGTTGTTTTAGTTACCCATCCAAATACACCTTTTGAAGCAATAATCACTGCTGTTATTATGATTGCAGTCCAACAAGTTGTCTTTAATGTTTTTGGACCAAAACTCTTAGGCAAAGCCTTTAATCTACATCCAATAATAGTTTTTCTTTCAATTATCATTGGCTTCAAAGTAGCTGGAGCCATGGGAGCAGTATTCGTTGTTCCAGTTTTGGGCATTGCTGTTATTCTTATTAAAGAAATCGCAACCTATTTTATTAATCCCTCACTTTTTTCTGATAAAAAATAATACATATGATAAAATTAATTCATGCAAAACGTAGCAACCCTTAAGGGTTTTCGTGATTTTCTACCCCTTGCTGCCAGAAAAAGGCAGTATGTTTTAGACACTTTAAAAAAAGTGTATGAGTCCTATGGTTTTGAACCTTTGGAAACCCCTACTCTAGAGTATGAAGAAATTTTAATGGGTAAATATGGAGACGAAGGAGACAGCTTAATGTATAAATTCAAAGATAATGGTGATCGAAACGTAGCTATGCGTTATGATCAAACTGTTCCTCTTTCTAGAGTCGTTGCTCAATATCAAAATGATTTACCAATGCCTTTTAAGCGATACCAAATTCAGTCGGTTTTTAGAGCAGAAAATACTCAAAAAGGTAGATACAGAGAGTTTCTACAGGTTGATGCAGACATAGTTGGCTCATATTCCCCTATTGCTGACGCAGAAATAGTTGCTTTAGTTGCCAAAGCTTTAGACTCTTTAGGTTTTAAACAATATAAAATAATAATTAATGACCGAGCTCTTTTATCTAAATATACTAAAGCTACTTTAATTGCGATTGATAAGCTCAAGAAAATTGGCAGAGAGGGAGTTTTAAAGGAATTAGTTGAAAAAGGTGAAGAAAAAGATTGGAAAGCAGTAGACAATACATTAACAGAAATTGAGAACCAGAAACCAAACGAAAAACTAACAGAAATATTTGAAATCCTCAAAAACCAAGGAATAAATATGGAAAATATTCAATTTGAAAGTACTCTTGCCAGAGGCTTAAACTACTACACTGGGATTATTTTTGAGGTCGAAGTTGTAGGTTTTGAAGTAGGGTCAGTAGCTGGCGGCGGAAGATACGACAATTTAATTGGTATGTTTGCTGGTAGAGAAATTCCAGCAGTAGGCTTTGCTTTTGGTTTTGATAGATTACTGGAAGCAATGGATGCATTAAATTTATTCCCTGGTGACTTAAATTCTAAAAATGTATTAGTTGCTTTTGCATCTTCAGATTTACAAAAACAAGCTTTAGAAGCAGCTAATTCCCTTAGAGTAAAAGGTCTAAATGCAGAAATATATTTAGACGATGCTCCTTTAGAAAAGCAATTAAAATATGCAAATAAAAAACAGCTTACTTATGTTCTGATTATTAATGCAGATAAACTAAATCTTAAAAACATGAAAACTGGAGAACAAAAAGAAGTAACAATCGAAAACCTGCCCAATGAAATTAAATAATCAAAGAACCCTAGGAATTTTATTTTTAATTGTTGCTAATGTAATCTGGGGAGCTGCCTTCCCTATTTATAAAATTACATTAGAAGAAGTTCCTCCTTTTACTTTTGTATTTTTGAGATTCTTTATTTCAGCGATAATTGTTTTCTTTTTTATTAGAAAAGAGCTTAAAGTTAAAGTAAGACACTGGATTCCACTAATCCTCTCTTCTATCACTGGCATCACATTGACTATTTCTTTTATTAATTTTGGTCTTAAGCTTTCCTCAAGTATTAATGCACCCATAATACTTTCAGCCAGTCCAATAATTTTAATTATCGGTTCTGTTTTATATTTAAAAGAAAAATTAAGATTAAAAATTTTAATAGGAACATTAATTAGCTTTGTCGGAGTACTAACCGTTGTATTAATTCCAGTTCTAGCAAAAGGCGTAGACGGATCGATTACTGGAAATTTATTTTTTGTTTTTGCTGCTTTCTTCTCAGTTGTGGGTTCGCTTATTCTTAAAAAAATTATTCCTCAATACAATACCCTAACTCTTTCTTTTTGGTCATTTTTAATAGGCTCTGTTCCTCTAATTCCACTTGTCATTAATGAATATAATCAAACACAATGGAT